>NZ_JBEYVP010000055.1:0-58730 GCF_040644035.1 Streptomyces sp. NPDC047042 | reverse complement strand
ACCGATCCGGTCGCCCAGGTCGGGGCCTCCGCGGCGGCCGGCGCACTGGCCGCCGCCAACATCAACAGCAGCCTGGCCATCGCGGACACCGACGCGGCCCTCCAGGGCTGAGATCTCAGCCCGTCACCCACTCGCCTCACCTTCATCGGTGAGGAAATCGATCTGCTTCCCGTCTGGAAAGTGATCAGTTTCCAGACGGTTCTCGGTCATGCCCACCAAGCAGGCAGCAGGAGCGTCGCGCCGAGGTCAACGCCCCCCTCCTCGGTTTCCTGAACGGCCGACCCCCCCCCACCAGATGGAGGACACGACAGTGTCGGAGCACAATCCCACGGACAAGAACACGACATCGCGACAGCGGGCCCTGGTGGTCGGCCTCGGGATCAGCGGGATCGCCTCCGCGCTGCGACTGCATCGCGCGGGCTGGGACGTGGTGGTACTGGAGAAGGCCCCCGAGCGGCGCCGCGGCGGCTACTTCATCGCCCTGTTCGGGACCGGGCTCGCCGCCGCCGAACGGCTGGGCTTCGCCGATGCGGTGCCGAATCGCTTCGCCCCGGAAGGCGTGAGCTACGCCGTCGACCGCGCGGACCGACGCCGCCCCGGTGTGAGCTACGCCGATGTGTTCGGCGGGTCTCGAATGGTACTGCGGGGCGACATCGAAGACGCGGCCTTCACCGCCCTGCCCGACGAGGTCGAGATCCG
This sequence comes from Streptomyces sp. NPDC047042, assembly GCF_040644035.1. Taxonomy (NCBI): domain Bacteria; kingdom Bacillati; phylum Actinomycetota; class Actinomycetes; order Kitasatosporales; family Streptomycetaceae; genus Streptomyces; species Streptomyces sp. NPDC047042. The sequence continues at coordinate 58,031 of NZ_JBEYVP010000055.1, read as the reverse complement.
GTACTCGACCGTGCCGATCGCGCTGGACCAGGACCCCGACGGGGTGGACGTCGAGATCCGCGACCTGACGACGGAGACGACCAGCGTCGAACGGTTCGACCTGGTGGTCGGGGCAGACGGACTGCGCTCGACGGTGCGCCGGCTTGCGTTCGAGCCCGAGCAGAGCCCGATCCGTCGGCTGAACTACATGATCGCCGTGTACAGACTGCCCGAGCCGATACCCGGCTACCGCCCGCAGGACGGGCTGAGCATGATCGAGGCGGGCCGATCGGTGTGGGTGTTCTCGTTCGCCGACCGTATGCCGTCGGTGATGTTCTCCTACCGCACCGACGACGTGGACGCCGAGTTCACCCGGCCGGCCATCGACTCGCTGCGCGCCGCCTACGGCCCCCAGCCCACCGGCTCCACGCTCGGTTGGCTGCTCGACCAGTTCGAGAAGGCCCCGGACCACCTGTTCGACTCCGCCGAGCAGGTGCACCTCGACCACTGGCACCGCGGCCGAGTCGTGCTCGTCGGCGACGCCGCGTGGTGCCTGACCGTCTACTCCGCCATGGGGGCATCCACCGGCCTCGCCGGGGCGGACCTGCTCGGCACCATGCTGGAACGCCACCCCCACGACGTGCCACGGGCACTGCGGGACTGGGAGGACCGGCTGCGCCCGTTCATCGCCCACCATCTCGGCAGCGCTGTGGGCCAGCGCAGTTTCTTCACCCCGGGCAACCGCGCCGAGTCGCTGCTTCGGTCCGTGATGCTCCGCCTCGCCCGGCTGCCGGTCGCCGGCCGGCTGCTCGCCAGGACGAGGACCAACAGTGCGCAGATGAAAAGTCTGGATATCGCCGCTGCAGCGTGACTGGACTCTTCGCGTAACCCATCAAAGCGCAACCCATCAAATTCCACACGGCTATCAGCCATGCTCAAAGCAAGGGAAAGAAATGAGTACCACCATCGACCGCGGAGCGCCCGACTCCGGAAAGACAGACTCGGGCCTTCGCGGCTCCCATGCCGTGCGCTGGTGGGTGCTGGCCGTCATAGGCCTGGCGCAGCTCATGGTCATGCTCGATGCCACCGTCGTGAACATCGCGCTGCCCGAGGCGCAGCAGGACCTCGGCTTCAGCGACGGGAGCCGGCAGTGGGTCATCACGGGGTACGCCCTGGCGTTCGGCAGTTTGCTGCTGCTCGGCGGCCGACTCGGTGACCTGCTGGGCCGACGCACCCTCTTCGTGATCGGCCTGGCAGGTTTCGCGGCCGCGTCCATTCTCGGCGGCGCGGCCGGCAGCTTCGAGATCCTCGTCGCGGCACGCGTGGCCCAGGGCCTCTTCGCCGCACTGCTCGCGCCCGCCGCACTCTCGCTGCTGAGCGTGACCTTCACGGAGCCGTCCGAGAGGGCGAAGGCCTTCGGCATCTTCAGTGCGCTGGGCGGTGCGGGCGGCGCGGTCGGGCTGCTGGTCGGCGGCATGCTCACCGAATGGGCGTCGTGGCGCTGGGTGATGTACGTGAACGTCGTCTTCGCGGTCCCCGCCCTGATCGGTGCGTTGCTGCTGCTGGCCAAGCCCGTGATCACCCAGAAGCCCAAGCTCGACATCCCGGGCATCGTCGTGGTGAGCGCCGCGCTGTTCGCCGTCGTCTACGGGTTCGCGCACGTCGAGTCCACCAGCTGGACCGACCCTCTCGCCCTCGGCTCCATGATCACCGGCGCGGTGCTGCTCGCGGTGTTCGTGTGGCTGGAGTCCAGGGTCGCGCATCCGCTGCTGCCGCTGCGCGTCGTGCTGGACCGGACCCGCGGTGGTTCGTTCATGGCCGTGTTCGTCATCGGCATGGGAATGTTCTCGATCTTCCTGTTCCTGACCTACTACTTCGCGGCCAGTCTCGGCTACTCGCCGATCAAGACCGGTCTGGTGTACCTGCCGATGGTCGCGGCCGTCGTCGTCTCGTCGACCACCATGCCTGTGCTGGTGCTGCCCAAGGTCGGCCCGAAGATCGTGATCACCGCCGGCTTCCTGGTCGCCGCAGCCGGTATGGCCATGCTGACCCGGATCGAGCTGGACAGCGGCTACGCCACCGACATCATGCCCGGCATGATCCTTATGGGCCTCGGCCTCGGTAGCGTGATGACCACCGCGTTCCAGGGGGCGACCTCGGGCCTGCACCACGAGGACTCGGGTGTCGCCTCGGCACTGATCAACACCGGTCAGCAGGTGGGCGGTTCGATCAGTACGGCACTGCTGACCACGGTCGCCTCGTCGGCCGCGACCGACTACCTGACCTCGCACAAGCCCAGCGCGCTCGCCATGGCGCAGGCCGGGGTCGAGGGCTACACGGCCACCCTGGCGTGGGGCTCCGGGTTCTTCGTGGTCGGTGCGGTGATCGCGGCGCTCCTGATTCCGAACCGGGCCCTGGAGCCGTCCGAGGGCGAGCCCGTGATGGCCCACTGAGCCCCGCTCCAGCGGGAGCTGGCAGTCTTCTTCCTTGTGGCGATCATGGGGAACCTTCCGAGTCAGAGCGGGTCGAACGGACCGGGCGCGCCGAACGGTCCCCGGGCCGGTGATCCCGCCGCGCACATGATCGTGTGCGGTGACGACGGGCTCGCGCACCGGCTGGCCCACGAGCTGCGCAATGTGTACGGCGAGCACGTCACCCTCGTCGTCCCGCCCTCGGAACGCACCGTACGGCCGCCGGTGGTCGTACGGGCCGCCGGGACCGCGTCGGCGCTGCTCGACCGGATGTCCGCCGCCGTCAACCGGGCGGCGGGAAACGGAACCACGACGAACCAGACCGCTACGACTGCCGGCCAACCCGGGTCGCACACAGGGGTGTTGGAGGCCGACGAGCTGACCGAGGCCGTGCTCGCCGAGGCGGGCGCGGAACGGGCCGCCGCCCTGGCCCTCGTGTACGACGACGACGAGACCAACATCCGCGCCGCACTCACCGCCCGCCGCCTCAACCCACGCCTGCGCCTCGTACTGCGGCTCTACAACCGGCGGTTGGGCCAGCACATCGAGGAACTCCTCGACCAGGCAGCGGCGTTGGCGGCCCCGACCGCCGACGGTACGGACGGCGACGGTGACGGCGACGGCGGGGGCAGTGGTCCCGACGAGGACTTCGACGCGTCCACGACCGTACTGTCCGACGCCGACACCGCCGCCCCCGCGCTCGCCGCCACCGCGATCACCGGTACCAGCAAGGTCGTCCAGACCGACCGGCTGCTGCTGCGCGCGGTGGAACGGCAGCCGCCCGCGCCGGGCGAGGTCGCCGACCCGGGCCTGCACACCCTCGCCCTGCTCTCCGCCACCAGCAGCGACCCGGCCGGCGCCGACGGCTCCGAGAGCAGCGGCGCCCACGGGCCCCGGCTGCTCCCCGACGAGGCCGCGGTGGCGGCGGCGACCGGGCGCGGGACCGTCGTACTCCAGCAGGTGGCGTACGCGTACTCCGGGACGTCGATGTCGGCCGGGCGGGGGCGGGGCGTGGTGCCGCCGTTCGCCTCGATCTTCTCGCGCCGGCTGCGGTGGTCGCTGGCCGGGATGGTCGGGTGCGTGATCGCCCTCGCGATCGCGCTGTCCGCCGCCACCGGCGACCACCCCGTCCACGCCACCTACCTGACCCTCCTCGACCTCTTCGCCATCAACGACCCCGCGCTCGGGGCCTCCATGTCCCGCCAGATCCTCCAACTCCTGTCCGGGCTGGTCGGGTTGCTGTTGCTGCCGGTACTGCTGGCCGCCGTCCTCGAGGCGCTCGGTACGTTCCGCAGCGCGTCGGCGGTACGGAAGCCGCCGCGCGGGCTGAGCGGGCACGTGGTCCTCCTCGGACTCGGCAAGATCGGCACCCGGGTGCTGACCCGGCTGCGCGAACTCGACATCCCGGTGGTGTGCGTCGAGGCCGACCCCGAGGCACGCGGGCTCGCGACGGCTCGGCGGCTGCGGGTGCCGGTGGTGCTGGGCGACGTGACCCAGGAGGGCGTCCTGGAGGCCGCGAAGGTCAACCGCGCCCAGGCCCTCCTCGCCCTCACCAGCGCCGACACCACGAACCTGGAGGCGGTGCTGTACGGGCGTTCTGTACGGCCCGACCTGCGCGTCGTCCTGCGTCTGTACGACGACGACTTCGCCACCGCCGTGTACCGCACCCTGCGGGCGGCGCACCCCGGGGCGACCACCCGCAGCCGGAGCGTCTCGCATCTGGCGGCGCCCGCGTTCGCCGGGGCGATGATGGGGCGTCAGACGCAGATCCTGGGCACGATTCCCGTCGAGCGGCGGGTGTTGCTGTTCGCGGCGATGCGGGTGGGCGGGCATGTGCAGTTGGAGGGGCGGACGGTGGGGGAGGCGTTTCGGGCGGGGTCCTGGCGGGTGTTGGCGTTGGACACGGGGGTGGGGGCGGTCGGGGAGGACGGGCGGCCGTCGGGGCTGGTGTGGGATCTGCCGGCGACGTATGTGCTGCGGGCGGAGGACCGGGTGGTGCTGGCGGCGACGCGGCGGGGGTTGGCGGAACTGTTGGGGAGGCGACGGGGTGAGCGGGCGGGGGCGTAGTTTCCCCCGCTCCTCAAACGCCGGAGGGGCTGAGTAGTTCAGCCCGTCCGGCGTTTGAGGACGAGCGCGTTCAGCGCGAAGGGGGGTCTGGGGGCGCAGCCCCCAGGGACAGGATGGGACGGGTAGGGGCGGCGGGGGCGAAGGAAATCCGTTACGACCCCAGATGCCGCTCCACGAACTCCATTTCCAACCGGACCTGCTTGATGCGCTCGTCCACAACCAGCGATCCGTGCCCGGCGTCATAGCGGTACACCTCGTGTACCGCCCCCCGCTTCTCCAGCCGCTTCACATAGTTGTCGATCTGCCGAATCGGACAGCGCGGGTCGTTCACCCCCGCCGAGATGTACACCGGCGCCCGCACCGCGTCGACATACGTCAACGGCGACGACGCCTCGAACCGTTCCGGAACCTCCTCCGGCGTACCCCCCAGCAGCGTCCGGTCCATCGCCTTCAGCGCCTCCATCTCGTCGTGGTACGCCGTGACGTAGTCCGCGACCGGCACCGCCGCAAGGCCCAGCGCCCACGCCTCGGGCTGGACACCGAGGCCGAGCAGCGTGAGGTAGCCGCCCCAGGAACCGCCGGTCAGGATCAGCCGGTCCGGGTCCGCGAGGCCCGAGGTGACCGCCCATTCCCGGACCGCCGCGATGTCCTCCAGCTCGATCAGACCGACCCGGTGCTTGAGGGCGTCCGTCCACTCACGCCCGTACCCGGTGGAGCCCCGGTAGTTGACTCGCACCACCGCGTACCCCTGGTCGACCCAGGCCGCCGGGCCCGCCGCGAACGAGTCGCTGTCGTGCCAGGTGGGCCCGCCGTGAATGTCGAAGACGGTCGGGAACGGCCCGGACGCTCCCGCCGGTTTCTGGACCAGGGCGTGGATGCGGCCCCCGGGCCCCTCCACCCACACGTCCTCCACCGGCACCGAACCCGGCGACTTCGGCCCGGGCGGGTCCAGGACCACCGCTCCGGTCGTCGAGCGCACCGACGACGGCTGCGCCGACGACGACCACAGGTACTCCACGCTGCCGTCGGGCCGGGCCGTCGCCCCCGAGACCGTGCCGGCCGGCGTCGGCACCCTCACCAGCTCACGCGAGGCCAGGTCGTAGCGGAACAGTTCGCTGCGCGCCTCGAAGCCGTGCACGACGAGCAGCCCGGAGCCGTCCGGATACCACTCCGCGCTCACGTCACCCGGCAGGTCGAGGGCGAGGTCCGTCTCCTCCCCGGTCGCCACGTCCCAGACGAGGGGCTCCCAGCGCCCGCGCCGCTGATGCCCGACGAGCAGCCGCGCATCGCCCTCCACCGGCGCGAAGCCCAGCACCTCCAGGCCCAGTTCCTTCGCACCTCCCTTGGTGTCGTCGAGCTCGGCGACCGTCGTACCGTCCGGGCGCACGACGCGCAGCGCCGAGTGCATCGCGTCGCCGTGCTCCGTGTGCTCGATCGCGATCAGCGAACCGTCGTGCGAGAGGTCCCCGACGCCCGCCGACTCGCGGTGCCGGTAGATCTCCACCGGGGGCGCACCTGCCACCGAGAGGTGGATCGTCGTACCGTCCTCGTCGGTCGAGCGCCCCACGACCGCCGTACGGCCGTCCCGGCCCAGCGCGAGCCCCGCCGGGTAGGAGGCCGCCAGACCGGGGGTCGCCGGCTCGTCCTCGCCGCCCTCGGCCGCGCCCCCGAACGGCTGCCGGCGCCATACGCCGTACTCGTCGCCGTCCTTGTCGTCAAACCACCAGATCCACTCGCCGTCGGGCGACAGCACGCCGTCCGTCGTGCCGTTCGGGCGGTCGGTCACCTGGCGCTGCTCTCCCGTGGCGCGGTCCCAGGCGTACAGCTCGTACGTCCCCGTCGCGTTGGACACGAACAGGGACCGGTCCGGCGCGTCCTCCGCCCAGTCGGGCAGCGACACCCGCGGCGCCCGGAACCGCTTCTCCCAGTCCGGCACGGCCGTGTCCGGCGTGAGGGTGTCCGGCGTGGTGGTGCTCGGCATGGACCCGTTGCTCTCAGTCATGGCCCCATATTGCCCGCCCACCACGACATTCCGCCGCCGAGGTCCCCAGCCTGTGGAAAACTCCGCGGGCGAGGCGACCGAGATATCCACAGGCCGAAGCCGATGTCAGTGCCGGGGTGCAGACTCTGCCGCATGACCGACACCACCGATCTGCGCGAGACAACCGATCTCCGCCTCCGCGAGACAGTTGAGAGGTTCTGGGCCACCGCCGAGGACCGCGACTGGGACGCGTTCGCCGACACCCTGGCCGACGACGTCGTCTACACCATGCCCCAGACCCGCGAGCGGATCAGCGGAAAGGAGCGGTTCGTCCGCTTCAACCGCGAGTATCCGAGCGACTGGCACCTGCGGACGGAACGCGTGGTCGCCGAACCGGGGCAGGTCGTCACCTGGCTGCGCTTCACCGTGGGCACGCAGGAGATGGACGCCCTGACCTTCTTCACCGGTGACGGAGAGGGGCGCATAGCCACCGTCACCGACTTCTGGCCCGAGCCCTACGAGCCCCCGGCGAGCCGGGACCACCTGGCGGCACTGACGGAACGGTACTGACGCGACCGTACTGACCCCGCGAGCCCGGCGCCCGCCCCCGCCCCGTACCTTGGGAGGCGTGTACCGGTTTCTGCTGACGCCCCGTTGGTGGGGGATCAACGTCTTCGTGCTGCTCGCCATCCCCTTCTGTGTGTTCATGGGGTCGTGGCAGCTGAGCCGGTTCGAGGACCGGGTGCAGGACCACAGGACCGCCACCGAGGAGGTCTCCGCCGAGAAGGAGGAGGCCGCACGGCCACTGGCCGAGCTGCTGCCCGTCGACAAGAAGACCTCCGGCGACCGCGTCACCGTCAGCGGACGGTACGGCAGGCAACTGCTCGTTCCCGACCGGCAGCTCGACGACCGCGAGGGCTTCTACGTGCTGACCCTGCTGCGCACCGACGAGGGCAAGGCACTGCCCGTCGTACGCGGCTGGCTGCCCGGGAGCGCCGACACCGCGAAGGCTCCCGCCCCGCCCGCCGGGGAGGTCACCGTCACCGGCGCGCTCCAGGCGTCCGAGACACCGGGGTCCAACGGGGTGAGCGCGGCCGGGGGCCTGCCCGCGGGGCAGACCGGCGCGATCAGCGCGGCCTCGCTGGTGAACCTCGTGCCGTACGACGTGTACGACGCCTGGGTGACCCTCGACAAGGGCGACTCGGGGATGCGGGCCGTACCGGCGACCGCGCCCGCGGACACCGGGCTCGACCTGAAGGCGTTCCAGAACCTCGGCTACACCGGTGAGTGGTTCGTCTTCGCGGGGTTCGTCGTCTTCATGTGGTTCCGGCTGGTGCGCCGCGAGGTGGAGTTCGCCCGGGACGCGGAGCTGGGGCTCACGCCCACGGAGGAACCCGCACGGGAAGGCGCCCCCGCCTGACCCGCCTGACCCCGGTCACGTGGTCTCACGTGGTCCGGTCCGATTACGTGGTCTCCGCCAGGACGCCCGTCTTGTACACCACGCCCGCGCACGCGTTCGCCACCGTCGCCGTCACCGTGGGCGAGCCGGCGTCCGTCGTGTAGGACACCGCCACGCTGCCGTCGGCCGGGGTGCCGTCCTCCGTGACCAACTGCGTCGAGGGGCCGCCGTCGCCGCCCTCGGTGGTCGTGGTCGTGTCGGGGCTCTCGGTCGGCGTGGGGCTCGGCGACTCGGTGGGGCCGCCGGTGGTGCCGCCGTCGGTGGTGGTGCCGGTCGTGGGACACGCCTCCGAGGGCACCCAGGCGAACTGGACCGTGTAGGCCGCGCCGGGCTGCAGCACCAGTCCGCTGACCGCGAGGGACGGGTCGGGCAGGTTGACGGCCGCGTCACCCGCGGAGTGGGCGGCGCTGCTCACCTTCGTCGGGTCGGCCGCGCCCTGCGCCGTGGTCGCCACGGTGCCGTCGCCGCTGACCGTGCAGGGGGTGGTGGAGACGTTGACGACGCGAAACGTGCCGTAGACCGCTCCGGTGGCGTCGGGGTCGCCGACCGAGCCGGTGGCCGAGCCCAGCTGGGTCGCCTCGCAGGTCGCCGGGGGGCCCGGAGTGTCCATCGGGCTGGTGGCCCCGGTCGTGCTGCCGCCGCTGCCGCCCTTGTCCGGGGTGGCAGCGCCGCCCGAGGGGACGCTGCTCGACGGCTTGCTCTCGACCGAGCCGGAGGTGTTGCCGCCGGAGGTGCTCTCGCCGCCGTCCGGGCCCGTGCTGCTGTTCTTGTCCTCCTTGGTCTGCGAGCCGTGGCCCGCGATGACGGAGGGGTCGGACGCGGTACCGGTCACATTCGAGACGTGCAGCAAAGCCGGGACGGCCGTGCCGATGAGCAGCGCGGCGGCGGCCATGCCGATGGCGGCGTGCCGCTTGCGGGCCCGGCGGGCGGGCACGGCACGTCGAAGGTGTTCCAGCACGGCGTCGGTTGGCTGAATTTGGCCCACCGCCTGGTGCAGCATCCTCCGCAGTGCCAGCTCTTCCGAGTCGAGCCCGTCCAGGCTCTGGTCGTCGGGGCCGTGGTTCACAGTTCCGTTCCCAGCGTGCGATTGCGTGTGCTCTTGCTCGTGGCGACCTGGTCCATGGACTCCGGCCGGCCAACTCCCGTTGGATCGGGCCCCGTTGGAAGAAACCCTACCGGCCCGGAATTCCCCGGTCCGGAAACCGCCGCTCCCCGCGCCGGCACCCCCGGCCCCCCGAAGCCCACCGGCTCCCGGCCCCCGGCTCCGGAGCCCATGGACCTGCCCCCAGCCCTGATCGGGGTCCGGGCCCTGGCCCTGGTCCTGGTCCTGGCCCTGGCCCTGGTCCCGATCCTGGCCCTCGTCCTGGTCCTGGCCTTGACTCCAGTCCTCGCCCTGAACCCGACTCCGGCCCTGGCCCTGGCTCTCGCCCGGTTCCTGCGCCTGCGCCTGTGCTTGATCCTGATCCCCGGCCGGATCCCGCTCGTGCCCCGGCCCCGTTCCCGGCCCCGTTCCTTGCCCCGGCCCCCGCTCCCACTCCCGTTCCCGGTCCTGGTCGCTCATGCCGGTTCCTCCATGGCGATGCGCAGCGCGGCGATCCCCCGCGAGCCGTACGCCTTCACCGAGCCGAGCGATATGCCGAGCGTCTCGGCGACCTGGGCCTCGGTCATGTCCGCGAAGTAGCGCAGGACGAGGACCTCGCGCTGGCGGCGCTGGAGACCCTTCATCGCCTTGATGAGGGAGTCGCGTTCCAGCAGGTCGTACGCCCCCTCCTCGGCGCTCGCCATGTCCGGCATCGGCTTGGACAGGAGCTTCAGGCCGAGGATGCGGCGGCGCAGCGCGGAGCGGGAGAGGTTCACCACCGTCTGGCGCAGATAGGCGAGCGTCTTCTCCGGGTCACGGACGCGCTTGCGTGCCGAGTGGACCCGTATGAAGGCCTCCTGGACGACGTCCTCGCAGGAGGCGGTGTCGTCGAGGAGGAGCGCGGCGAGGCCGAGGAGGGAGCGGTAGTGGGCGCGGTACGTCTCGGTCAGGTGATCGACCGTGGTTCCCGCCGCCGCGCTGTCGTCGACGCCTTCACGCTGATTGGGTATGCGGGCCGGCCGCGCTGCGGGCATCGGCGCGATCACCGGCAGGCCGCCGGGCGCCCCGGGCACGCGGAGTCGGCGCGGTGGACGCAGGGCGCTGCCGCGCGTCGCCGCTCTGAAGTCGAGTACCTCTGCCACGCATGTTGGACACGCCTACCCTCATCAGGGTTGTACGCATCCGGCATCATTCTTGCGTCATCCGACACAGCCACCCTCATGCGTCCCGCTCTTCCCCTAAATCCAAGGTGACCGTTGCGTCCCCACGCATGGTCACGGCGTCCCCACGCCCCGGAAGGACGACCGCAAAGACGCTCCCCGCCCTTCGCGTGGTTGCGGAGGGCGGGGAGCAAAATCCTCGAACGCCGAAGGTCCCGGGTCCCGGATGCGGACTTTTGTCGGACCGCACCTCAGTTCTCACGTGAATCCTACAAACGTTTTATGCCACCACCAGAGCGATTTCCGCCAAGATCAACAAATCGTGACCCACCGGAGGGATTCGTCAGGCCTGCTCGGCCGCCACCAGCTCGGCGATCTGTGCGGTGTTGAGCGCTGATCCCTTGCGCAAATTGTCCCCGCACACGAAGAGCTCCAGGGCGGTCGGGTCGTCCAGTGACCGCCGGACCCTGCCGACCCAGGTCGGATCCGTGCCGACGACGTCGACGGGGGTCGGGAACTCCCCCGCGTCCGGGTTGTCGAACAGGACGACTCCGGGGGCGGTCGCGATGATCTCCCGCGCACCGGCGACGGTGACCTCGCCCTGGAAGCGGGCGTGGACGGTCAGCGCGTGCGCGGTGACGACCGGCACGCGTACGCAGGTCACGGCGACGGGGAGGGCGGGCAGCCCGAGAACCTTGCGGGACTCGTCCCGCAGCTGCATCTCGTCCGACGACCAGCCGTCGGCGCGCGCCGAACCGGCCCACGGTACGACGTTCAGCGCGACCGGCTCCGGGAACGGGCCCGTCCCGTCGCCCACGGCACGCCGTACGTCTCCGGGGCTGGTCCCCAGTTCCGTACCGGCGACCAGGGACAGTTGCCGTCGCAGGGTGTCGACGCCGGCCCGGCCGGCCCCGCTCACCGCCTGGTAGGTGGAGACCACCAGCTCACGCAGGCCGTACTCGGCGTGCAGCGCGCCGAGGGCGACGATCATGGACAGGGTGGTGCAGTGCGGGGTGGCGATGATCCCGCGAGGGCGCTGCCGGATGGCGTGCGGATTGACCTCCGGGACGACCAGAGGCACGTCCGGGTCCATCCGAAAGACGGCGGAGTTGTCGATCACGACGACACCCTTGGCGGCGGCGAGGGGCGCCCACTGCTCGGCGATGTCGTCCGGGACATCGAACATGGCGACGTCGACGCCGTCGAAGGCCTCCTCCGACAGCGCCACGACCTCGACCTCCTCCCCACGCACGGTCAACTTGCGACCGACGGAACGCGGAGAGGCAACGAGCCGGATCTCGCCCCAGATATCAGCATGCTGAGACAAAATCTGCAGCATGACGGCACCAACGGTGCCGGTGGCCCCCACGACGGCAAGAGTGGGCCGCGAGAACCCCGCACTCACGAGGACCACCCCACCCGCGAGGCACGCACCCCGGACACGAAGGCCCGGGGCTCGGCGTCCGCCCCGGACACGGAGGCCTCGGTCGCGGTGGTCACCCCGGACACGGACGCGTCGGTCGCGGTGGTCACCCCGGACACGGAGGCCTGGATCGGGACAGCCACCCCGGACACGAAGGCCCGGGGCACGGCAGCCGCCCCGGACACGGACACCTGGGACGCGGTAGTCACCCCGGACACGGAGGCCTGGATCGGGACAGCCACCCCGGACACGAAGGCCTCGGTCGCGGTAGTCACCCCGGACACGGAGGCCTGGATCGGGACAGCCACCCCGGACACGAAGGCCCGGGGCACGGCAGCCGCCCCGGACACGGACACCTGGGACGCGGTAGTCACCCCGGACGCGGTGCCCTGGGGCGGGACAGCCACCCCGGACGCGGTGCCCTGGGGCGGGACAGCCACCCCGGACGCGGTGCCCTGGGGCGGGACAGCCACCCCGGACGCGGTGCCCTGGGGCGGGACAGCCACCCCGGACGCGGGGCCCTGGGGCGGGACAGGCGCCCCGGGCGCGGAGGCGCGGGGCGCGGGAGCCTGCCCAGCCACGGACGGCCGGGGAACAGCACCCGACCCCGACACGGACAACCGGCTCGGGGTCGGCTCTGGGCCGGCCGACGCCCCCGCGTCGAGCGCAGGCGGCCGGGAACCGGTCAGCCCAGGCCCCGCAGCCAGCCGCGCCCCCGCTGGTCGCGGATCGGACCAGTCGGCGGCGTCGGTGGGCCAGCTGTGCCTGGGCTGTCGGGGCATGGCCATCAGCGGCCGGTGCCTCCGTAGACCACCGCTTCGTCGCTGTCGGAGTCGAGGCCGAACGCCGAGTGGACCGCGCGGACGGCCTCCGGGACGTCGTCCTGGCGGGTGACGACCGAGATGCGGATCTCGGAGGTCGAGATCAGCTCGATGTTCACGCCCGCGTCGGACAGCGCCTGGAAGAAGGACGCGGTGACCCCCGGGTTGGTCTTCATCCCCGCGCCGACCAGCGAGATCTTGCCGATCTGGTCGTCGTAGCGCAGCGAGTCGAAGCCGATTCCGCCCTTCGCCTTCTCCAGGGCGTCGATGGCCTTGCGGCCCTCTGCCTTGGGGAGGGTGAAGGAGATGTCCGTCAGGCCCGTCGACGCCGCCGACACGTTCTGCACGATCATGTCGATGTTGATCTCCGCGTCCGCGATGGCACGGAAGATCACCGCGGCCTCACCCGGCTTGTCCGGAACCCCGACGACCGTGATCTTGGCTTCGGAGACGTCGTGGGCGACTCCGGAGATGATGGCGTGCTCCACCTGCTGGTCCCCTTGCGACTCGGGCTTCTCGTTGCTGACCCAGGTGCCCGGCAGTCCCGAGAAGGACGATCGGACGTGGATCGGGATGTCGTAACGACGGGCGTACTCCACACACCGGTGGAGCAGCACCTTGGAGCCGGACGCGGCCAGCTCCAGCATGTCCTCGGAGGAGATCCAGTCGATCTTCCGGGCCTTCTTCACCACACGCGGGTCGGCGGTGAACACACCGTCGACGTCCGTGTAGATCTCGCACACCTCGGCGTCCAGCGCCGCGGCGAGCGCGACAGCCGTGGTGTCGGAACCACCGCGACCCAGGGTCGTGATGTCCTTCTTGTCCTGGCTGACGCCCTGGAACCCGGCGACGATGGCGATGTTGCCCTCGTCCAGCGCGGTCCGGATACGGCCCGGCGTGACGTCGATGATCCGGGCTTTGTTGTGGACCGAGTCGGTGATGACGCCTGCCTGGCTACCGGTGAACGACTGGGCCTCGTGGCCCAGGTTTTTGATCGCCATGGCCAGCAGTGCCATGGAGATCCGCTCTCCGGCGGTCAGCAGCATGTCGAATTCACGCCCGGCAGGCATCGGAGACACCTGCTCGGCGAGATCGATCAGCTCGTCCGTCGTGTCGCCCATCGCGGAAACGACGACGACCACTTGGTGGCCGTTCTTCTTCGCTTCCACGATTCGCTTGGCGACGCGCTTGATGCCCTCGGCATCGGCTACGGATGAGCCTCCGTACTTCTGCACGACAAGGCCCACGTGCGCTCCTCGCTCAGTCCGTCTGCGGTCGGCTCAGTCTAACGAGCGGCCGAATTCCCCCCTTGGGGTATCGCATGGTGAGATGTCCCGCTCACCCAGCGATCTTCGGCCGCTCAGCGAGGCTCATGCCCACCCGCCCGCCTGATACGCGTAACCACTGTGAATTAAGTTTCAAGGACTAAGGTTCGGGCTGTGCGTGTACTCCTGGTGGAAGACGATGAACCGGTGGCCCAGTCGCTCCGTCGCGGCCTGCTGCGTTACGGCTTCGAGGTGGCGTGGGTGTCCACCGGCGGCGCGGCGCTCAGCCACACCGAGCCCTACGACGTCGTCCTCCTCGACCTCGGCCTGCCCGACACCGACGGCCTGGACGTCTGCAAGGCGCTGCGCGAACGCGGCGACGTCCCGATCATCGTCATCAGCGCCCGCAGCGACGAGACGGACCGGGTCGTAGGCCTGGAACTCGGCGCCGACGACTACGTCTCCAAGCCCTTCGGCGTACGAGAGGTCATCGCGCGCATAAGAGCGGTGATGAGGCGCGTCCAGCCGCGCGCCCAGGCCGCCGAGGCCGGCCCCGACCGGTACGGCACCCGGCTGACGATCGACCGCAAGGCGGCCCGCGTCCGGCTGGACGGCGACGAGGTCGCCCTCGCCCCCAAGGAGTACGACCTGCTGGCCTTCCTCACCGAGGAGCCGGGCGCGCTGATGTCGCGCGAGCAGATCATGGAGGCGGTCTGGGACGCGAACTGGTTCGGGCCGACGAAGACCCTCGACGTCCATGTGGCGGCGCTGCGCCGGAAGCTGAAGGGCGCGATCGCGATCGAGGCGGTCCGGGGAGTCGGCTTCCGACTGGAGATCGTCAAGGACGAGACCATCAAGGACACCGGACGGGACACCGACCCCTCGTGAACCGTCAGCTCATCCGGAGTTACATCCTCCTCGTCGCCGTCGCGATCTTCCTCTTCACCGTGCCGGTCGCCTTCACGCTCACCAAGCAACTGCGCGACGACACCAAGGTGTCCGTCCAGCGCGAAGCCCAGACGATGGCGCTGCTCCTGGGCAACGGCGACAAAATCTCCTGCGACGCCCTGGAGAAGGTGGCCGCGGCGTACGACGAGGAAACGCTCGGCACGGTCCAGGCGACCACCACCGGCGACTGCGCCCCGAAGCTGCCGAGGCCCGAGACGGACGCGGCCCTCACCCTGGCCGTACGGGACAACATGTCCACGACCGACTGGGGTTCCGACTTCATCTGGGGCAAGCATCTGACGGTCACCGTCCCCGCGGAGGGGGCATCGGCCGTACGGATCGTGTACTCGACGTCCGACATGACCAAGCGACTGTGGAGCATCTGGGGCTTCCGGGCCGGCCTCGCCGTGCTCGTCCTGGCGGCCGCCGCCGCGATCGGCGCGTACGCCGCCCGCCGGATCACCGCTCCCCTGCGTGAACTCAACGGTATGGCCAGCAAGTTCAGCGACGGCGACCTGACCGCCCGCTCGCAGGTGACGGGCCCGCCGGAGACACAGACGCTGGCCCGCACCCTCAACCAGGGCGCGGAACGCCTGGACACGCTGGTGGCCTCGCAGCGGATCTTCGTGGCGGACGCCTCCCACCAACTCCGTACGCCCCTCACGGCGTTGCGCCTGTCGCTGGACAACATCGCGGACGGCACGGACGACGAGTTCGTACGGGAGGACGTGGAGCAGGCGACCGCGGAGGTCGTCCGGATGAGCCGGCTGGTCAACGGGCTGCTGGTGCTGGCCCGGGCCGAGGCGAAGGTCACGGCGGCGGAGCCGCTGTCCCTGCGGGACATCGTGGATGAACGCCTGTCGGTGTGGAGGCCGGCCGCCGACGAGCGCGGAGTCACCATCGCGCTCAGGGGGAGTGGGGTTGCCGACGGCCGGCTGCTTGTGCTGGCCAGCCCCGGTCATCTGGACCAGGTACTGGACAACGTTCTGTCGAACGCCCTGGAGGTCTCACCGGACGGCGGGACGATCACCGTACGGGCCCAACCTCGGGGCGACGAGATGGAGTTGACGGTCTCGGACGGGGGCCCCGGCATGTCCGACGCCGAGAAGTCCCGCGCCTTCGACCGCTTCTGGCGGGGCCAGGGCCTCACCGGGCGCTCCGGCTCGGGTCTCGGCCTCGCCGTCGTCAAGCAACTGGTGACGGACGACGGCGGAACGGTGACCCTGACGGACGCGCCCGGGGGCGGGCTGTGCGTGGTGATCAGCCTGCGGGCGGCGGATCGGAAGAGCGCCGGCTGATCAGCCCTCGGGCATCGCCGAGGAGTGGTGGTTGACGATCTTCCACTTGCCGTTCCGCTTCTCGTACTCGTACGTGTAGCGGGCGTCGACCCGTCGCTTCTCGCCGGTCTTCGGGTCGGTGAGGATGAAGTAGTACGAGCCGGTGTCGATCGCCGAGTTGTTGTCCAGGACGTTGATGATCGTCTTGGTCTTCGTGCCGACCGGCTTGTTCTCGAGGAAGTGGTGGAAGTAGTCCTCGATCTCGGCGTGGTTCGTCCGGATCTTGTTGGACACCGTCGGGAGGAGTACCGCGTCGTCGGCGTACCGGTTGGTGACCTTCTCCGGGTCGCCCGTCTGGAGAGCCTTGTTCCAGCCGTCGAAGAGGGCGGCTATCTCCTTCTTGGAGGGCTTCGCCGACTTGGAGTCGGCGCTCGCGACGCTGACACCGATGGTGGCGGTGGCGGCCGTCAGAACGGCAGTGGCAGTGATGAGGGCTGCGCGCTTGCGCGACTGACGGGTCATGGCAACTCCTGTACGTGTGAGGTAGTTTCCCCCTCCGCATCTCCTGCGGTGGAAGTGACTCCAGCTTCGCTTTTCGCTGGTTAGCGCCCGTCCAAGGGACGTACAGGGCCCGGGAAGGGCGATGCCAATTCACGTACGGCAACAGGTCGATCACGCTCCGGAGTGCCCTCCCGAGAACGGGGAAGCCGTCGGTGACGGCAGGCGAGTACGCGAGTACCGGATCGCGGACTCGCAGTAACATCCGCCGATGACAACGGGGTTGGCGACGCAACTGATACTCACCGCGACGGTCGCCCTCGCGTCGTGCGTGCAGTGGCTCACAGGCATGGGCTTCGCGCTGGTCTCGGTCCCCGTCCTGATTCTGCTTCTGGGTCCCGTCGACGGTGTCGTCCTGGCCAACTGCGCGTCCGGGGCGATCTGCCTGGTGGGGCTGGCGGGAGGCTGGCGGCATGTGCGACTGCCCGCGATGGTGCCGCTGTGCGCGGCGGCGGCCTGCACTGTTCCGGCGGGCACCTGGCTGGCCCGCCGCCTGCCCGAGCCCGTGCTGCTCGCGGCGATGGGCGCACTGGTGACGACAGCCGTCGTCCTGGTCCTGCGCGGCACCCGGGTGGCCGCCCTGCGCGGCAGAGCCGGAGCGGTGGCCGCAGGCGCGGCGGGCGGCTTCATGAACTCGGCGGCGGGGGTGGGCGGCCCCCCGGTGTCGCTCTACGCGGTCAACGCGGGTTGGACGGTACGGGAGTTCGTGCCGAACGCCATGTTCTACGGCGTCCTGGTGAACGCCGTCTCCGTCGCGTCGAACGGCCTCCCCCACCTGTCCCCGCCGCTGTGGGCGTCCTCGGCGGCGGCCATGCTCACAGGCGCCCTCGTCGGCAGTACCCTCGCCGGCCGCATCCCGGAACCCCGGGCCCGCCTCCTGGTCCTCCTACTGGCCCTGGCAGGCGGGCTGACGACGCTGGGGAAGGGTGTGTGGGGGATGACCGGGAGGTGGTAGGCGGTGGACGACGCGGTCCTGCTCGCCGTGGACGCACAGGACGGGGGCCGGAGCGTCAGTCCACGAACTCCTTGAGGGACTCGGTGTCGAGGGAGATGCTCACGGGGTCGGGGAGCTTGACGGTGGCGCCGAACGGCAGCTTCTCCTCGTGACGGTAGCGGCCGTTCTCGGGCTGGTTGAACACGACGACCGAGCCGTCGTCCCGGTCGATGAGGAGGTAGACGGGGATGCCGGCGGCCGCGTAGCCGTCGGGCTTCTCGACTCGGTCACGCTGATGGGTGTCGGAGTCGTACGACGTGACTTCCACGGCCATGAGAACGTCCTCCCCGTTCGACCACTCGCCACGCCCCTTGAGACTGCCCTTGGGGACGAGAATCGCGTCCGCGCGGGCCCGCCCCTTGCGGTAGGCCTCGGTCTTCAGGCCCCGCTCGGGGTAGAGACGGAGGTCAGGACGCGACTGCATACACCTCTCCAGAAGCCACATGTAAATCTCGCTGTGGTTGCCGTCCGGCACGGGCTTGACCTGGACCTTCCCCTTGACGAACTCCAGCCGCACGGTCTCCGGGGCATGGCGTTCCAGGTGCTCGAACTCCTCGGCCGTCATCTGCGGCGGGTGCTCGGTCCTCGGGATCATGGCGTCGCCTCCTCGACTCCATGGTGCCCTGACCGGCACGTCCTGCACACTCACCGCAGCCCCGCCGCGCGGCGCAGTGCGTCGACGCGGTCGGTGACGTCCACGACCTCGTCGGCACCCGGCAGGCCGCCGACGCGCGGGCCGGGGAGGAACGTCTCCGGGACGGGCGCGTACACGGGCCCGGCCGCTTCGCACATCGCCAGGCATTCGGGGCACAGTCCGCTGACGATCTTCGCAGTGCGCTCGTCCGCGTCGCACAGACCACAGGCCGCGATCACGCGGCTCACCCGGGCGCGGCGGACGGCCTGCGGTCCCGACGTCGACTTCTTCGGCGGCATCTTGCTCTCCAGTCGCTTGCGGGCGAATCCGCCCGGGTTGGAGACGTCGGGCGGGAGGCCGTCGGTCAGGGCTCAGGTGATGTCGTGGGTGCTCGCACCACGGGACAGCCACTCCGCGGCGAGAGATTCGAGGGAACGGCAGTCGCCGTCGGACAGGGGCATACGGGCGTCGGCGGCGCGGAGTTCGGCGAGTACCTGGTAGGCCGGGCTGGGCCGCTCCGCGGGCTGTTCCGCGGGCTGTTCCGCGGGCTGTTCCGCGGGCTGTTCGTCCGATTCGTGTCCCGACTTGCCGTCCGCCTCCGGTCGCATGGCTTCCGGGGCCCGCGCCTCGGTTGCCTCGGAAGCGGCAGGCCCCTCGGACTCGTCGGGCTCCTCGACACGGGCCAGACCCGACTGATAGCAGCCGGTCACGTCCCTGCCGCGGCGCTCCCGTACGAACTCCGCCCACCACTCGGCCGACCTGCGGGTACGCGACCAGTACGTGCGCGTCACCCACCGCATCGAGTTGCCCTCGGCGGTGATGTGCTCCTTGATCCAGCGCAGGTGGCCGGCGAGGGTGATGCGGCCCATCGAGACGCGTACGGCCTGCTGGCCGTAGTAAGGGTGCTCGGCGGCGATCACCTTTTGACATGCTCCTCGCCCTGAAGGGCGAGGATTCTGGCCTTCTCCACCGGTTGCCGTGCCGCTACGCGGCGCGGTTTCCGGAGGAGAATCCGTGGCTTCCTGTTTCTTCGCGCTGTGCCAGAACGGGTTCTGGTCTTACTGGCGCTCCGCAGGCTGTTACCGCCAGTCCGGCGGCCTGTTTGACGTTGAGTGCGGCGTTGTGGTCCCGGTCGTGGAGGGTGCCGCAGGCGGTACACGTCCATTCCCGGATGGTGAGGGGTTTGGGACCGTCCTTGACGCCGCAGCTGGAGCAGACCTGACTCGTCGGCTCGAACCGGCCGATCTTCACCAGGGTGCGCCCGTACCGCTCAGCTTTGTATTCCAGCATGTTCACGAACGCCGTCCAGCCCGCGTCGTGCACGGACTTGGCCAGCCGGGTGCGCGCCAGTCCCGTCACCGACAGGTTCTCCACGGCGATTCCTTGGTTCTCGGAGATCAGCCGGGTGGAGAGCTGGTGATGGAACTCCTTGCGGGCGTCGGTGACCTTGGCGTGGGCGCGGGCGACCCTGAGACGTGCCTTCTCCCAGTTCTTCGATCCCTTCCGTTTGCGGGACAGGTCCCGCTGGGCCTTCTTCAGTTTCTTCTCCGCCCGGCGCAGGAACCGGGGTGAGTCGATCTTCTCGCCGGTGGACAGGACGGCGAAGTGTGTGAGGCCGAGGTCGATGCCGATGCTCTGGTCCGACGCGGGCATCCGGGCCGCGTCGGCGGCGGGGTCGGTGTCGATGACGAACGAGGCGAAGAACCTGCCCGCGCTGTCCTTGATGACAGTGACGGAGGTGGGGGTGGCGGGCAGGGTGCGGGACCACTTCACCTTCACCGCCCCGATCTTCGGCAGGTCCAGCCGGCCACTGTCGGTGATCTTCCAGCGGGCGTTGGCGGTGAACCGGATCGACTGCCGGGCGTCCTTGCGGGACTTGAACCGGGGCGCACCCAGCTTCGGTCCCTTGCGGTCGCCCTTCAGGGAGGCGAAGAAGTTGCGGTAGGCACTCTCGGCGTCCCGCAGGGACTGCTGGAGCACCACCGCGGACACCTCACCCAGCCAGGACCGCTCCACGGTCCGCTTGGCCTCGGTGATCAGACGCGTGGACAGTTCCCCGGCCTTCGGGAACGGCTGCCCGGCCTTACGGGCGTCTTCACGGGCGCTGACCGCGTCGTTGTACACGACACGCGCGCACCCGAACGCCCTCGCCAACGCGGTGCGTTGGCCGGGCTCCGGGTACAACCGGAAGGCGTACCGAAGGTGCATGCGGTGATCGTACGAACAGGCGACACCCGATGTCGCCGGGAACATCCGTTCCCCGCCTCACCCCCCGGCCGCACTGTCCGGCTCCGCCGGAACGACACTGCGGCGCTCCGCGCCACAGTCACGAGATCGGCTTCACCACCGGCATGAACGCCGATGCACTGCCGATGAAGCCCGGTAGCGCCAGGTGCCCGGCGACGGCTGTGACTTGGAGTTGCACTGGACTGACACAGCGGCCACCTCCGACTGATACACCCCGGTGTGTATCACCTCAGTCGCTACCGAGCGTAGCCGGATACACGCCACCGTGTGACCATGACGAACGCGATCCCCCACCACCGCCCCGCCTGGGTCCCCCTCGCCGGCCACCACCTCCGCCTGTCCGGCGTGCACTTCGACACGATCCGCGTCCAGGGCGTACGTGGGGAGCAGGCCGCCGCCGACCTCGTCGAGGCGGCCGACGGGGACGGCGGGCCCGTCGTCTGCGAGGTGACCGGATTCCGCTGGATGTACTTCCTGCTCGCGCCCGGGGAGGTACGGAAGCACGACTGGCCTCAGGGCGTACAGCGGTTCGGCGAGAGGGGATCACGCACCGTGACGTACATCGGGATCCCGGCACTGGACGGCAACACGTGGCCGTTGCGGTGGTACAGCGAGCCGACGGCGACGACGCCGTTCGTGGAGGCTGGGCGGTTGCGGGCGGTGCTGGAGGCTGTGGGGCCGTAGGCCGGCGTTCCTGGGCGCGCGGTGGGCAGGTTCACCGGCATCCGGCCGCCCGGCCTCCACCCGGGCCCAGATACCCGCCCGCCCAGCCGCTCAACACAACCTGGTTGACGCCTACTTCACCGTCCGCAGCCCCAGCGGCTCAGCGATCTCCTCCTCCATCACCTTGCCCGCCTCCTCCGCCAGGGTTTCGTCGCCGAGTTCCTGGTCGGTGTCCAGGCCGTCCAGTTCGGCCAGGGGCTGGTTCAGGCGGACGTGGGCGACCAGGGACTGGAGCGCGCGGAGGGTTGCCGAGGCTGTGGAGCCCCAGTTGGAGAAGTAGGAGAACTGCCACCACCACAGGGCCTCTGTGGTGCGGCCCGCGCGGTAGTGGGCCATGCCGTGGCGGAGGTCGGCGATGACGTCGGCGAGGTCGTCGGAGATACGCGCCGGGACCGGGGCCTTGCGCGGCTCGTACGGGTCGAAGACCTCCGAGTAGACGTCCACCGGGTCCAGCATCAGCGCCAGCCGTTCGCGGATCTCGTCCACGTCCGGTTCCGGGCCCATGTCGGGCTCGTAGCGCTCGTCCGGGACGATGTCCTCGTGGGCGCCGAGGCGGCCGCCGGCCAGCAGTAGCTGGGAGACCTCAAGGAGGAGGAAGGGCACCGCCGAGTCCGGCTCGTCGCCCTTCGCCACCTCCGTGACGGCCACCAGGAAGCTCTCCACCTGGTCGGCGATCTGGACCGCGAAGTCGTCGGGGTCCCGCGTCGTGTCGTGCAGCGTGGCGTCAGACATCTAGGAGTCGTCTCCCCTCGAAGGCGCGGCCAAGGGTCACCTCGTCCGCGTATTCCAGGTCGCCACCCACCGGGAGGCCGCTGGCCAGGCGGGTGACCTTGAGGCCCATGGGCTTGATCATGCGGGCGAGGTACGTCGCTGTGGCCTCGCCCTCCAGGTTCGGGTCGGTGGCGAGGATCAGCTCCGTGATCGCGCCGTCCGCGAGGCGGGCCAGCAGCTCCCTTATCCGGAGGTCGTCCGGGCCCACCCCCTCGATCGGGCTGATCGCACCGCCGAGGACGTGGTACTTGCCGCGGAACTCACGCGTCCGCTCGATCGCCACGACGTCCTTGGGCTCCTCGACGACACAGATGACCGTCGTGTCCCGGCGCGGGTCGCGGCAGATGTTGCACAGCTCCTCCTGCGCCACGTTCCCGCAGGTCGCGCAGAAGCGGACCTTCGCCTTCACTTCCAGGAGCGCGTGCGCGAGCCGCCGTACGTCCGTGGGCTCCGCCTGCAGGATGTGGAAGGCGATCCGCTGCGCGCTCTTGGGACCGACGCCGGGGAGTCGCCCCAGTTCGTCGATGAGGTCCTGGACCACGCCTTCGTACAACGGACTGCCTTTCCTGAATGCTGACTTTCCTGAATGCTGAGCGGGCGTTGAGTTCGTTCCTACGTACCGTAGTTGGCCGTTGCCCGACTGAGGAAGGCGGGACGGGGGGCGCGCGGGGCGAACGTCAGAACGGCAGGCCCGGGATGCCGCTTCCGCCGCCGCCCAGACCCTGCGCGAGCGGGCCCAGCTTCTGCTGCTGAAGCTGCTGCGCGTTCTCGTTCGCCGCCTGTACGGCCGCCACGACCAGGTCGGCGAGAGTTTCCGTGTCCTCGGGGTCGACCGCCTTCGGGTCGATCTTGAGGGCCCGCAGCTCGCCGGCGCCCGTCACGGTCGCCTTGACCAGACCGCCGCCCGCCTGCCCGTCGACCTCGGTACGCGCCAACTCCTCCTGCGCGTTCGCCAGGTCCTGCTGCATCTTCTGGGCCTGCTGGAGCAGCTGCTGCATATTGGGCTGGCCACCACCGGGGATCACGATCAGCTCCTCGTCGTCCGTACGAAATTCGGCTTCAGCACGAGCCTACGTGGTCGGGTCGGCCGTCGCTCCAGCACTCTTTCGAGTGAGCCGGTCCTGTGGCCTATACCTGATCAAGGGCGTCTTCCGAGCGAAAAAGTTACGAAAGCCAGGTCGCCGCCACCCATTGGGCGGTAGGAAGGGGGCGGCGCGACAGCTTTACAACAGCACCGGACATCACGCGGACACCCGTACGGTGTCACGCACGGTGATGGATTGTGGTCAGTCTGCTCAGGTGAGGGAGTGCCGGGTGAGCCAGCCGGAGATGCAGCCCGAGGGGCCGTCCCAGAGACCGCCGCATGATCATGATGGCGGGCGGAGCGAAGGGCCCGTCGGGCTGGGTCCCGCCGGCCCGGGTTTCGCCGGGCTGCGGCCCGGGGACCTCACCGGCCGGCCGTTCCCTCTCGGCGACTGGGGCGAGCCCGCGCCGCGCCTCGACGAGCTGTACCGGTGGGTGGAGCAGGGGGCTCTGGAGACGTCCGCCTGGTATCTCGCCGACCGGGTCTGGAAGCGGCGGGGCGCCCGGGCCCTGCGTACGGGAGCCGCGCTCGGGGCGATCTCCGGGGCGTCGCTGCCGCTGCTCGATCTCACCGGCGTGATGGGCGGGGTCGCCCCCTGGGGATATCTGGCGCTGCTGATCGCGGTGGCGTGCGTGGGCGTCGACCGGTTCTTCGGCGTCACCTCGGGCTGGATAAGGGACGTCGCCACCGCGCAGGCCGTCCAGCGGCGGCTTCAGGTACTCCAGTTCGACTGGGCGTCGGAGAGCGTACGAGAGGTACTGGGCCCGACGGAGGGAACGGCGGGCGAGGCGGCCGACCGGTGCCTCGGGGTGCTGCGCAGGTTCTCGGAGGACGTGACGGAGCTGGTCCGGGCGGAGACGGCGGACTGGATGGTCGAGTTCCGCACGGGTTCCGCCCCCCTGGGCATCCAGTCGACGGGCCTGGGAACCCCCCGCCAGGACGCGACGGTGCATCAGGGACGCTTCGGGGTGGCCCCGGGCACCCGCCCGAACATGCCCCGGCAGCGGCCACCGGAGGCTCGGTGAGGTGGGTTGGGGCGGGGTGGGGCTCGGTGAGGTGGAGTGGCTCAGCCGTCCTTCTCGTACGTCAGCTGCCCGTCGCCCTTCGTCGTCTCGCGTCGTAGCCTGCCGTCGCCGAGCAGGGTGAGGGTCGAGGCGGCGCCCGGGGTGCAGGCGGAGGCCGGTTCGCCCGACGTGACCTGGGACGGGCCGATGCTCAACAGGGTTTCCTTGGCGGGGCGTTCGGCCAGGGGGGCGATGAACTCGCAGTGGTAGACGCCCTTGTCGGTGAGGCCGTCGGCGACCAGGGTCAGCACGTCCTCGCCCACCTTGCCCCGCGTGATGGTCAGTTGGCGGGTGTTGTGGCCCTCCGCGTTGTCGATCGTGGCGGTCCAGGTGCCGAGGAATCCGGGCGGTACGGCATCCGCGGCAGCCGCCGAGGGACTGACAGACGGGGCCGGCGCGCTCGTCGTACGGCTCGGTGTCGGAGTCGGAGTCGGAGTCGGAGTCGAGGGATCGTCGTCGTTGTTCAGGAGGGCGACGATCGACGCTCCGGCCCCCAGGGCGACGACCAGCGCGGCGGCGCCGAGGGCCAGCGACAGCCTGGATCTCCTCCCCCGCTCCTCCACACGCTCCGCCCGCCCCACCGCATAGGGCATGGGAGTCCCCGGCGGCACCGTGCTCCACGCGGCCGGTACGGCGGGCTCCTCGAGCGTCGGGTCACCCGGCCAGACAGGGGGCCGTTGGTGGTCGCCGGGGGTGGCGGCGAAGGGCTGGGGGGCGTGAGGGGGGTGCGGCAGAGCGGCTGAGGTGTATTCGCGTGTTGACTCGCCCGGCTTCGCCTCCGCCTCCGTCTTCGCCTCCGCCTCGAGCAACTCCACCGCGTGGCGGCCCAGTTGGGCGACCAGCTGGGCCGGCAGCCAGGTGTCGCGTTCGTAGCCGGTCGCCACCGCGTCCGCCGACACTCCCGTCCGTTCCAGGATCTGGGCCGGGGTGGGGCGGCGGGCCGGGTCCTTGTGGAGGCAGGCGTGGACGAGGGCGGTCATGCTCTCGGGGACGCCCGTCAGGTCGGGTTCCTCCTGGGCGATGCGGAACATCATGGCGTGGGCCCCGCTGCCGGCCGTGGCGAAGGGCAGGGTGCCCGTCGCGGCGTACGCGAGGACGGAACCGAGGCAGAAGACGTCGGCGGCTGCCGTGATCCGGTCGCCCCGCACCTGCTCGGGCGCCATGAACCCGGGTGAGCCGATGAGCGCGCCCGCGCGGGTGAGGCCGCCCTCCGCGACGGTCTCCAGGGCACGGGCGATACCGAAGTCGATGACCCGGGGCCCGTCGATGGTGACCAGCACGTTGGACGGCTTCAGGTCGCGGTGCACGATCCCGGCGGCGTGGATGTCCCGGAGGGCGTGGGCGAGCCCGGCGGCGAGGACGCGTACCGAGCGTTCGGGCAGCGGCCCGTGGTCGTACTCGACGATCTGCCGCAGGCTCGGCCCGGCCACGTACCCGGTCGCGAGCCACGGCACCTCGGCCTCGGTGTCGGCGTCGAGGACGGGTGCCGTCCAGCGCCCCGCGACGCGTCGCGCGGCGGCGACCTCCCGCCGGAACCGGTCCCGGAACTCGTCCTGCTCGGCCAGCTCCCGCCGGACCAGCTTGACGGCGACCGTGCGCCCCCGCTCGGAGCGCGCGACGTACACCTGCCCCATCCCGCCCGCGCCGAGCCGCGCCACCAGCCGGTACGCCCCTATTCGCGCCGGATCCCCGTCCCGGAGCCTGTCCATGCCCGCGCCGCCTCCCCCATGTCCCACACGCCCGTCCCCCTCCCCCGCACCCCCCCTACTTCCCCTCCGGGACACGCGACAACCTGTCGCACAAAGCGCCCGACCGCAGACAGTACGCCGATATCCAGCCGTCGCCCCGGACACCTACTCTCCCGGCATGACCCCTCAGCCCAGCCCGCAGACGGGTGCCGCCGTAAAGGCCGCCGACCGTGCGCACGTGTTCCATTCCTGGTCCGCGCAGGAGCTCATCGACCCGCTCGCCGTCGCCGGTGCCGAGGGGGCGTACTTCTGGGACTACGACGGCAGAAGGTATCTGGACTTCACCAGCGGGCTGGTGTTCACGAACATCGGGTACCAGCATCCGAAGGTCGTCGCGGCGATCCAGGAGCAGGCCGGGCGGATGACGACGTTCGCGCCCGCGTTCGCCGTCGAGGCGCGGTCCGAGGCCGCTCGGCTCATCGCCCAGCGGACCCCTGGCGACCTCGACAAGATCTTCTTCACCAACGGTGGCGCCGACGCCGTCGAGCACGCCGTGCGCATGGCCCGGCTGCACACCGGCCGGCCCAAGGTGCTGTCCGCCTACCGCTCCTACCACGGCGGCACCCAGCAGGCCGTGAACATCACCGGCGACCCCCGCCGCTGGCCCTCCGACAACGGCACCGCCGGTGTCGTCCACTTCTGGGCGCCCTATCTCTACCGGTCGAGGTTCTACGCGGAGACCGAGGAGCAGGAGTGCGCGCGGGCGCTCCAGCACCTCGAGGACACCATCACCTTCGAGGGGCCCGCCACCATCGCGGCGATCATCCTGGAGACCATCCCCGGCACCGCCGGCATCATGATCCCGCCGCCCGGCTATCTCGCCGGGGTGCGGGCGCTGTGCGACCAGTACGGGATCGTCTTCGTCCTGGACGAGGTCATGGCCGGGTTCGGGCGGACCGGTGAGTGGTTCGCCGCCGACCTGTTCGACGTCGTGCCCGACCTGATGACCTTCGCCAAGGGCGTCAACTCCGGCTATGTGCCCCTGGGCGGCGTCGCGATCTCGGGTGCCGTCGCCGAGACGTTCGCCACTCGCCCCTACCCCGGTGGCCTCACCTACTCCGGGCACCCCCTCGCCTGCGCCGCCGCCGTCGCCACGCTGACCGTGATGGCGGAGGAGGACATCGTCGGACAGGCCGCCCGCACCGGCGAGAGCATCCTCGGACCGGGGCTCAGGGAGCTGGCCGCGCGTCACCCGAGCGTCGGCGAAGTGCGCGGTACGGGTGTCTTCTGGGCCCTGGACCTCGTACGGAACAAGGAGACCCGGGAGCCGCTGGTGCCGTACAACGCGGCCGGGGAGGCCAACGCGCCCATGGCCGCGTTCGGCGCCGCCGCGAAGGCGAACGGGCTGTGGCCGTTCATCAACATGAACCGCACCCATGTCGTCCCGCCCTGCAATGTGACCGAGGCGGAGGCCAAGGAAGGGCTCGCCGCGCTGGACGCCGCACTGGCTGTCGCGGACGAGTACACCGGGTAATCGGAGACGGCGGTAATCGGGTAAGTCGGGTAACCGCACGGGAAAGTCTGCCCGGAACCCGAACGCGTAAGGTGACGTGCTCGTAGACATATGCGAGTAGTCATCCACACGCGTGAAGGGGGAGGGCCCCGAGCATGCCCGCCAGCAGCGGCAACGGTGCCGTGACCCGCAGCACCCTGCGGCAGCAGATCGCGGACGCGCTCCGCGACGAGGTGCTGGCCGGCCGTCTCCAGCCGGGTCAGGAGTTCACGGTCAAGGAGATCGCCGAGCAGTACGGCGTCTCCGCGACGCCCGTCCGCGAGGCCCTGGTCGATCTGTCGGCCCAGGGCCTGCTGGATGCCGACCAGCACCGCGGCTTCCGCGTGCACGAGTACTCGCTCGCCGACTTCCAGGGCATGATCGAAGCCCGCGGCCTGGTCACGGACGGCATGTTCCACGGCCTGGCGAAGGGGCTGGCCGCGGCCGGTCCGGCGGGCAGCGGGACAGGCGGCCGGGTGACCGGCTTCGCCAGTGACAGCCCCGGGCCACGCGGATTCTTCGTCCGCGTCGGCGACCCCCGGGCCGCCGCCGCCCTCGCCGGTGTCCGCCGCCGGGGCGAGGAGGCGCGGCGCGCCGCGACCGCCGGTGAGCTGAACATCCTCATCGGCTACGACCTGCGCTTCTGGCGCGAACTGGGCGCCCTGTTCGGCAACCCGTACCTCACCGACTTCCTGCACCGGCTGCACGTCCAGTGCTGGGTGTGCGCGGTGCAGCACCTACGGCGGCTCGACGACCTGCGCGGCCGGCTGTGGTCCGGCCACACCGAGGTCGTCGACGCGCTGACCCGCCGCGACCTCGCCGACGCCCACCGCCTCGTGGACGAGTACGACGCCCACTCCCTCGCCCTCCTCGAGGGCACGGCTCCCGGAGGGAACGGGGGCACCCTCGTATGAGCACGTCCACCCGTACCACCGGCACCCTCGATCTGACCGTCGTCGTCCCCGCCTACAACGAGGAGCAGCGGCTCGGCCCCACCCTCGCAGCCATCACCGGCCACCTCCGGGAGAACGAGGGCCGCTGGGGCACCTGGGAGGTCGTGGTCGTCGACGACGGGTCCACCGACGGCACCCGTGACCTCGTCACCGGCCTCGCCGACCCCCGCGTCCAGCTCGTCACCAGCCCCCGCAACCGGGGCAAGGGCAACGCCCTGCGCCTCGGCGTCGCCGCCTCGCGCGGTGCCCGGGTCCTCGTCACGGACGCCGATCTGGCCGCGCCCATAGAGGAACTGGAAGTCCTGGACAAGGCGCTCACCCAGGGGAACGCGGCGGCGATCGGGTCCCGTTCCGTGCCCGGGTCGACGATCGAGCACCACCAGCACCGGGTGCGTGAACTCCTCGGCCGGGCCGGCAACCTCCTGATACGCCGGGTCGCGGTCCCCGGCATACGGGACACCCAGTGCGGTTTCAAACTGTTCGACGGCGACCGCGCCCGTACGGCGTTCGCCGCGTCCCGGCTCAACGGCTGGGGCATAGACGTCGAGGTCCTCCAGCACTTCCGCCGCGCGGACTGGCCGGTCGCCGAGATACCGGTCCGCTGGGCCCACCAGTCCGGCTCGAAGGTACGCCCGCTCGACTACGCCCGCGTCCTCGCCGAACTGACCGCCCTCAAGACGCGCGCGCTCCGCCCGGCCGACCTCCTCGCCCTCACCCTGTTCCTCCTCATGGCGGTCGCCCTGTACGCGGGCCGCTGGGCCGACCCGGCCCACCGCTACCTCCCCGACTCCCTCCAGGACCAGAACCAGTGGGAGTGGTTCTTCGCGGTCACCGCGGACAACATCAGCCACTTCCGCAACCCCCTCTTCACCGACCTCCAGGGCTTCCCCGACGGCGTGAACCTCATGGCCAACACGGTCATGCTCGGCCTCTCCGTCCCCTTCGCACCGGTCACGCTCCTCGCCGGTCCGGCGATCTCCCTGGCCCTGGTGATGACCCTGGGCCTCGCGGTGACCGCCGCCGCCTGGTACTGGCTGATCGTGAAAAGGGTCGTACGGCAGCGGGGAGCGGCCTTCGCCGGCGCGGCCCTGGCCGCCTTCGCGCCCCCGATGATCAGTCACGCCAACGCGCACCCGAACTTCGTCATCCTCTTCATGATGCCGCTGATCATCGACCGCGCCCTGCGCCTGTGCGAGGGCGAGCGGGTCACCCGCAACGGCGTGATCCTGGGCCTGATGGCGGCGTACCAGATCTTCCTCGGCGAGGAGCCGCTGCTGCTGGCGGCGATGGGGATGGGCCTGTTCGCCCTCGCCTACGCCGTCCTGCACCGGGACGTCGCGAAGGCCGCCTGGCGTCCGCTGCTGCGCGGCCTGCTGATCGGGGGCGCGGTCTGCCTCCCGATCGTCGCCTTCCCGCTGGGCTGGCAGTTCTTCGGGCCGCAGAGCTACAAGAGCGTCCTGCACGGCGACAACGCGGGCAACAGTCCGCTCGCGCTGCTGTCCTTCGCCGAGCGCTCCCTCATCGCGGGCGACCGGGACCGCGCGAACGCCCTCTCCCTCAACCCGACCGAGCAGAACGCCTTCTACGGCTGGCCGCTGGTCCTGCTGGCCTTCGCGATCTGCGTACGGCTGTGGGAGCGCACGCTGGTGAAGGCGCTCGCCTTCACGGCGGTCGCCGCCGCCTTCCTCTCCCTCGGCCCCGAGTTCCGCATCCCGCTGACCGACACCGTGCTGCCCGGTCCTTGGGCGCTGCTCGCCAAGAAGCCGCTGTTCGAGTCGGTGATCGAGGGCCGGGTCGCGATGATCTGCGCCCCCGCGCTCGGCATGCTGCTGGCCCTCGCGGTGGAACGGCTGGCGGCCACCCGCCGTCTGCCCACGCAGTACTTCGGCACCCTGGCGGTCCTCCTCGCCGTACTGCCGATCATCCCGGCGCCGCTGAAGTCGGTGGAGCGCACCCCCGTGCCCGCCTTCATCGCGGACGGTGCGTGGAAGTCGTACGTCGGCAAGGGCGAGTCGCTCGTGCCGGTGCCGCTGCCCGATCCCGGCAACGCGGAGGCGCTGCACTGGCAGACGGTGGCCGGCCTCGGCTTCAAACTGCCGGGCGGGTACTTCAACGGGCCGTACGGGGCCGAGCGCGTCGGCATCTACGGTGCCTCGCCGCGCTTCACCTCCAACATGCTGCGGGACGTCCGCTACACGGGCGTCGCCCCGACGATCGGCCCCAACTGGCGGGCGCAGGCCAAGAAGGACTTCGCGTACTGGAAGGCGGGCGTGCTGGTGCTGGCCCCGCAGGGCAACGACGGGGTGCTGCGCGAGACGCTGGAGAAGCTGACGGGCAAGCCGGGTAGGTGGACGGGCGGCGTGTGGGTATGGGACCTGCACGACGGGTCATGACGTGTGACCCGGTGACCTGATGACCCGGTGACCTGTTCCTGACGGTGTCTGGCCCGCAACACAGGGGTCCGACCTGCCCCCGACCTATTACGCTGCCCTGACCACGCTGCCTTAACTACGCTGACGTCCGAGACGCGAGGAGTGCTCCTTTGGCCTGTGACCTGTGGCTGGTCCCACTCGTCGACGTGCTGTGCCACACCCCCGACAACCCCTTCGCCGAGGAACTCGCCCTCTACGACAAGGTGCTCGGCGAGGCAGGACTGCCACCGGTGCCGGTGTACTCGTACATGCCGGGGCTCACCGGCGACGTGGGTCCCATCGCGGGCTTCGACTACGACGCGCTGCACTTCCTGCGCCGCGCCTACCTCCTCCAGGTGTGCGGGCTGCCGGTGACGCCGGTGGGCGAACTGGGCGGTGACTACGAGCAGTTGCTGGAGATGTTCGAGGCGACCGCCCAGCAGTCGCACCTGGTCTGGCACTACGACCACGCGGGCGCCTACGTCCCGGTGGACTTCCCGCACCCTCTCTCGAGCGATGAACTCCTGGCGGGGGGCGGCCCGTTGGGCTCGTCCCAGACCCTGCTGCGGGAGCTGGAGTTCGTGGCCCCCTCGATCGGCATCAACCCGGCGAACCCGCCGCTGGCACCCGCCCCGCCGCTGACCCCCACGTCACTGGAGGAACCGGCGGCACCGGCCCCCTACGACGACAGCCCGTTCGCCCGGGAACGGCATGTGTGGCTGGGCCTGAACGCGGCGGCGACCCGGAGTCTGGCACAGGGGTCGATGATCGTCTTCAGCTGAGCGGTTCAGCGGCTCAGCGGTTCAGCGGATCTGGGAGAGACCCTTCTGCAGGTCGTCCGTGTTCATGACGGGGGTGAACGAGACCCTGGCGTTCAGCTGGCTGAAGAACGGCTCCGCGATGACCGGGATCTGGGAGGAGTCCTCCAGATCGATGAACAGCCAGCAGGTCCGGCACCCGTCCTCGGGGCCGAAGTACGCCGCCTCCGGCTTGAGGTGGTCCAGGGTCTCCTTCAGCATCTTCGGCATCTCGCCGCTGTGTATGCCCTCGTTGCCCTTGTCCGTGTCGAACTGTGCCTTGAACAGAACGCGCATGGCACTCACCCTCTTTGGTTGACACCCGCGAGTACACACTCGCGTCAAATCAGGATATGCCCGATATCCACGCTCGGCGGCCCGGGCCCGCGTCCCCAGGGGGCGCGGGCCCCTCCCTGGCAGGAGTTACCGCTGACGCGGCAGCCTGAGTGTCCGCACGAGAGGCATGTCGGCGTACAGATCCGGGTCGACGGTCAGCACGCGCCGGCCGTTCGGCCAGTCCACCGTCGGCCGGGACAGGTGGACCGCGTGCCCGAGCCGCCACTCCACCCCGTCACGCAGCAACGCGCCCACGGTGGACGCGCCCGCGAAGTCCAACTCGACGATCTCGACGGCGGGCAGGGCGCCGATGTGCTCGGCCAGCCCCTTGCGCATGCCGTCGGCGGCGGCGAGGCAGAGGGCGGGCACGTACACATGCCGGACGGACCCGTGTTCGGTGTTCGCGACGAACTGCGAGGCGAGCGAGTTCCCCGACCCGAGCGCCAGCAGTGCCGACTCGTCGAAGACGACACCGGTCGATCCGGGACCCGTGGCCCCCTTGGCGGCGCTCACAGGCTCTCCACCTCCACTCCGGCCTCCAGGTCCTGCCACACCTTCTCGACCCTGTCGTGGTCCTCGTCGGTGAGCGTGACCCCGAAGTGCGTCTCGCAGTACGCCTTGGTCTCCTCGTACCGCTTCCGCAGCTCCTCCTGCGTGGGCGTGACTCCCGCCAACTCGGCGATGAGGTCACGCATGGTCATCCCGCGCTCGCGGGCGAGCACCATGAGACGGTCACGGACTGCGGGGTCGACCTTGACGGTGGTGTCAGCCATGACGCAAGTATACCGCCGGTATACCGTATCGGGCCGCTCAAGCAATGCGGTCATCCTGCTTCCTTCCGGGTGGGTTGACCCGGCCGCACGGATGTACGGCCGGGAGTCTGTGTTGCGCCTACGCGGGCGCAGGCCGCCGCAGCGGCGCTCGGGTCAGATTCCGAACTTCTTCGGATTCACCCGCGGGGGCCCCGCCCTCGCACAAGGTGCCGAACACCTCGTTGACGATGGCGAATTGCCCGGCCCTCTCGACCTTGCGCGTCACCCGCCGCAGATACCGGGATTCCTCCAGCTCACGCAGGGCGGCGGCGGTCTGGGTGCGGTTTTCCTGGCGCCGCTTGACGGTGGCGAGGACGCCGCTCAGGAGGTACACCAGTACGCCTACCGCACACCGGGAGAGACTCCGTTGGCGGAGAAGGGCACCGAAGGGGACCACGAAGGCGCGCGGGGGCGTCGTACGATGAATGCGCATTGGGAGGTCTGTCTCTCGATGTCGAGCCCCCGGGTGTTGGCGCACCGCGGGGGCATTTCCGTTGCCGCGACTCTAGGGGCACGCAGAGCGGCGAAAGCAAGCTGAACGGGCTTTCCCCGGGCGGAAGTTCGCGTTCTTCACTCTTCGGGGTGAAGCGCCGCCTTCAAGAGCAGCGCGTGCACGAAGTGATCCCTCACCGTCGGCCGATAACGCCAAGTCAGCGGCCACGTCTGCCCGTTGAGTGCCGGGACGGGAATGTAGGCGATGCGGCCCGGCCCCGACGCGAGACAGGTCACCCCGGGCGGCCAGGCCCGGTGGGAGGTCGCGCCCACGGGTACGAGGAAGTAGACGGCACGGCTCCCGTTCGCCTCCTCCACGACCGGCCCCGGCGCCCCGCCGGTCATCCGCGCCAGCCGGTCCGCCGCAGCTCTGCCCTCGTCACCGTCCACGCGCACGGCGTCGAACTGGACGCCTGCCTTGCGGAGTTGGATGCCGGTGGGCGGGACCCAGGCAATCTCCGGGGCGAGTGGGGGGTCGTCGAGGTTTACCTCGTCACTTTCCGTGTTCATGGGGACAGTCTGGGTGGGCAGGTCTAGCTTCTTCCATAACTCTGCGTCGAGGGTGCGTAGCTGTCGGAAATCGACGCGGGTCGGTGGTGACCAGTTGAGTTCGGTTGAGTTCGGGAGTGACCGGATGGCGAGTTCGGGCAACAAGGTGGAAGCGGGCGGCACGGCACACATGGTCGCCGCCCTCGCGAAGGCGCTGCGCGAGCAAATGGGGTACACGCAGGAGGAGTTGGGCAAGCTGATCGGCTACACGGCGTCAGCGATCAGCGCGATGGAAACGTGCGCGCAGCCCGCCAGCGACAAGATGCTCGTCAAGCTGGAGGAGGTGTTGGGGGGCGGACTCGGGGTCTTCGAGAAGGCGCGGAAGTGGATGTTGCTGGAGAAGTATCCGGCGCGGTTTCGGGGCATGGCGGGGTTGGAGCGGGGCGCGGTCACCATCTGCTCGTACGCGAGCTTCGTTCTCGACGGGCTGTTCCAGACCGAGGCGTATGCCCGGGCCGTAATCCACGGCAGCTATCCGCCCGTCTCCGCACAGAAGGAGGACGAACTCGTCGAGGCACGGGTCGCCCGCCGAGCGCTCTTCGAACGAGATCCGGCCCCGATGATCGAGCTGATCCTCGAAGAGAGCGTCCTGCGGCGACCTTTCGGCAGTTGGGCCACTCTGCGCGAGCAACTGCGCTCGCTGGCCGACGACGCCCAACGGAATAACATCTGCTTGCAGGTGCTCCCGATGAACCGCGGGCTGCGCGGTACTCACGCGGGTGAGCGCGGCCCCATGAAACTTGTCGTCACCGAGGACCACGACCACGTTGTCTTCATGGAGATCGAGGACCAGGGCATTCTGGTAAGTAACCCACCGGAAGTAGCTCAACTGGCCCACCGTTATGCGAAGATCCGCGCACAAGCGCTGAGCCCCGACGACTCACTCAGCCTCATCGAACGGTTGGCAGGAGAAGAACAATGAGCGATGCCCATGCACTGCGGTGGTTCAAGTCCAGCTACAGCGACGGCGGTGGCGGGGACTGCGTAGAGATCGCCCCCTGCCCCCACTCCCCCACCACCTCGATACACATCCGCGACTCCAAAAACCCCGGCGGCCCAAACCTCACCGTCGCCGGTGAGGCCTGGGCCGCGTTCATCGTTTACAGGTAGTACCAGTCCACGGCCACGTCCTGGCCGCCGATGCCGGTCGACAGGATGGAGACGGTGATGACGGGGTTGCCCTTCGTCTTGCCGCCGACGTACCAGCACTTGATGTACTGGAAGCCGCGCTTGGTCGGGCAGCTCTGGTCCGAGCGGTAGCCGACCTTTCTGCCGTTGATGGTGAGGGCGGTGGCGGCGAGGAGGTGCATGCCGTCCCAGTACGAGTCGGACGCGGCGCCGTCGCAGGCGGTGAGCTTGCTCCCGGTCGAGGCGTCGCCCGTCGAGGCCGCGGCCTGCTGCGTGCCGTTGTACCAGTGGGTGGAGGCGCAGTTCGCCAGCCGCTTCACCGCCGTGGCGCGCCAGCTGAAGTCGCCGCTGTACTGCGGTGTGGCGGCCAGGGCCGTTCCGGCGGTGATGCCGAGCGCGAGCGCGATGGCGGTCAGCACCATGCCGACACGGGCCGCGATCCTTGCTCGACGGGAACGCTTGGGGGACGTAGGCGTCATTGTCCTGTCTTTCGTTCTCGGCCGTAACGAACTCTCCTTTCTCCGGACGATCTTGCTGTGAGCGTCCTTTGCCACGGTCTTTACCCACCCGCTGACCAGCGTGGCATCCCCTTTGCCCACCCCGCTGTCCGGGCACTTAGCCTGCTCCCAGGAGATCGACTTCCGGAGGTGGCCGATGAACAACATACGGTGCACGCAGTGCGGTGCCGTGGGGCTGGAGCAGGGCTTCGTCGAGGACTCCGGGCAGGGCGCTCGCGGGTTCGCGCGGTGGATCGAGGGCGCCCTTGAGCGAGGCCCGCTGGGCGGCGCGAAGAGAATGGGGCGGCCGCACTGGCAGATCGACGCCTTCCGCTGCCCCTACTGCGCGCACCTCGAACTGTTCGCGGCGCAGCGCGACTAGAAGACGGCTGTGGGGCCGCCCGGCCTCCGGCCGGACAGCCCCGCGACAAGACTTTCAGCAGCCTTCTAGCTGTCGCTGAAGGTGGCCGCCGGCATCGTGCTGATCACCACCTTGCCGGGGTAGGCGGCCACCAGCGGGTCGGTGACGGACGCGGGAGCGTCGGTCCGCACCACGACCTTGTCGTTCACGCCGTCGTAGCGGACGGTCACACCGTAGTTGGTGGTGTCACTGCTGGCGCCCGCGATCCGGTCGACGGCCGCGGTCTGGACGGCCTTGATCTGGGCGAAGGTGAACTGAGCACTCTTCGCGGTGGTCGGCGTGGGCCAGTCGGTCGGAAGCTGCGCGTCCGTGGAGGTCCAGTGGGGCGGCTTCGCCAGGTTGTTGATGTCGCCGGTGTAGTCGGAGGGGAAGACGATCACCGGTCCGACGGCGGGGTCGTCGAACGCGGTGAGCGCGCAGTTGTAGTCGGCCAGGGCCTGGACCTGCTGCCACTGCAGCGAGGTCCGTCCGTCACTGACACCGCTCTTCGGCGCTGCGGGGTCGGCGATGTCGTTGGCCGTGGCGGTCTCGTACGGTGCGCACCTGCCGTCCGGGGCCTTGTCACTCTCGATCCGGAGCTTGCCCGGGTACCGGGTGGTCAACGGGTCGGTGACCGAGGAGGGGGCGTTGGTCTTCACCACGACCTGGTCGATCGACCCGTCGTAGGAGATGTCCAGCCGGTAGGTGCTGTCGCCGTTCGGCTGCACCTGAGCGGTGACCGCGTCCTCGATGGCGTAGAGGTCGTCGGTCGTGAACAGCTGACTGATCCCGCGCGTGAAGTCGGGCCAGGAGGTGGGGGTGTTCCCGTATTCGTCGGTCCACCCGGGCGGCATCTCCGGGTTGTTCCAGTCACCGGCGTAGTCCTTGGGGAAAATGATCACGGGTCCGTACCCGGTGTTGTCCTGGAAGGCCGTGAGCGCGCCGTTGTAGGAGGTGATGGCCTTTATCTGCGCCCACTCCAGTTCGGTGGCACCGGCGTTCGTCAGCACCTCGGAGGGGGACAGCGCCCGGTTGTAAAGGCGGAAGTCGCGCATCCGGCCCTTGAAGTACTTGTCGTTGGCGAACAGCGACCGTCCGATGTAGTTCGCGACGGTCGTCCCATTGCCGATCGAGCCGGGCGTGATCGTCACATTGGTGTTGCGGGCCTTCTCCGCGCCGTTCTCGTACAGGATGCCGGTGGTGCCGGTCTGGGTGTACGTGATGTGCTTCCACATGCCGCGTGTCAGCTGGTACGTCGTGTCCGACGGGCGCGTGTTCTGCTCGGAGGCGTAGGTGCTCGGCGTGATCGCGGTGCGGAATTCGTTGCCGGTCGTGAACAGATAGCCGTAGCCACTGATACCGGTGCCGCTCTTGTTGCCCATCCCGTACAGGAAGTACGGCTTGCCCATGGTCGGGTCGATCCACGTCTCGAAGTCGACGGTGATCGAGTTCAGACCGGCCATGATGTTGTCCGGCATCTTGACGTAGGTGTTGGAGCCGTTGAAGCTCAGCCCCTGATCGCCCTTCCAGTCGGCGGTGCCGCCCACCGTGCCGTCGTGGTTCTGGCCGGAGGAGTCGTGGGCGACCGTGCCGGAGGTTTCGTCCAGCTTGTAGTCCAGGATCAGACCGTTGGTGATATCGGCCTGTGCGGGGGCGGCGGTCATCAGTGCAGTGCCGGCGCCCAGGAACAGGCACAGGCCGGTGGCGACGAGACCGGCGGACCTCCGCCGCCGTCTCGGGGTGGGGTCGGCGGTGCCGACGGCGGGCACCGTGCCTGCCGGAATCCTTCTTCGCATCGTCTTTCCTTTCAGAGCTGCACGTAGCTGTCGACCTCGACGGCCCGGTACTGGGCGTTCCCGCCCGGACGGGCCCGAAGAGGGCAGGCACAGAAGTACGGTTCGACACCCGTCGGCGTCGGGGCGCGGCGAAGTGTCAGCCGCGGGTTCGCAGGCCTCGGCTCTTGCGCGGGACTTCCGCGCGAGCCGCGATCGCAGGAGTCATCTACGCCCATTCGCTATTCCGAGGACGTACTGCGCGTACTGGATCGCCGTGTAGAGGACGATCTGCACGGCATCGCCCCACGCATCTCGTCTGTAAGCTCTGATGGGCTGGGTGTCGCGGTAGCCCTGGGGCATGCCGAGGAGCCAGTTGAAGCGGTCGCTCAGACGGCCCCAGTTGTTTTGCAGCCAGACAAATCCCGCAGGTATGTGGTAGGTCGCGGCATTGCCCATGACCAAGGCGATGCCGTCCCGCATGGGGCGAAGCCGGGCGGCTTCCGCGACGAACTGGGCCATCCTCAGGAATCCCCGCGCCATGTTCTGGTCGTTGTTGGCGTCGAAGAGATACCAGGCAGCAGCGCTGATCGTGTCGCGATTCACCGGCATCCACTCGCGGTCCTCGTGGGCCTCGCCCTCGATACTGACGTAGTTCTCTCCGAAGGGGGCTCTACGGATGGACGAGGCGTTGCGCATCGCGCCGTGGTCCATGCGCTC
The DNA here is from genome assembly GCF_040644035.1 of Streptomyces sp. NPDC047042. Classification (NCBI taxonomy): domain Bacteria; kingdom Bacillati; phylum Actinomycetota; class Actinomycetes; order Kitasatosporales; family Streptomycetaceae; genus Streptomyces; species Streptomyces sp. NPDC047042. Next base: position 19,917 of record NZ_JBEYVP010000055.1, on the reverse strand, counting down.
GCGCTCCTCCTGCGGGACGGTTTGGCTGCCTGTGTAGTGGTAGACGTTGTTGCGGTCCCACCAGCCGATGATGTACAGGTTCGACCGCTGCAACTGCAGCCGCACGAAGTTCGGGTTGCCCCACATCTGGATGTCCACTTGCAGGTACGCATCGTGGCGGTTGCGGCCTGCGGGGAAGTTCGTTCCGGGCGCCAGGGTGGTGTTGGTGTGCTGCACCATGTAGGAATCCCCGGCACCGGGCACCCTGGAGGTGAGGCCGTCATTGAGGCGTCTGCGGAGTTCGTTGATGAAGCCGACGTAGTCGATGCCGTCGTCGATCCCGATCCGGAACACGGGGTTGCCGTCGCTGGCACGTGCGGTCGGCACCTTCCCCATGGGGCCGACCAGCGTGGCGATCAGCCCCAGCACAAGGGCGGCCAGCAGGGTGATGGTGCGGGGCCTGGCGAGGGGGCCGCCGCTGACCAGGCTCAGGGACCGGCGCGGCGGCGCGGCCGATGGTTCACGGTGCGAGGCGGGGGCCTCGTCGATGACACGTCTGTTCATGGGCTCTGCGCTCCCCAGGTGCGTGATGTGCAGGATTGCGGCTGACCGCTTCGGGGCGTCTACGGACGGCTGCGGCAGGCGCGTACCGGCGCATCACGACCCCCCTCACGGCGCGGTGCCCGGCAGGCCTTCGAGGCCGCCGTGCGCCGGGAGTTCGGCCCGCCGTGACGTGGCACAAGAGTCGGGCCCGGGGTATCTGTCCCACTACTCGTGCGAATACCGGTTTTTCCGCCGACCCGGTACTTCTACGAGGTGGGGGGCTCCTGCCTGGCCCACCAGACAGCCACCTGCGCCCGGCTGCCGAAGCCGAGCTTCGCCCGGATGTTCCCCACGTGGAAGTCGACCGTGCGCGTCGAGAGCGAGAGCTCGGCGGCGATCCGCCGGTTGCTCATGCCCTGGGCCACCAGCGCGGCCACCTCCCGCTCCCGGCCGCTGAGGACGCTCGGGGCCGGAGCCTGAGCCGAGGCTGAGGCCGGAGCCTGAGCCGAAGCTGAGGCCGGGGCTGGAGCAGGAGCCGGGGCCGAGGCTGGAGCCGGGGCCGGAGCCGGGGCCGAGGCCGGAGCCGGGGCCGAGGCCGGAGCCGGGGCCGGAGCCGAGGCCGGAGCCGAGGCCGGGGCCGGGGCCGGGGCCGAGCCAGGAGCCGGGGCCGGGGCCGGGGCCGAGGCAGGAGCCGGGGCCGGGGCCGAGGCAGGAGCCGGGGCCGGGGCCGAGGCAGGAGCCGGGGCCGGGGCCGAGGCAGGAGCCGGGGCCGGGGCCGGGGCCGAGGCAGGAGCCGGGGCCGGGGCCGGGGCTGGAGCCGGGGCCGGGGCCGGGGCTGGAGCCGGGGCCGGGGCCGGGGCCGGGGCTGGAGCCGGGGTCGGGGTGCTCGTGCCCAAGGCATGGTCAATGGCGCGGGCCGGGCTGTCGTGGGCGCCTCCGATGACGAGGGCCCGCTCGTATGCCTCCGGGCCCAGAGCTCGTACGATCGACTGTTCGCACCGTGCGTGGTGCTCGGCCATCACCGGGTCGAAGGCGGAGATGCTGGTGCCGGTGTCCCGCCACAATCTGCGCGCGGCACCCAGCATCAGTCCCGCCCGCTCGTACTCACCGTGCAAAGCGGTGACCCAGGCGAGCGTCTCCAGCATCAGCGCGGCGCTGAGCGGTTCGTTGAAGCCCCGCTCGATCTCCAGCCCGGCCCGGATCAGCGCCAGGCTCTCCTCCAGGTCGCCGCGCTCCTGGGCGTCATAGGCCAGCGTCCACAGCGCGTGCGCACGACCCCACCGCTCACCGCGCGCCTCCGCCAGGGCGACCGCCTGGCGGCCGGCCTCCACCGCGCGCGGGTCCCGGAGGCTGATCCGTGCGGCGGCCAGCTGGAACAGCGGGAAGACCGCCGAGGCTCCCCCCTCGGCCGCCGGACGGGCGGCGACCGCGTCCTCAAAGAGGCTCACAGCCTCCTCCGGCCGCCCCCGGAAGGCCGCCAATGAGCCGCGGAAGGTCATGACGTCCGCGCTCACCACCGGATCGTCCTGCTGCTCACCCAGCTCACCGGCCTCGCTGAGCCACTGTTCGGCCGCCACATGATCGCCCTGGAGCAGTGCCACCCAGGACGCGGCGCACAGCGCCCGGGCACGGGCGGGGGTGGGTTCGGGCGCGGCGGCGAGCGCCCGCTCGAGCTGTCGCCGTCCTTCGCCGAGGAATCCGCCGGCGCACCAGTGGAAGCGCAGTGCCGCGGTCAGCGAGAGGGTGGCCTGCGGGTCGTCGTCGTAGCGGAGTGCCGCCTGCAGATTGGGGTGCTCGACGCGCAGGCGGGCCAGGGCCTCCTCCTGGCCGGGGCCGTACCAGTTGTCGGCGATCCGCTCGGCGAGAGCGAGATGGAAGTCGCGGTGCCGCCGCAGCAGGCGCTCCTCCTCGCCGGACTCGGCGAGCCTCTCCTGGCCGTACTGACGGATGGTCTCCAGCAGCCGGTAGCGCGGCGGCCCCTGGCCCTCGTGCCCGGCGGGCAGGACGACGGACTTGGCGACCAGCCGGTCGAGGAGGTCCAGCACCTCGTGCGCGGGGACGCCCGCATAGCCCTCGTCGCCCCTGTCGCCCTTGTCGGCGCAGACTTCCTCGGCCGCGTCCAGGCCGAAGCCGCCGGCGAAGACCGAAAGCCGGTTCCACAGCAGCCGCTCGGCCGGGGAGCACAGCTCGTAACTCCAGTCGATCAACGCGCGCAGCGTGCGCTGTCGGGGTCGTACGGTCCGGCTGCCGCCGGTGAGCAGCTTGAAACGGTCCGCCAGCCGGTTCACCACCTGTTCCACGCTGAGCGTGCGCAGCCGGAACGCCGTCAGCTCGATCGCCAGTGGCAGGCCGTCCAGGTCCGCGCACAGCCGGGTGACCGCGTCCCAGTTCGCGTCGGTGACACGGAAGTCGGGCCGTACGGCGGTGGCCCGGTCCCGCAGGAGTTCGACCGCGTCGTCGGGCACCTTCAGGGGCGGCACGGTGAACACGTGCTCGCCGGCGATGCCGAGCGTCTGCCGGCTCGTCGCCAGGACGCACACCCCGGGGCCGGCCGCCAGCAGCGCGGCGGCGAGCTCGGCGGAAGCGTCGACGACGTGTTCGCAGTTGTCCAGGACGATCAGTGCTCGGCGCCCGGCCAGGTGCTCGGCAAGCCGGCTGAGGGTGGGCCGGGTGCCCTGCTCCACGATCCCCAGGGTGGCGGCTGCCGCACTCGCCACCGCCGAGGGCTCCCGCACGGGTGCGAGGTCCACCAGCCAGGCCCCGTCAGGAAAGGCGTTCCCGGCCCTGGCCGCTACTTCCAATGCCAGCCGTGTCTTTCCGACGCCGCCCAGCCCGGTGAGCGTCAGCAGCCGCGCCGAGCCGAGGACGCGGTGCACTTCGGTGATGTCATGGCGCCTGCCGACGAACGTGTTGAACGCCGCGGGCAGGTTCCCCGCCCGTGACGTCATCACGGTCACATCCGTCGCCTCCAGCCACGTCGTGCGGATCTGCCCGCACATTACAAAAGCGGCATCAACATCACATCATGACAGATTTCACATAAACGGGAGCCGGTCTGCAGAGCCTGTCTGTCAGCCGGTACAGGGCCGACGGCAGCCGGTACGAGGCCACGCAATCCCCTCCGGAGAGCCGCTCAGGGTGCGGGTGGTCCGGCCGCAGCCGCGGTCGCAGTCGATTCGATGACGCCACGCCAGGTCCGGCGGTACCCCTCCCGAAGAGGGCCGCCCACCAGGACCAGGATCTCCGACACCGCGTCGATCATGGGCAGGGGGTCTCCCGACTCGCACAGGGTCAGGTGGCCTTGCAGCAGGGCGGCGCCGCGCTCCGCGTCCGCCGCCAGGAGGCGGCGCGGCAACCACTTCCCGCCGCCGATCCAGGCGTGGTGGTGGTCGCAGAGCAGTTCCGCCGCCGCGTCGAGAACGACGCCGGCCACCGCCAGACGCTCGATGCGGTCGCTCGCGTCAGCGAGGTCGTCGAGCGCGTCCGTCAGCCCGTACCTCTTCGTCTCGACCGCGTCAGGGCCCAGCGCCGGCGGCCCCTCCCGGAGGTCCGCCTCCGCCAGGGCACGCGCCCGCCCGGCCTCACCGTCCCTGTCGACCAGGACGATTCCGGCGGCGTACATGCTCTGCAGGACCGCACGCCGCGAGGCGACGTCCGCCGCGAAGAGCTCCACGAGACCGGCACGGGTGTGGACGAAGAGCTCGACGACCCGCCCCTCGAACCGCATCGTCTCCCGGTGGGTCTCCCCACCGTCGTCGACGAGAACCAACAAGTCCAGGTCGCTACTGGCGGTACCCCGCCCGGCAGCCGTCGCCCCGGCAAGGATCACGGCGAGCGCATCGGGGAAACGGTCGTCGGCGAGACGCCGGGCCTGGTCGACGGGGTCGACGGGGTCGGTGTTCATGCCGGAATGCTTTCAGGAGCCCTGGTCAACAGCGACTGGATTTCCCATGCCCGCGATACAGTCCAGATGTCCATGGCCTCGGCAACACGAAGGGGACGGCCGCATGCGCTCACAGCACGTCGAAACGGGTGACGCTCCCGTCATCCCCCGCCCGGACCTCAACCCTGCGGCCCTCCGAGCGGCCTGCGCCGTCATCGCTCCACACCTCCTGGCCGCCTACGACCACGCCAAGGAACAAGCGCTGGCCACCGCCCTGGAACAGGACTCGATCAGGCCCCTCCATGCCTATCTGGCCCACTGGGCTTCGCTGATCGAGATCGAGCGCCACCCCGAGACCGCCAAGGCCTACCATCAGGCGGAGTACCTCGCCCACATCGCGACCACACCGGACGAGGCTCGCAGCCACCTGATCATCGCGAGCGGAATTTACCGCGACGCGGCCGAGGCGGTACGCGGGGCATGAGCTGGGCCTGGGAGTATGTGCCGGACGAGAAGACGGTGGCGGCCGGTGCGCCGTCCGCATTCCTCGGCGAGGTAGAGAAGAAGGTCGAGGAACTGGTCCGCGCCGCCGAGGCGCTGTACCTGCACGGACCCGCCTACCAGGACCTGGACGAGGGGGCGAAGCACGCGTTCGTGGACGGCGGCTTCTTCGTTTACATGGTCACCCCGCGCTCGGAACTCGTCAGCATCTGGCAGATCACACCCGACCCACACCTTTCGGACTGACAGCACCGGCGACTGCGTCAAGACCGACCCCCACTCCTGTCGATGACCACAGGAACACCGCGAAGTCGCAGTCGGATCCTCAGAAGTTCCATCTCGGAAAGCGTGCCCATAACCCCGTCGCGGCTCAGGCGCTCGGCCAGCTCTCGGGCCTGTGACAACGACACGGCCTCCGCCTCGCGGAAGACCTTCAGCGCCGGGACAAGACTGGGCACCGGCCCGGCCAACCGCAGTCTGGCGGGACCGTGTGCCGCGAGCAGGGCCTCCCGCACGTCGTGAGGAGTTGGGCCCCGCCCCGCTTGCTCGCACAGGCAGGTGCCACAGCTGTCGCAGGAGAACTCGGCGTCCCACCACAGCTCCCCATGGTTGATGAACTGGTTCAGCTGCCGCGTACAGCTGTACAGCTCCCGAGGCCCCGCGCCGTGAGTACGGCCGGCCGAGGGCCAACTGCGGGCAGCACCGGGGAATGGCAGTACGACGGGACCTTCCCGGCCAGTCCCCCCTCACCCGCGCCGCTCACCCCTGGCTCTCCTGCGACGTGACCCTGCGGTCCTGGTCGGGCAGGCGCAGGAGTGAGGCGCCGAGTGGGGTGAGGGTGTGAAGGACGGTGTTCGCATGGCGGTGGCTCGCGATGAGTCCCGCGTCGCGCAGCACCGTGGTGTGGTGGCTGGCGTTGGCGGTGGACACCGACACCGCTCGGGCGATCTCCGAGTTGGTGGCTCCGTACGTCACGGCGAGCAGTACCGCGGCGCGGGTACGTCCGAGCAGTGCCGACAGCGGAGCCTCGCACGGGCCGGGACGGGACGCGCGGTCGGCCGGGGCCAGCGGGTAGAGCAGGACCGGCGGCAGGTCGGGGTCGGCGAAGGAGACCGGCTTCTGCCAGCAGAAGTACGAGGGGATCAGGAGCAGACCGCGACCGTCCAGACGCAGGTCACGATCGATACCGCCCACATAGTCGACCTCGAGGACGGGCGCCTTCCAGCGCATGGCCGGTCCCAGGCCTCCGAGCAGCACCTCCGCTCCGCCGTGCAGCAGAGCGCGGCCCTGGCGCGCGCCCTCGGCGTCGATACGGGCCTGCATGTGGTCGTCGTACGGAGCGATGACAGCCTCGTGATACCTGCGCAGCGCCGTGACCAGGTCCTCGCGGGTGTCGCGGTCGGCCAGGCGGTACATCTCGCTCGGCACCTTCCGCACCTGGGCCAGCAGACCGATCTCGTGGCGGACCCGGGCGGGCGGTGTGTCGAGGATGGCGCCGAGCCCGCTTCGCAGCCCCTGGCCCGCCTCGCCCGGCGTGAGGAAGTCGGGGAAGTAGGACGCGCGCGGAAACAGCGGAAACAGCAGGGTACGTACGACGGCGCCCAGCTTCTGGGTCGCGATGGCGTCGCAGGCGTCGCGGTACCAGGCCGCATGGGCCCAGCGCCCTTCCTTGGACTGCAGCCGGTGCAGGCTGGCGGTGATCTCCCACAACGGGTCGGGGCGTTCGGCGAGTCTGGTCCGGGAGAGATCCTCCGCCGTGAAATGGATCCTCAGCACGGTCCCCCCATGCGTCCCATGCGTCCCATGCGTCATTGCTGTCCGCTGGGGTTGAGAATGCCCCACCGGCCCCATGATGACAATGACGTGTACGGGCCGAGCCGTCAGTCGGCTGTCAGGGCGGCAACTTCCGTGCGTATAGCGGGTAGTTGGGACCAGATCGTGCCCGGGCAGTCGGTGGCCGCCCAGTCGAGGTGACCGCCGATGACGGGCGCCGCGCGAGTGACTCCGCTCACCGGATTGCGGTAGAGCACCTTACCCGTCGGGACGAGCGCGTGGCGCCCCGCGAGGTCGGCCAGGAGCTGGACGAGCGCTGTGCGCGCGGCGGTCGTCGGCGGCGTGGTCGTGAACGTGCCCAGCAGGGCGATCCCGAGGTTCCCGCTGTTGTATCCCTGGACGTGCGCGCCGGTGACCATCCGCCCGGTCGCGTCATGGGCGGCCGTACCGTCGGTTCCGGACCAACGCCCTTCGTACACCAGGCCGTTCCTGTCGATCAGGAAGTTGTACCCGATGTCGCCGTAGCCCTTGCCCACGGTGTCGTTGCGGTAGATCGCCCGCACCACCGCGGCCGGATCCGGATCGGTGCTGCCGTCGGCGGTGTGGTGCACGGTGAGCGTCTGGACGGGGTAGTACTCCGGCGGCCAGATCTCCGTACCGTCGGCGGCGTACCGCAGGGCCTCGTCCGCGCCCCAGTCCGTGCGCGACAGCAAGGTGTACGCGGCCGAGGCGGCGGAGGTTGCGGAGGTGGCGGCGGAGGCGGGCAGCCGGGGGACGACGCTCAACGCTCCGGCGGCTCCGAGGGCACCCAGGAACACGCGGCGCGGCACCAAGGGCACCGGGTGGGCCGGTTGGGCCGGGTGGGCCGAGTGGGCCGGGCGTCGGGAATCTGCGGGGTTCGGGTCCGTCATCGCGGGATTCCTTCTGTGGGGGGGCCGGGCCGGTCGAAGCTGTCCGCTCCCTCGAATCCCTCGAATCCCAGGAATCTTTCGAACGGAAGCGGACAGCTGGTGGAACGGAGGAGCGCCGTTACGGGCCTACAGCGCGCAGGCGGCCTTGGGGCTGTAGAGACGGGACCAGGTGCTGGGACCCACGATGCCGTCGGCGCCGCCCGTGGTGCCGTTACAGGTCTGCACGTAGAAGATGCCGGCCGCGGTGTTCTGGCCGTAGTCCCCGTCCACCGTGAGGTATTCGGAGTAGTTGCTGTAGAAGTTGATGAGGCACTGCACCTGGCGGACGTTGTTGCCCTTGTCGCCGGGGTGAACCGTGGGCCGGGCGCTGTCGGCGATGTAGTTGCAGTTGCTCTCGGCGGCGGCGGCGCCGGCGGAGGGCGCTCCCGCGAGGACTCCTCCGGCGGCGAGTACGAGAGTGCCGAGCACGAGGGCTGAACGGTTGGTGCGCATGTCGTCTCTCCCGAGGTGTGCGTTTCCTGTGACGGAAGTAAAGATTGCTCGGTGGGACGACGCCGGTCCACGAGTTTCGAACAGGCCGAAAGAACGCAGGTCAGGGCCGTCACCCGACCCGGCTCCTCGACGCGTGCGGAACCGGATTCCCGGCATCGGCGAAGTACCCGTGACAGCCCAGGACTTCAGCGTGGGCGAATCGACGAAAGGAGGCCCGGTGACCGTCGAGCCAGTTGTCAGGCTGGGGCAGGACAGTGACGCCTCGGTGGTCGAACGGTCGTGGGACGAGCCCGAGGCATTCGCCGCGCTCTTCGACCGCCATGCCGACTCGGTGTACGGATACGCGGCACGCCGGCTCGGTGCGGAAGCGGCCGAGGACGTGATGGCCGAGACCTTCACCACCGCGTTCCAGCAGCGCTTCCGGTACGACACGGCGCAGGCCGGCGCCCGCCCGTGGCTGTTCGGTATCGCGACCAACCTCATCAGCCGCCACAGACGCGCCGAGGCCCGACGCCTGAAGGCGCTCAGCCGGCTGCCCCCGGATGCCACCGGCGGCCGGGCCGAGGAGGCCGTCGCGGACCGGGTGGCGGCGCGGGTCAGCGCACAGGCGGTGGGACGCGAACTCGCGGGCGCCCTCGCCCGGTTGCCCGCCCGCCACCGGGACGTACTGCTGCTGGTCGCCTGGGCAGACCTCGGCTACGAGGAGGTGGCCCGCGCCCTCGGGGTGCCGGTGGGCACCGTCCGGTCGCGGCTGCACAGAGCCCGCGGCAAGGTTCGCGAGGCATTGGGCGGATCTGATCCAAGTGCTCTTCGAGAGGAATCCGAGGAATCCGACGATGAATGAACTCGATCTCCTGAGGGAGTGGGACGCGGACGCGCCTCCCCTCACCGACGCCGTCCGTACCCGTGTCCGCTTCCGCCTCTTCCAGGCGATGCAGGCTCCCACCGCCCCCCTGTCCGCCGCTCCCACGGCCATCGGCCGCCGCCCGCTGCTGCGGATCGCGGTGGCCGCCGTAGCGGCTGCGGCGGTCACCGCGACCGTCGTGGTCGCACAGAACACGGGAACCTCGCCCCACACCCAGACCGTGAGCGCGGCCACCGTGCTGCGAACGGCGGCGGCCGAGGAACGCAGTCACGAAATGCCGATCGCGCCGCGCGACGACCAGTTCATCTACACCAAGGAGATCATCGAGGAGACGCCGGTCGGAGGCGGCCGGAGCAGGACGTACGTCGACGAGAGCTGGAATTCGGTCGACGGCTCCAAGAAGTCCTACGTCAGCGAGCTGGGCCACACCCAGTGGGTCCCGCCGGACCAGCCGGGGCAGCGCATCTGGCCGCCGCGCAGATGGTCGCAGCTGAAGCAGTTGCCCACCCACCCGGGCAGGCTGCCGATCGCACTGCGCGACCTCGTCGGGAAGCCGGACTACGGCCGACCGGTGACAGCCGACGAGTGGCCGTTCGTCCAGTTCTACCTCTCCGGCCTACTCCGTCAGGCCGTTCTGCCGAAGGGACTGCGCCCCGCCGCGTTCGAGGCACTCGCCACCGTCCCCGGCGTCAAGGTGCTGCCGGGCCGGACGGACGCGGGGGGCCGCCCGGGCATCGGCATCCAGTACATCGGCCCGCCCGGCACTCCCTGGGCGGACGGCGGAAGGGTGCTGGTCTTCGACGCGAAGTCGTATCAGTACCTCGGCATGCGCGATCAGCGCAGCGCAGGAGGCAAGACCTACGAGCAGTGGTCCTACGTGGCCGTCGACGCCGTCGTGGACCGGGTGATGCAACGCCCCTGACGCTCTGTCGTATCGCAACCGCTCGACGCCCTGAACCTCACCCCGGCGTCGAGCAGTTGGGGCGTGCACCCGCCGCCGTCCCATCGAACTCGCCTTTTGTATCGAGCATTTGACACAAGATCCCGGCCGGGGCATCTTGTACCCACTCCTTGGTACAAGATGTTCGATGATCTGGGGGGATCTCCATATGCTCGACACCGTCCCGCTCCAGTCCCGGTTCCTCGACCACGCCGAGTACTACGCCCGTTGGTCCGGTCTGGCCATCGGCATCGTGGTCGCGCAGCAATTGATCGCGATGGACAGCGACGACATCGCGATGCCCCTCGTTTTCGCCATCACCGCGTTCGGCCTGTGCGCGGTGGGCGGTGTCCTGCTCGGTGACGCCCTGACCCTGCGCCCGGAGGAAGCGGTACGCACCGCGAGTCTCGCCCCGCGTCTGGTCCGGGATCAGGTGCCGCCCCGGATGGCGCCTCTGATTCTTCTGCAGGCCGCGTCCCTCATCACCCTGCTGGTGATCGGCGCGGTCACGGCCTCCGCCGATCCCGGCAAGGCCGGCAGAGCGGGGCGGGTCCTCGACGTCACCTGCGAGGGGATGCGCACCTCCCTCGGACCCTGGCCCGGCCTGTACTACAGCGGCCCCATGTTCGCCGCCCTCGCGGTCGGAACCCCCGTGTGCGTCTGGGCCCTGCGTCGCATCACCCACGGTCAGGGCGACGACCAGCAGCGCCGCGACCGCGCCTGGGCGATCACCGGAGCCTGGGGGCTGCTGGTGTCGAGCCAGGTGCTGCTCGTCGTACTGATGATCTTTGTCGCGCTCACGGAGGAGGCCTGTGCGGGTCCGCTGGGCGCCGCCACCATCGCGGCGATCAGTCCCCTCAGCCTTCTCGGCCTGTTCACCTTCGGGTGGTCGCTGGTCACCGTGGTGGCACCCCGGGCGGTCGACGACGAGGCAGCCGGCGAGGGGGACTTCGACGATGAGTGACCCCACCGTCCGCGTCGACACCACCAGCCAGGTACCGCCGTACGAGCAGATCCGCGCGCAGTTGGCCGCGCTGATCCGTACCGGCCGGCTGGCCGCGGGGGAGCGCCTGCCGACCGTGCGCCAGCTCGCCACCGACCTCGGTCTGGCGCCGGGTACGGTCGCCCGCGCCTACCGCGAACTGGAGGCCGCCGAACTGATCCGCACCCGGCGCGGCGCGGGCACCCGGGTGGCGACCCTCCCGTCCGGGCCGCACACCCACGACGCGGATCAACTCACCACTCTGGCACGGGACTTCACCTCCGCCGCCCGAGCGCTCGGCGCCGACACCGAGGACATCCTGACCGCCGTCCGTGACGCCCTGGACCCGGCACCCGCCTCCCCACCGGCCACCGTCGCCAGCGGCGCGTGCGGCCCGAAGACGGCCGACGTCGACACAAGTCGCCGTACGTCATAGAGCGTTGGGTCCGCCCATGGCATCGACGCGGCCGTGCCGCTGGTCGTGTTCGACGAGTCGGAACACACCGAATTCCACCTGCCGATCAGAGCACGAAGTGGCCGGAGCAGATCTGGACGAACCAGGACACCTGTACGGACACTCACCCCTGACACCAAAGCCAGGGGGACAGAAATGCCGGACCCGACACCTGATGATGTGCTGGTCGCCTACAGCGACTTCGTCCAGCGCTGCCAGAACCTCACCGTCAGCCACCGGTACAGCTATCCCGCCGCCGTCCATGTGCGGTCCGCCCAGGAGCTGTTGGACAGCGCCCGCACCCTCATCGATGTCCTGGCCCGGTTCCCGGCGGCGGTCGCGATCCGGCCTCTTCCGGAAAGCCGGGAGATCGCCACCGCACTGCGGCTGGCCGTGCCGGCCCTGCTCGTCCACTCCGGCTACGTCACCCCACCCCTGCCCGCCCTCCCCGTCCTGCTCGGTCAGCTGACGGAAGCCGCTTTCGACCTCACCGCAGGGGGAACGGAAGCTCGACTGCGCGACGCCGGAGAGGCGCTGGCAGACATCAGCCGGAGCATCGCCGACGCCCAGCACACCGGCACCCACGGGCACACCCACGCCCTCGTCCGCGGGGTACTGCGCGTCTCCCGCCGTCTGCTGCCCTTCGTCACCACTGCCACCGCCGTGGCCTGCGCGCCGCTGCTGCTCCCGGTCGCGGGCGGCATCACGGCCGCCGTGCTCTCCGTCGGAACCTCGGTGGCCGGCATCCTGCTGCCGTCACGGGAGGAGCTCCACAACGCCTTCACCAACAGGCCGGGCTCCCTGACCGTCCCGCAGGCCCAGTTGCTGACGGTGGCGGTGGGTACGGCGCTGGACGAAGCCGAGATGTGCCTGCGGGACGACCACGAGGCCTCCAGGCGGGACTGGGCCCGCTGGGCCTACCAGGCCGCCGACAACCACCTCAAGGCGCTGTCCTCACACACCGGCGATCCGGTCCTCGACGTGACCCGGCAGCACCTTGCGGAACGAGCCGAACGCATACGGGCTGCCATCGACGACGCACCTTCCCCCGACGACCTCGAGCCTCCGGACCCCGACCCCTCCGGCATCCAGCCTCCCGACCCCGACCCCTCCGGCATCCAGCCTCCCGACCCGCAGCATCCCGACGCCCAGCCCGACGACACCCAGCCTCCCGACCCGCAGCATCCCGACCCCCAGCCCCGCAGGACCCGGCGCCGCAAGGTCAAACGCCTCGCCCCCGCAGACGCCGGCACCGACGCCGCCGAACACCAGCCCCCCGAGTCTCAGGACTCCGCCCCCCAACTCCCCAGCGTCGACGACTCCGTCAATCAACCCCCCGTCATCCGGCCCGCCGGCAGGAATGACCCCTTCGGCCTCTGACTCCCCGCACGCCCTGTGCCCGGCGCTGGCCATGCCGACGCATGTCCGTTCACACCAGCGAGGCGAGGAGGCCGGTCCCTTCCGCCAGCATTCCGGGCTGCCCGAGGGCGCGGAAGTCGGCCTCGACCTCTGCCAGTTCGAGGACTCCGGCCCGTACGGCGCGGTATCGGACGACCGACCACAGGAAGACGTCGAGGTTGTCGAACTGCGTCTCGTCCTCTATGACCTCCTCCTCGTGGAACCACACCGCGACCCGCCCGTTGGTGAGCACGACGTAGTAGTTGCCTCCTCCGTCGGCACCGATGGACCACACGTCGTCGTCGGAAAGCTCCGTCTCGTAGTCGGAGTCGAGGATCTGGCAGTCGTTGTCGGCGAAGTCGAAGGCGTACGACCAGTCGTATATGTCGAGGAAGCCTGCCGGCACGGTTCCCGACCGGACCCTGCGGTCGAAGCCGGCCAACGCGGTCGCGGCGTCGCCCGGGAGCCTGGCGAGGAACGGTTCGACCGGGCGGGTCGACGCCGGGATGTCGGCCCGCGGCGCGTCAGGAAACCATCGTGCCAGGTCGGCGTCCAGGTCCCGGTCCACATATCCGGCCAACTGCTCAACGGTGATAGGCATGCGGTGAGGCTAGCCAGTGGAGATCGAGCACGGGCGCCCGGCTCATCAGTTGCGTAGTCGATTGCGTGGTTTCACTGACGTCGACTCGTGAGCCACGCACTCGCGTCCGGCCCCAGGGCCACCTCGCGCGGCCCGCGGAACCCGAGGGACCGCAGCTGGTCCCCGTGCCTGGGGGACATCGTGATCGCTACGGCGTCCATGGCGTCGGCGTCCACGGCACGCAGGCCCGGAGCCAGCAGATCGGCGGCCACGGTGTGGTCCCAGGCGCTCGTGTCGTCCAGCGCGCCGACGACGAACACCTTCCAGTGCGGCTCCTCGGGCCCGACGTCTTTCAGCCACATCGGCAGGGCCGGGCACTCCTCCGGGGCGATGGCGAGCTCACGGGCGAGCAGACTGCTGAAGCGGGTGTCGGGAGGCTCGGACCCGACCCCGGGCGGCAGCCACACCGCAGCCGCGAGAAGCCCGCCGTCCGACCGCTCGGCCACCCAGATCCGGCCCTCCTCGAGGGCGTAGTGCGCCAGCACCAGCCGCATGGCACTCCGCGTGGGCGAGGGCAGGGGTGACGCGATCATGCGTACCAGTGCCGGTACGTCCACGAGTCCCGCCGGGCGTATGGCCGCCGACGGCCGCGACTGAACGATCGTCGCGGGTACGGCGGGCATCGCGGGCATCGCGGGCATCGCCATGGTCGTCGTCGTCATCATCATCATCTTCGTGTTCTCCATTTCAGGCCGCCCGGCTGGTGCCGACGCCGGTGCCGACACCGGAGCCGGTGAGGATCGGGGCAGGACGCAGCTGCGAGACACGCGCCTCGCTGCGGACGGGACGTTCATGCTGGGGCCTGCTGAGCAGGACCACCCCCCGGCCCGCCGCCACCGCGCCCGCGAGGGCGAGCAGGGTGCCGGTCGCGCCGTACTGGAACCCCTCGCCGAGCAGCGCGACACCGATGGCGGAGGCCGCGACCGGGTTGACGAGGGTCAGCAGCGCGAGGGGACCGCCGAGGCCGCTGCCGTACGCCTTCTGGGAGAGCAGCAGCCCGCCCGCGGCGAAGCCGACGGTGAGCGCCGCGACCAGCGCCGCGTCCCACGACAGCGTCGTCCCGACGGCGAGTTTCTGGGCGAAGGTGGAGCCGACCGCGGAGGCGATGCCCGAGGCCGCCGCGAAGGCGAGGCCGGCCTGCGAGGAGGGGCCCGAGGCCAGGCGTACCAGCGCCGCGATGACGAGGGCGGCGGCGAGCGCGACGACCAGGAGGCCGGTCGTGCTCAGGGTGTCGGGCGTGCCGCCCGAGGCCGTCACCGTCAGCAGCGCGGTCAGACCGGTGAGCGTGAGGGCCGTGCCCCGCCACTGCGTGCCCGAGGTCCGGCGGCGGGCGACCAGCGAGCCCAGGGGCACCGCGACCACGAGGGTGAGTACGCCCAGGGACTGTACGAGGCTCAGCGGCCCGTACCGCAGGGCAACCACGTGCAGCAGCGCACCGCCGCCGTTGAGGAGCACCGCTCCCCACCAGGACCCCCGGGCGAGCGCGCCGCGCAGGTTGGTCGTTCCGGCGGCGGTCCGCTCCTGGACCACGGCGGCGGTGGCGTAGCAGAGCGCGGAAACGAGGGAGAGAGCGACGGCCAGGAGCACTGGTGAGGTCGTCATCGCGTATTCCCATCGATACGAAACGGTTTCGTACCGACAAGCTACGTCGCCCCCGATCGAAACGCAAGCGTTTCTTTAGTGGGGATCAGTGCTGGCCGGACGGGAGGTCGTCGTCGGGAGAGGAGAGCGGGCAGCGTTCATGACCCGCGGGGCAGCCATCGAACCTTTGACGTTATCGCTGGCAGGAGCGCTGCGATGCTGCGAACTTCCTGCGCAACTGGGAGACGGGCCGCGTCTGGACGCCGCCTCCGGCGACGAGGGTGGAGTGGGCCGCGTCTACACGAATCCCTGTCAGACAGGAGACGACCACCAGACCTGGGAGGTCATTTACGAGTCCCACTCCACTTACAACCTCGTCCAGGTCAAGAACAAGGCAACGGCCTGTGCCTCAGCACGTTCGGCTGGAACCAGGTGAGCCTCCTGAACGTGTGGACGAAGACCTGCGCCGACAGCGACTACAACGGAGCCGCCTACGCCATCGGCTGCAACGACGGCGGCTACCAGAAGTGGAAGCTGGGCTTCTGAGGCTCAGCCCGCGAACACCGGCGTCCCGCCCTGCGTCAGCTTCCAGTTGGTGACGGCGAAGTCGGCGGGGTCCAAGGACCCCTTGGTCGTCACGTAGTCGATCATCAGCTGGCGGATCTCGTTCGTCGAGCTGTACGCGATGTCGGCGGCGGCGATGTGCGGGTAGCCGCTGCCGCCGTTGGCGCGGTAGTTGTTCACCGCGACGACGAAAACCTGGTCGGCCGCCACCGGCGCGCCCTTGTAGGAGAGGTTCTTGATCCGGGAGCCCTCGGCCGCGGCGATGTCGATGTCGTAGTCGACGCCCGCGGCCGTGTCGTACATGTAGTCCCAGAAGTTGTTGGCGTTCGTCAGCGTGGCGGTGTCGACCGCCGTGCCCGCCGGCACCTGGCGGTAGTACTTCGCCGCGTACTCCAGGTAGTCCTTGAGCTGGGCACCCGTCAGCTTCTTGCCGTACAGGGTGTTGTCGTAGATGTAGAGCCCGGCGACATCGCGGATGGTGACGTCACCCTTGGGGATGTCCGCGCTGCGGCTGAAGGGCGCGGCGACGGAGATGAGGGGCAGGGCCGCGTCCGCGGTGGACAGGCCGCCGGCCACGGTCGCCATCTGGACCTGGTGGATGAAGTCCATGACGGGTACGTCCTTCCAGCACGCCTCCGCCGCCGACAGGTCCGCCGTACACGTGCCGACAGGCGTGTTGACGTACTTCACCACCAGGTCGTGGTCGGCCTTGAGCAGCCTGGTGATCTGCTGGTCCTCCTCGACGCCCTTGGGGTCGAGGGTCTTCGCCTTCGTGCTGGTCACCTTCCACTGGCCGCGCTCGAGTTCGAGCTCGAAGTCGAAGACGGTCAGGCGCATGCCGTAGCAGTACGGCTCGGAGAGGACGACGTCCTTGCCGGTCTCCTTGTTCGTCACCGTGTACGACGACACCTCGGTGTGCGTGTGCCCGACGAGGATCGCGTCGATCCCGGGCACCTGCTCCGCGACCAGGTTCGACGCGTTCTCGACGTACGGCAGCTCGTTCCCGTACGACGAACTGCCGTCCAGGCCCGAGTGGTCGGTGAGGAAGACGACGTCACAGCCGAGGGCGCGCATACGCGGGACGTACTTCTTCGCCTGCTCGACGAGTCCCGTGAACGCCATCTTCCCGGCGACGTTGTCCTTGTCCCACAGGGCGATCCCGGGGTTGGTGAGGCCGAGGATGCCGACCTTGATGTCCGGTGCGCCGGGGACCCGGATGCGCTTGACGGTGTACGGCTGGAAGGCGGGGCGCAGGGTCTTCGCGTCGAGCGCGTTGGCGCCGAGCAGCGGGAAACGGCACTGGCTCTCGAACTTGCGGAGGGTGTCGATGCCGTAGTTGAACTCGTGGTTGCCGAGGGCGGCGGCGTCGTAGCGCATGGCGTTCATGGCGACGGCCATGGGGTGTTCGGGGCCGCGCTTGCCCTTCTCGCCCGTGATGGGGTCCACGCGCGCGTAGTAGTACGCCAGTGACGTGCCCTGGATGATGTCGCCCGCGTCGACGAGCAGCACGCGGTCCTCGCCCTTCTCCGCGCGCTGCTGCTTGATGAGCGTGGCCACCCGGGCGACGCCCACGGAGTTGCCGGCCTTGTCGGTATAGGCGGCGTCGGTGTAGTAGTCCCAGTCGAAGACGTGGCTGTGCAGGTCGGTGGTGCCCAGGATGGAGAACGACCAGGTGCGGGGCGGCTTGCAGTGCGCGCCGTCGACCCGGTCGGCGGCCTGCGCGGGCGCCGCCGCGACGGTCCCGGCGGCGGCAACGGCGGCACCGGTGACCGCCGACTTGTGCATGAACTGGCGGCGGTTCAGGGGCGAGATGGGCATGGGGGAACTCCTGAGCGGTCGATGGCTACACGCGTAGATCGTGGCCGCACACCGGCCGTCCAGGAACCAAGAGCAGTCCATGACAGGCCATGTCCCGGTCAATTCGACCGAAGGAACGGCGACGGGAGGGGGCCCGGACGTCCCGCCCACCCCGTCTCGGCCACGCACAGGACCAGTCCTCTCCTGTTCATACGGTAGCCACAAGAAGAAACATTCATTCCATTTCGCAACCTCACATATTCGCTGATCAACCAGGAGTCATATCGCGCTTTTCGTACAGGAATATACGAGCCCGAATGACCCCTAGATAAAATAATTACCCAGAATTCCTTCACCCGTTTCGCCGCACATCCGTTGAAAGGAAACGACGTTAGTTGGGACATGACCGAGGCAACCATGGAACGGCTCCGACACCCTCTCGCCGAGCAAGAGAGGGAGATCCGGAAAGCCAGTGGAGTGACGGTGACGCTGGGGCCCTACAGCTACAACCCCGCCCCCGTACACTCATCAGCCGCCACGAACGGCACACTGACGCGGGGTGGGTTTCCAGTCGTACTGGCGGTCACCGAACCCCTTCTGCGGGAATTCCTGGACGTGATGAGCACACTAGAAGCTGATCTCACCCGGCGATGGGCCAGATTCCAAGGTCTGCACGCCTTCTAAGGCAGGGAATGATCAGGCCGCGTCATGTACGACGAAGAATTCGATCATCCCCGAATGCACTCCGCCCATGACCTGCGGATGTCCAGCGACAGAGGCACGGGCCGCCACCGACACCCGCCCACGACCGAGGTTTTCTCGGCACCTCTGGTGCCACCGGACGCGGGCTGGGATCCGGTCGAAGAACTGGCCTGGGTGCTCCAGGACGCCATGGCGGATCAGCTCCCGAGAATCCCCGCAGCCCGCGACGAGACATCCATCACGACCCCGACCGCCAACACGCCCCTGTGGAACCTCCAAGAAATCACGGCGGAAATTCCGCCCTTGCGGAAAATCAGCCAAGGTCACCGCAAGGTTCGTGAGCGCAAGCGCCTGAGCGCGTTCCAAACCACCAGCTACCTCATTGCCACGCTGACGGCGATCATCGCCTCCGCGGTAAGCTTTTTCAGCGGGATGGCCGCCTACGATCCTTTGCGCGTCATGGCCATGTCCCGTATGCAGAGCGACATCGTGGCGTGGTGGCCCCTGCTGGTGTACGGACCTTGGCTGGTCGCCTCACTGTCCGTCCTCCGGGCCGCACTGCATCAGCGCCGCACAATGCACTCCTGGTGCGTGATCCTTCTCTTTTCATCGATCGCCATCCTCTTGTGCGTCGACGAGGCGCCCAAAACCTTCCTCGACATCACATCAGCGGCCTTGCCGGGGATCTCTGCTCTCGCGTGCTTCCACCAGGCCGTCCGCCAGATCACCCTGACACGGGCACCCCGACGAACGACGCGCCGCCATCGTTCGAGGCGCCCCCCACTGCACGACCCCTGTGAAAAAGAACCGACGGACACCGACGTCCCAGCACCATGATGTGGGCGGGACACCGGTCGGGCACGTCAAACGGCCACGGCCAGGACGTTGCCGCCGGACAGTGTGGCGGCGTACGCATCGATGTCGTCGCGGTCGGAGGTGAGAACGCTGCCTCCGCCGTGACTTGCCGCGATGAAGACGGCCAGGGCATCCACCGGGTCGGGGCGCTTCTTCGGCGGCAGTGCGGCAGAACCGATCATGTCGCCGAGTGTCTTCCAGCCCTCGATGTTCACTCCGCCCGCACACGGGAGACAGCGCGGCGGAAGACCGTCGGCGTACCGGGTCCTGTCAACGGGGTACACGAAGACATCGGCGAGGAGACGCTTCCACGCGTAGGCCGTTTTCGGGCTTGTCCGCCATGCCTGCGACAGTGCGGGACCAGCGACGATCGGCTTGTGCCCGCCGGCCGTGACGAACCCCTTGTGCAGGATGTGCGCCCGGCGGTCCTGGCCGACCAGCGCCACCAGCATGCCCGTGTCGTACACGACCACGTTCACGCGGCAGCCTCACCGCGCGGTGTACGGCCGAGAATCGCGTCGACCTCCGCCTGTTCCGCCTCTGTCGGCTCGATGTCGTCGCCCGCCCAGACACCCGCACCGGCCTGCTCCTCGGCCTCCGCGCGCGCCTTCTGGAAGGGCTCGAAGATCTCCCTCACCCGATCCTGCTGATCCATCTGCGCCTGGGCGGCGATCGCCAGAAACGTGGAAACGTCGAGTCCGGCGGCTGCGGCGTGCTCCCTTATCCGGTCACGCACCTCGGCCGGCATGCTGATCGAGAAACGTACAATCGCCATGCCATTACCGTAACACCAGGTGTTACGACGCCGAGAGCCCGTGACTGATCCGCATCCGGGGTGCCGCCCGGGCTGCCGACGCGGTGACCATGCGTGACAGTCAACCTGTCGGGGTCCATTGCGGGCTACGAGCGCGGGCACATGTGCGGTCACAGTGGCATGAAGGACGGAACCAGCGGGTCGGCTCGCCCCCCACAAGCTTCCCAAAAGGCTGGCAACAGTTGCCGAAACAGCGCGTAGTCGCTGGTCAGCCGCCGGTTTTGGGACGGAATGAGACACTCC
>NZ_JBEYVP010000054.1:0-61081 GCF_040644035.1 Streptomyces sp. NPDC047042 | reverse complement strand
CAACCTCGCTAAGCGCATAACGGACGAGAACACACCAACCTGGCGAGGAACTTACTAGGTTTTAAAGGGCAATTCGGCTACATCAAACGCCCTCTAACAGTGAATCTAGTCTGAGGGCTGATCACGTTGGGGTGCCGTATGTCGGTATCGGCAGAGGTGGAGAGCACTGCCCCGTATGTCGAAGTGTCGTCTCGTGTGGACGGCAGCGGCAGGAGCTAACTTGCGTGTTAGTGCCTGGATGTAGGGAAGAAGCCCGCTCTGCCACTCGTCGTTCCCGTGAAGTGGTAGGTAGCGGCCTCGGAGAGCACCTTGGTAGGCGGGTCGCCGTTTTCGATGATGATGGCCTGGCCGGGGAAGGACAGCATGTCCTTGTAGAACCGGTCCACGACGGTGGAGGTCAGCTCCACATCGTCGATGTCGTCAGGCTCGGGGTCGCGATAGGTGACCACCGGGGAGTCCAGGACAACGAAGCCGAGATGGTGCAGATCCCGATCCATGCAGAAACGAGCCAGCGCCGTAGTGAACGCCGAGTGCAGGACCGAGCGCATCCCCTTGCCGCGCTCTATCCGTTTGCGGCCGCCGGCGCGGATTTCGGCGTAATACTGGTCGTATTCCGCGTGGTCGGCGGCCGGCACCTGCCAAGCGTCGAGGGTCTGTTGGAGGATGGAGTCGAAATCACCCAATGTGGCGGTAGGGATGTGCTGAGTGGGGCGCGTAGTGGCGACGGCGCCTTCTCCGACAAGCCGGGACTTCTTGTCGTCCAGCTCGGCAATGCGGGCTTGCAACTCCAGTTCTCGCTCAACGACGGAGCGTTCCTCGACCAGGTCTTCGACGTCGGAGCGCAACGCGGCGATCCCCCCTTCCAGCTCCTCGATGATCTGATCCCATACCCCTATGTCGGATTGCGCCTGCACCCTGCGGTTCATCAAAGCCGTCTGCTCACCATCCAGATCGGAGATCGTGGGCAGCAGGTCAGCGAGCAGTGCGGTGGTCTTGGCGGCTTCTGCTTCAACGGCAGTGTGCAGCTGTGTGGTTTCTTCCAGGCGGTGGTTGGGCTGCTGGTGCTCGCGCTCAGCGCCGCAGAACGGGCAGGCCCCAACCTTGAAGTAGCCCAGGATGCTGCCCGCTTCGTTGACCATGGCTAGCCGTTCCAGGTCCGAACGGTACTGCGCCTCCAGCAACTTGAAGCGGCTTAGCAGGTCGCTGACCTCGGTCAGCCGCTCATCGAGCGCGGCCAGCTGGCGGGCAGTTTCCATGCGGGCGTCGACCGCTTCACGGTGAGACTCGTTGGTCTGGCGCAGCGGCGCAGACTGCTCGTCCAGCGCGGTACGGATCCGAATGTGCCGGTCGCGGAGCTGGCGCTCGTTCTCCTGCGTACGGAGCTTGGACGAGAGATCGAGGACGAGCTGGTCCAGCAGCTGTACCTGGCCCTTGTGGACGCGACGCTGCCCGGCGTTGGGGCCGGTGTCCACGGCCGGATCGCCTTCCCCCGTGACCAGGAACCGCATCACCGACAGCTCCGCAGTCCGCGTATTGGCCGTCCCTGTGCGCAGCACTGGGGGTACGTCGCCGACCATGCGGTTTTCGGTGACCAGAGCCAGATGTAGCAGATCGGCCAGAGCGAGGGGGCGGGTGCCGCCGGCCTCGTTCTTGCGGATCAGGACCTCGTCCAAGCCCAGCTCGCGCAGCATATGGATGGACAGGCTGTTGCGACTGCGGGCGTTATGGACCGCGGTCACGGACGCATCCGGCATCTCTGTCACGTAGGCACGCAGGTCCGCGTAGTAGAGGAAGATGCTGTTGCTGTCGGGAGCGCGCAGCAGGGTCAGTGGGCTGCCGTTCGGCATCAGCAGGCCCAGCAGGATCTGCGTGTAGCCCTCGCTCTCGGGGACCATCGCGAGGTCGGCTCCGCCCAGCATGTACTCGATCGACTTCACGATGAAGGACTTGCCAGTGTCGGAGGTGCCGTAAATGACGGTCAGCTCCGGGCCGAAAATGATCTGCGCCGGGGGACGGTCGGCCCCGCAGTAGGTCAGGTGGGTCAGTTGCAGTTCACTCACGGCGGCCTTCGCCGGGCGTGGATGCGAACAGGGAGCCGTTCACGAGGTCCGCGGTGGCCTCGCGTACGTCGATGCCAGGGGCCCAGTGGTGCACGGCCCACTCGGCGCGCTCCCGCAGCCGCCGCACATAGGGGGTTTCGAGGATGTCGACGAACGCGGGCCCACGGTCGGTCGCCCGGTAGACCAGACCCGTTTCGTCGGCTTCGGCGCCGGCGAGCCCGGCACGGATGAGTACGAGGAGCGCTTGCTCCAGCACGGTGCGCTTCATGCCCAGCTCTCCGGAGTGCCCGGGCAGCGAGGGGTGCAGGGAGGGTGGGCCGTCGTGGTCGCCGCTATGCAGGACGGCGTGGTCGAGGACGGCCAGCTGCGCCAGGTCGAGCGGCTGGGGGTGGCTCTCGGCCAGCAGCACCAGCGCCCGCACCCCGATCTCCAGCGGACTGTTGAGCGGATTCATGTGGCTCCCCCTTCCTCACACCATGTCAGTCGGTCATCGTTCGCCAGGTGATGGCATACCCCCATACGGTCCAGGGGCCGCACAAAACGAGTAAGAACTGTCTGTGTCAGCGCAACGCCCCCGGCCGCTTCCAGCACATCCTGCAACCGGTCCCAGCCGAGCTCGTAACGCTTGTCGCACACCTCTACCGCAACGGTGCAGACGTCGTCCATGACCGCATTGAAGTGTCCTTCGGGATAGGCGTCCCGGGCGAAGCGCCGCAAGGATTCGGCGCTGTAGAACGCCTCGCGCTGGCGCCGCATGTGCTTACTGGCCGTAGGGTGCTGCGCGATCAGCTCCAGCGTGTTCGCCGCCGACTTCCACCGCTCTGCATACACCTGCACCAGCTGCCGAACGTAACGGGCCTCCTCCGCGTCATGCTCGTCCGGGGGCGTCATGATCGCAGGGCGTTCGCGCTGCTCGTCGGGGAACCGCATCGCCCAGTACGGGGTGGTCTTGTGCTGCTCCAGCATCTGGTCCATGTCGATCGGCGAGAACATGGAAAAGTCTGTCTGCTCGGCCAGCTCGGTCACTTCCTGGCGCTGATCGGCCGTCAACCGGGTGATGACCTCATCACTCGTTGACGCCAGCTCCGCCAGGAACTTCACACGGGTCTGTTCCGGCTTCGCCAGCGCATCGCGCAGGGTGCGGGCGAAGGCGGGGGCGACGAACACATACCGGATGGGCCGGGCGAAATGCCCCAGTACCACTCCGGCGAACATCTTGCGGATCTCACCGGCTGCTGTACTCCAGTTCAAGGCGCTCTTGTAGCGCTTGCACTGGTAGTTGTCCCACGGCCCTTCCAGTCCCTGCACGCTGCGGTAGGCGGCCACGTCGATGCCGTGGTCCCCGGTGCCGCCTTGGCGCTCGACGCGCTCATAGTCCGGTTCGAGGGCCGGAACCCATTCCTTGACGAACTCCTCGAACTCGTCCGGGTCGTACCCGAAGACGATCTTCTTGGGACTCGGCATGTACGGGAACTGCATCGCCGGGCGCTGGAGCACCAGCGGCGGTTCGGCGGGACCGCCTTGTGGCGCACGCGTCTGGTCCGACACGTTCCCCCCTCGTGCAGCCCGGTCGGTTGCCGTGCAACGGCTGTGACTAGGGATATCACTGATCGATCGTTCACAAAAGAGGTACCTTTGAGACACCGACGGTGACGGCGGAGCGCTTCAGCGCACGGCCCACGCGCAAAGCAGGTCGGGAGCCAACGGCACCTCCGCCGCGGCGGGCAGGTGGTCTTCGAAGTCCCTGACAAAGCGGTGAACGACGCAGACGCGCCGAAACGGATCGATCTGCCGCTAGACGGCCGACCTCATCCTTCGCCTGAGAGATCTGGGATGGGGTCATGAGGGCCGCGTTGCCATTGAAGATAGTCCACGCAGGTCAGCAGCCGTCGCTGGACTAACTTGGCTGTCAAAGGACAGAACTGTTGTCCGTTGTCAGTGAAGTCAGTTGTCCCGTTGTCCTTTGCCAGGTGATCTTCCTTTTTGTCAGTGGATCTTGCTCATGGGGACGGTTTTGCCACTACGCCTTCCTCGGGTCCGACGGATCGAGGCGGAGACGTGCCTTTATGGCGATCACCCTGGGCAAGATCCGCTGACAGGCTCTGAGCCGGAGAAGCTTCACTCGATGGCCTCAGCCAGGCTGCGTTCGCCACTGAAGATTCCTCGCCGCAGGTCAGCAGCGATCCGTTGAGGAAGATCTCGTGTCACCGGACACCCGTCTCCGGCGATCTGGCCCCTCTCGGATGATCTGGTCCTGCCGGGCCATGTCGGTTGAGATGCTTTGGTCAGCAGCGGAGCGCACGCGGCGCATTCGCGGTTCTGGGACCAGATCGTCTGAGACTCACTGGCTGACTCCGTCTCAACTGATCCGGTCGTCGCAGGTCATAGCCGCGGCTACGGACGTGATCGTTTGAGACGGGACATCAGTCGCTGTGTCAGCAGCTGACCGGCGCCTGGCTACCCCAACAGCTCTGACTGGACCCGGTCCCAGCTCGGTCGCGGACTGTCGACCGGGTGCACGATGGTGAGCAGGCGGCCTTCGAGGAACACATCGAGCCGGTCGTCCGTCCGAGAGGCTAGTCGGCGGCGCTGAGCCCGGTGGTCCACCGGCACGCGCTCTCCCAGGACACCGAGCAGCACCTCATGGCGTGCTTGGCCGACAGCATCGCCGCGGATCCACCGGCCGCGGACCTCCACGCCAGAGAACGTGCCGAGTGTGTCCTCGCGGCTG
This sequence comes from Streptomyces sp. NPDC047042, assembly GCF_040644035.1. NCBI lineage: Bacteria > Bacillati > Actinomycetota > Actinomycetes > Kitasatosporales > Streptomycetaceae > Streptomyces > Streptomyces sp. NPDC047042. The sequence continues at coordinate 56,290 of NZ_JBEYVP010000054.1, read as the reverse complement.
AAGGATCGGTTCATCGCCGCCTCGACCACCGGCTCGGCCAGGCTGATCGCCGTCCTGACGTGAGCCCCGGCTGCGTCCGCCGAGCCCTCTGCGTCGGACTCTGGCGCGGAATCAGCTCGAACCCTGAGGGGTCCCTCCGGCTCCAGGTCCGCGCGCCGACGGGGATCAGGCCGCGGAACGCGGAATCGCCAGGGCGGTGCGCTGCCCGGCATGTCGATCCACCCGGTCCTGAGCCCGGCCGTGGCTGGGGCGTCGTCGGGCAGGAAGATGTCGACGTAGATGCCGCCCGTGCCGAGCCAGACCCAGCTCATGAAGTAGGCGTGATCATCGTGGTCGACGGACCACTGCGCGAGCTTCTCCAAGCGTGCCTTCTGCGCCTGGGTGCCTTTGCCAGCCGGGAACATTTGCTTGTGGTCGCGCCGGCGGCCCCGCGCCTCCCCAGCGAGCGGACCGGCGGCCAGGTCATACAGCAGGTCGGGCCGCACCCCCTTCTTCGCGTAGGTCCCGACAAGTTTCCCGGGCAGGACGTCGAAGCTGCTGAGGCCGTTAGTCCCGGGCTTCCAGTCGAAGAGGGCCTCGCTGGCGGCGGTCATCACCCCGAGCCCGGTGCACTCGCTGACAAAGCGTCGGATGTGGCCGGAGCTGGAGTCGAGGGCGGGGCAGTCGACCCCGAGTGAACCAGCGCCCGGGCTGCCGGCGATGTAGCTGAGGAGGAGGCTGATTTCGTGGTCGCGCACACGCTGGTCGACCGTCTTGCGCAAGTCGCAGGCAAGGGCGTTGATGTTGACCACTGCGGCCAAGGACACCGGCAGAGGGCCTTGCCCGATCTCGACAGCCTGGACGGCCTCAGCGCCAGACTTTCCCTTCTCGACCGTGAAGCGCCACACCCGGGCGCGCACCGAACTCATGCGGGAAGCCTAGGCCGCTCGCCGACAGCACGGATCGATCCGCCTCTGCGGGGCCCCTTCGACATGAGTTCTTCAACGAACTCCCGGGCCGGCACACGAGAAGTCGTACACCGCGAAGTCGGTAACCGGGCGGTACCCGATCCGCTGGTAGAGGCCGTTGCTGGTGGGGTTGGCCAGGTCCGCGAACAATAGGACCTCCGTCGCGCCTGCGGCCAGCGCGGCCCTGCTCACCTCGACCGTCACGGCGCCCGCGTAACCGTGGCCGCGTAGGTGGGCCGGGGTGTACACGGGGGCCACCCGGACCTGGCCGGCGACCATCGGGGTCATGCCCGCCATGGAGGCGGGGGTGCCGTCCGGGGTTTCCCAGAGCGTGACGCGTCCTTGGGCGATGCGTGTATCCGCCCATGAGCTGTTGTCCGCAGCGGGGGTTCCTCCGATGGCGGTGATGAACTCGCGGTGCCAGAGCATGAGTTGCTCACGGTCCTGCTCGTCCGCGACTCGGCTTCGGCCCTCCGGGAGCGGCTCCGGTGGTGTGAGCGTGCCGAGGCGGTACAGGCGCTCCCGCTCGTGCAGCGACGGTGTCGCGCCCGTATGCCGCGCCCAGGACTCGGCGAAGGCGGTGGCGGTGTCGTGGTCCGCGTTGACGCCGGGGAGGCGTTGGCCGAGGCAGGCCAGGTGGGCAGCGAGGCTGTCGGCCGCCTCGGGTGTGAGTGGGGTGAGGTACGGGCGGCGGGGCGGGGTGCGGAAGAAGGCCGCGTGGATCTCGCCCGCTCGCTCAAGGCTGCCGAAGATGGGGGCTTCTGCGCCGTACTCGTCCGCCCCGCGCGTACGCAGTGTCTCCGTCACCGTCAGCGGGACGGTGTGCAGGGCGGGGCGCGAGCGCAGGAAGTCTCCCGCTCGGGCGAGAAAGCTGTCGAGGTCTTCGGTGAGATGCCAGCCATCCGGACGCATGCCTCATGATCCCTCGTGCTGTCGGCATGGGCGCGCATTTTTCCGCTGGGGCGAGGCGGCAGGGCTGGTAGATCAGACACCGGCATCCTCGCCGATCTGCGCGGCAAACTCCGCGCCCACCGCCAGGTTTCCCTGGTCCGGGACTTCCGCGAGCGCACCGTCTAAAAGGCTCCGCCAGGCAGCGGCACCGGGATCAGGCCGGGGACCCGGCCACCACCAGCGCACCGTCGTCTTCCCGCCGGGTGTCGCGGAGCTTCAGGTCCGGAGACGAGTAGAGCAGCACACGGCCGTCGTAGAGGCGATACTGGTACCGCGTGGACCGCTCCAGGTCACGGCGCTGCTGAGGGTCGCCGTCGGGCAGCACAAGCTCAACGAACCCGCGGCCGTCGACCAGAACGCCCCGCGATGTGATCTTCCCGGTGACGGTCGCCACGAAGGTGTCGGCCAGGATCTCGACCCTGTCGCCGTGCATCGGGATAGGGCCAGGGAAGTCGGTCACGCCGTCACCCCCGCGAGGGGCGATTCGCTGATCAGGGCTGCGAAGAAGCTGTCCACGGGCCGGCGGTGTCCTCGTTCTCGGGGCTGGTAGTCCTGCCCATCCTTGCGGTGCCGCGCCCGTCTGCGCCACCCCCTGCCAGGTGCGGCGGCCGGACGAAGGTGACGGCCGGAGCAGCCTGCCTACTGTGGGGCGGTGAAGACGCCTTCCGATGACGCTGCCGGGCCCGAGCGGGTTCCTGTGCCCGTGCGGGTCGTGCTGCCCGCCGATCCGCTGCTCGGAACCGAGCAGCAGGAGATCGTCGCGCGGCTGTGGAAGCGGCGGCAGACGGATGATGATCACGGAGACGGGCTGGGTCTTCCTCGTGGGGCTGCCGTCGTACGGAGATCTCGAGGACGGGAGTGTGGAGGCGGCGGAGTACCGGGTGTGGGTGCTCGCGCCCGATCATGTGCGGCCGGTCGACGGCGTCGACTGCGACCAGGTCGCCACCGAGCGGTTGGAGCGGTCGCCGCAGTCGGTGGTCCGGGGGGGTCCTCGGGGAGCGCCGGCCGTCGGGATGGGTGCTGCAGAAGGTGAGCGGCGGGCGCGGTCCGGCACAGGCGGTCCTGCACGCCCGGGACTGCAAGGAGGCGCTGGCTGACGCGCCGCCGCTCGACTGGAAGCACGCCCTAGACGTCGCGGAGAACCCGGGCACCCGGCTGTGTGGTTGCGCCCAGGAGCTCTCCCCCCTGCTGAGCGGCTTCGACCACATCGACGGTTCCAAGAGGCGCTCCGGGCCGCTCAACAGCCCGGCGGCTGCCGGGTGGTCCTGGCGGCTTCGGTCGCGTCGGCCGCCCAGGTGGTCAGCAGGTCGACGGCGGCGCCGGCGTGGCCGCGCGCGATGCCCCGGGTCAGGCCGTCCCATTGCGGGCGGGGCCTGATCGGCGGGAGGCCACTGATGTCGTCAGGCGGCTGCGGCGGCCACAGGCGGGTCAGCCACAGCCACGTCGCGACCGGGGGTTGCCCGGCGGTGGGCACGGGCGCGTCCGGGGCGGTGTCGAGACTGTGGGCCAGGTCCTCGCCGACCACGGCCGCGGCCAGGTCCCGCACGTGCCGGGCGCCCTGCTCGCAGTGCTGCCCAAGCTCCGTCAGCGGCACGTCGTCGGGGCTGCGTCCGCTCTGGCCGGCGAGCGCCGCCAGGACGACGGCAAGGAGGCCGCGGATTCCGACGTAGTCCCAGTTCTGCTCCGTGCACAGCGCGGGAGGCTGGAAGCACGCCGTGATCCGCCCGGCCCGGGCCAGGGCCTGGCTCCACCCGTCGCCGGTCGGCGTCACGCCGCGCGGTACGTCGCCGCGGTGTCGCGTGCCTGGGACACGCGCACCTCGGTCAGGCCCGGCATCCGGCCGGCCCACTGCTCGTAGGCCCACACGGCGAACAGCTCGGCACTCGGGCGCGCTCCGACGATCCCGTTCAGATGCTGTCCGCGTAGCCGCTCGTCAGCCCACTGCCTGAGCGTCTGTTCGTTGCTGCCCATGACGGCCGCGTCCTGGCCGGCGAACACGAAGCCGAGTTCGTACTGGTGCCCGTGGACATCGTGCTCGTGATGCCACCGGGGCAGCATCGGCAGGGCGTGGGTCGCCTCGAAGTACAGGGTGATTTCTTGCGTAACGGCCAACTCGGTCGCCCCCTCCGGCTCATGACGTCCCGGCAGCGTATCGCCGTGGCCGGGCCTATGGGCTCAGCTGGCTTCGGCGACCGTGACGAGTCCGTATCCCTGGTACCAGCGGGGATCACGGACCGGCACCGGCGACATCCCCAGGGACGGGGCGACCTCCGCCATGGACCGGTAGTCGCCCCTGCGGCCCGGGGCCTGCCGCAGCCGGTAGTCCTGCAGCGGGTTGTAGGCGCCGTCGGCGAGGTGCGGAGCATGGCCTGCGTGCAACAGCAGGCTGGTGAACGCGCGGTACACCGAGCGGCGTACCCGGGCCCACTGCTCCGGGTCGCTGCCGATCACACGCATCAGGGCGTGCCAGCGGTCGGCGTACGGTCCGGTGGGGGCCGGCCACCCGGCGACGCCGGGCGTGAGCCTGGCCCCGGCCTCGTCTTCGTCCTCGCTCCAGTTGCGTAGCTCGCAGGCGAGCCGGTCCAGGTCCAGGTCGCCGATCGCGGCTCCGGTCCATCCCATCGCGATCCGCAGGGACTCCGCGACCGCGGCCACCAGGTGGCCGCGGGCCTCCTGGTCGTCCCCGAGCAGATAGCCCCGGTGGGGCTGCACCGAAGGATCCTGCTCCTGGTGCCAGCGGACGACGGCTTCCGCCCACGGCCACGCGTCGGTGTAGGGGTCGCTGCCGTCGTGGGCGGCCCGGTACGCGTCGGCGAAGTCGGGCAGGACGGCATGAGGGTCAAAGGCCATGCCCGCAGTCTGCCCCACCACCGGCAGCGTCATCCGGGGAACCGGTACCGCAGATGTGTTCCCGCCCGGGTCAGGCCGCCTCGGGCACGGCCGTCAGGCCGTCGATGCCCTGGTAGGCGAGCGGATCGCTGACCGCGACCGGCATCGTGATGCCGATGATGGGCGCGGTGTCGGCGAGTGCCATGTAACTGGAGTCGTAGGTGTTCTGGCGGTACCTGAGAGCGGCGCCCCGGTCCATGGCCTTCGACGTGTGGAACAGCAGCCCGAGCAGCACATGGCCCGCCCCCGAGGCCAGCCGGCGGGTACGCCCGGGATCGCCGGACAGGAATGCCGCCCGCCACCGGTCGGCATACGGCCCGGTGGGCTCGGGCCATCCGGGCGTTCCCGGCTCAGAACAACTCGCGTTCGTCGCCCAGGGCTCCGCCCAGTAGCCCAGCTCACTGCGGGCGGTCTCCAGGGCCAGGTCTGCCGGCAGCCGGTTGTGGCGGACCATGCTCAGGCGCAGGGTCTCGGAGATGGCGGCCGGAACGTGCTCGATGTCGCCGTCGTTCAGGCAGGCGTTGCGCAGGCTCCACCCGAGGCGCTGCTCGTTCGCCCGGGACCAGGCCAGCGCGGCTTCGGCCCACGGCCAGCAGTCAGTGTAGGGATGGCGGCCGGTCCGGGCGACGTACCGCTCGGCATGGGCGGACACCCTCATGTTCATCCTGCTGCTGTTCACTGCGTCACGCCCCCTGCTTCAACGGCCACCGTCGTGGGATCCTCGCTGGAGTTTCTCACCAACCCCGGTGATCGGGCAGGGCGTTCGGTGGGCGCGGCGCCCTCACCTGGCCCGCGACCACGCGGCCGGGCGTGTCCTCTGGCTCAGGCCGCCACCTTCACAGTGTCGGCCTGAGCTACGGGGACGACGGCGATCGGCTCCCAGGTGATGTGCCGGCGGTTCGGGGCGGTGGGCGACCAGCGACAGGTGGGGGGCCCGCAGCACGACGGCACCGCCGGGGTGGTCAGAGAGCCACGCCTTCATCATCCGGCAGTCGGCCTGGTCGGGGCTGCCGGTTGAGTGCAGTCGGGTATCGGAACTCACCGAATTGCTCGAACCCAGGCGGCAACACGCTGCCCCATTCCTCCAACAAGCGGTGTGGCGAAAGCCGCCGCGGCCCGCGCCTCACCCCAGCGGATGTCCTGCATCTGCTCGCTGGTGGTACGCCGGTGCGCGAAGTTCGTCGACGACCCCATCACCGCCGTCCAAGACGCCGACCTGCTGCTGCACCTCACCGAGTGGCCGCAGTTCTCTCACATCGACCCGCACCGCCTCGCCGCTCGCACCACCACCCCGCACGTCATCGACGACCGCGGCACCCTGAACACGGACACCTGGCGCGATGCCAGATGGATCGTCCGCGCCCTCGGCCGCCCGAGCCGAGGTTTCGTCGCCCGGCCCGCGGCGCCTCCGCAATCGGCCCACGCCGCCGGGCCACGCCAGAGTCGCCAACAGCATCCTGGCGATCATGGAAGCGATGGCACACTGATGGGCCCAACTTGCCCATCGCGCCCGGGAGATCACCTGATGAACGCCACCCCCGCCGCCGACGGCCAGGGAGCCGAAGAAGCCGAGGTACGTACCGGCGGCTGCCTGTGCGGCCGCATCCGCTTCACCACCCGGGGTCCGGCCGTCTTCCCCCACACCTGTGTCTGCCGCCACTGCCAAAAGCTCGGCGGCGCACCAGTGATGTGGTGGGTGGGATTCGAGACCGTCACCTGGACCGGCGAGGGCGGCGAGCCGACCTGGTACGAGACCTTCGAAGGCGAGGCGAAACGCGGCTTCTGCCCGACCTGCGGCAGCCGCCTCGCGGCGATCGACAGCGACATCCCAGAGACTGGCATTAACGTCACCGCCCTCGACGACACCAGCGGCCCAGACCTCGTGCCGATCCACGCGTCCTTCCGCCACAACGCCGTGCACTGGCTGCCGTCGGTGCCGGAGACCGAGCACAGCACGGCCGGTTGATCGCCCGACCACTGGTCGGCAACGTCACCTGCTCCCTCGATGGTCCCGGCCGGCACCCCGTTCTCGCCCGCGAGTAGAGCGCGAACTCCCGGACCGGGCCCCGCCGCGGTCAAGGGGAGCCGCTCTGCGTCGGGAAAGCGAGTCAGCCGCGCCATGGATGACCGTAACCCTCACCCCGACCCGCTCCACCGGTAGCGGCATGACAGCCGTTCCCCGGCCCGCCCAGCGGTTGAGATGGAGGCGAACGCGGATTACGGCGCCCCTTCGGTCCGGCGTAGTCAGTTCGGGTGCCGTCCGATCAAGCCCAGCACCTCGTCCGTAGTCCGTACGTCGCCGAATGACCGGTAGATCGTGTGCAGCGCAGCGTTGTGGTCCTGGTCGCGCCGGGCCGCATTGGCGTCGGCGACCATCAGCACGCGTAGGCCCGTGGTGGCCGCGTCCCGGGCCGAGGATTCGCAGCAGACATTCGTGAGTGTGCCCGTGATGAATACGGTGTTGATACCGAGCTCCGCTAGCAGTCCCGGTAGCTGCGAGCGTCCGGGGAAGAAGGCGCTGTAGGCGGTCTTCTCCACCACGAGGTCGCCGTGCCGGGCGTCGAGGGCGTGCCACAGGCGCGAGCGCAGTGGACCTTCGCCTCCTGTCGCCGCGAACGTCTGGCTGACTGTCGATCCGTAGAACTCGCTGCTCACGCTCCCGAGCGGTGCCTCGTTCGCTGGCAGCACCCAGGCGACCGGGCCGCCAGCTGTGCGCAGTGCCTCAGCGATGCGGTTGATATTGGGCACGACGCCGCGGACGTACGGATTCGCCTCGACGAAGAAGGACACCATGTCGATCACGATCAGCGCCGTGCGCACCGGGTCGAGGCTCTCGTACGCGTGCCGCCTGCCGCTCCTCTCCTCCTGCCGCGCGTACTCCCGGGGTTCGATCCGCCAGGCGTGGATCTTGGAGTCGGTCTGCATACATCCCCCGGTCGGCTGGCCCGTGACTGAGACGAGCCTGCCCCCCGTGACCGACCAGCACGCCGACCCCGCCTCTCGGCTACGTGTCATGCTCCAAGACCCCAACTGAAGCGGAGAGTGCCCGAGCAGCGGCGCTCAGTCACACAGGAAGACACACGGACTCCGCAAGGTGGGACATAAATCGAACACATGCTTGAATGGGGTCATGGAGTCCGCGCCCTACCCCCATGACCTACTGCAGGCACAGCGTGACTGGTACCGAACCTATGAGGCGCTCGCTACGTTGCCTCCCACCGCGGGAACCACGGCTCTGCGTCGACGGCTTCTGCTTCTGTCCTCCCGAGTCGTGTGGCACCGGCATTGGTCAACCCTTCGGTCCTCTCCAGCCGCCCGGGTGGAACTGCGCCGCCAGGCACGGACGCTGGAGAATGAGCCCGTGTAAGAGCAGGCCGCTGTGACCGCCGCCCCGAGGAAGCCATTCGCCCTGATCATGCTGGTCATGCCGGACGGACAGACCGTGCGAGTCCGCCTCTATGAGAGGTTGCAGACGACCGGGCTGCACCCTTGGAGGTACCGCATTGGCATGCCCTCGTGGGTAGCAACGGAGGAGGGCGTGGAGGCTGCCGAGTACTCGGTGTGGGTCACGGATGAGCAGCTCCGGCCCATCGAAGGTGTGGACTTGTCGGTCGTCCCGACGCATCGGCGCCTCGCGGCTCTTCCACCGCCGAAGCCTTCTGGGTGGGTGGCGCAGCCCGATCCACAGCGTCGTGGAGGCACCGTCGTTCACGACTCCGCATGCCGCAGCGCGACGGGCGGGGGCAAGGAACTGGGCGCGCTGGAGGCGCTCGACGCGCTGATGCGGCCCGGCGCCACAGCGTGCCACGAGTGCGCCGCAGCCGAAATACTCATTCCCGCCTTGGAGTTGGGCAAGGGCTACGGGTAACCCGACGGCGATGACGGGAAACGGTACCGAGGCTGCTGCGCCGCCACATAACGTGTCGATCTATGAGGGTTCTGATCATAGGCGGCAGCGGTTTCCTTGGTACCGAGTTGGTCCGCCTGGCCACGGCGGCGGGGCACGAGACCGCCGCGACGTTCGCCACCACCCGCCCCGACGCCGCCTTGGAGGTCACGTGGCATGCCCTCGACGTCCGAGACCCCGCCCGGGTCGCCAGTGTAATCAGCGACGTGGCTGCTCCGGTCGTCATCAACGCATCGAGCGGCAAGTCCGACTGGGCGGTCACCGCAGACGGCGCGGTCCGCGTCGCGATGGCCGCCTCGGAGCAAGGCTGCCGCCTGGTGCATGTCTCCAGCGACGCCGTGTTCTCCGGTGCTCGCGTCCACTACGACGAGACGTGCGTTCCGGACCCGATCACCCCGTACGGCGCGGCGAAGGCCGCTGCCGAGACGGCCGTGCGACTCCTCGTGCCGAGCGCCGCCGTGGCCCGCACCTCACTGATCATCGGGCACGGCCGTTCGGTGCACGAGCGCGCCGTACACGCCCTCGCGGCCGGCACGCGTGACGGCGTCCTGTTTACCGATGACATCCGCTGCCCGGTGCACGTCGAGGACTTGGCCGCCGCCTTGTTGGAGCTCGCGTTGTCCGACGCGGCTGGCGTGTTCCACCTCGCCGGACCGGACGCCCTCAGCCGTTACGACCTCGGCCTGCTGATTGCCCGGCGCGATGGGCTGGACCCCGCGCGGCTGCCTGCTGGGCGACGCGCCGACACACCGCTGCCCAGCCCCCTCGATGTTCGCCTCGACAGCTGCGCCACACAGGAGCGTTTGCGGACCACGCTCCGGGGTGCCCGCGAGTTCCTTCGGCTAGACCCGTACTTCGCGGGTCGCTGATTCGTATGGTGTGACCGGCCCGGGGGTGTCCCGGGCCGGGGTGGTGGCGTTAGGCCGGGTGTGTCGATGACTTCCCGGTCCCCGCGGCCACGGTCTGAACGTCAGCGCTTTGAAGTGGCGGTGACGTCCGTGGTGGAGAAGCGTCTGGGCGCTCTGCCTGTCGCTGCCGAGTTTCTGCGCCGGCTGGACGTCGCCGGGATCGTCGACGAGGTGTGTCCTGGTGGTGCGAGTGCGCTGGTGACGCACGGGCAGGTGATCGAGGCGTTGGTGACCAACCGGCTGACGTCGCCCGCGCCGCTGGTGCGGGTGGAGGACTGGGCCCGGTGCTGGGCGGTGGAGGAGGTCTTCGGGATCGAGCCCGCTCTGCTCAATGATGATCGTCTGGCCCGGGCACTGGATGCGATCGCTCCGCACCTGGAGCACATCGCGGGCACGGTCGGGGCGCGGGCGATCGGTGAGTTCGGGATCGATGTGGCCCGGATGCATTGGGACATGACCAGCATGTCCGTGCACGGGGCCTTCCCGGTTGAGGGTCAGGACGGGGACTTCCCCGTCATTGGCTACGGGCATCCCAAGGACCGGCGCTTCGATCTGAAGCAGGTCCAGGCCGGGCTCGCGGTGTCGGCCGACGGCGGCATCCCGCTCCATGCCCGGGTCTTCGGCGGCGGTGCGGCCGAGGTCAGCCAGGTCGTCGGCGCGATGAAGGACCTGCGGGCCATGGCCGGTGAGCGCGACTTCCTGATGGTCGCCGACTCCAAGCTGGTGTCCTACTCCAACGTCCGTGCCCTGCTGGCAGCCGGGGTTCAGTTCATCGCCCCGGCCCCGGCCGTGCAGGTCAAGGACGAGGTCTATGCCGCTCTCGATCTCGCGCAGGCCACCGTCGTGGACTGGACACCGGACCGGGAGGCGGGCAAGCCCGCCGAGCGGCGCGAGACCTACCGCGTGCTGGAGGACACCCACACCCTGACCGGGCCCCGCAAGAGCGATCCGCCGCTCACCGTGCGGCGGATCCTGGTCCACTCCACCGCGAACGCGGCCGGCCAGCAAGCCGCCCGGGACAAACGCCTGGCCAGGGCCGCCGAGGACCTGAACAAGCTCACCGCTGCGGCCGGCGGACGCCACTACAAGACCCGGGAGAAGATCGTCGCCCGGATCGGTGTCATCGCCGCCAAGCGCCGTGTCACCTCTTGTCTGCGCTGGACTGTCACCGATAACGAGAGCGGAACCCCGGTCCTGGCCTGGCACTTCGACACCGGCGTGCTGGACGCCGAAGCTGCTGTCGACGGCTGGTACGCACTGCTGACGTCCGTCCCCGCCGACCAGGCAGACCCGGCCGGGGCCCTGATCCACTACAAGGGCCAGGGCGCGGTCGAGCGCCGCTACCACGACTTCAAGGGACCGCTCGCGATCGCGCCGGTCTTCGTGCAGCACAACCGGCGCGTTGCCGCCCTGATCCAGGTCATCTGCCTGGCCCTGCTGGTCTTCTGCCTGATCGAGCGGCAGGTCAGACGGGCGCTCGGCCCCAAGCAGACCATGAGCGGCCTCTACCCCGACAACCGCCGGGTCCGCCCCACCGGCCGCATGATCTTCTACCACCTCGGCGAACTCACCCTGCGGATCGGCAATGTCACCGACCCGCCCACCGTCCAGGTCACCCGCGGCGTCCAACTCCACCTCCTCGACCTCCTTGACACCGACATCGGACAAACCCGCTGGCCACAGACCTGAAACGGTGACCCGCGAAGTCCGGGGCTAGACGGCCGCGGCCACCACGGCCCAAGCGAGTGAAGCCTGTACAGAATCCGCGGCCAGATCAGGTACGGGGTTCGGCTGTCTGTCTCCGATCTCGAAGTTCGCGGCATGCCGAACCTTCAGAAGTGGCATGAGGAGCAGCTCCTCGACCCCGCAACGACCGTCTGCCGAGCGGTGATCCTCAACTGACTTCTGGCCCGTACTGCGACGTCCACCAGAGAGCCCGTTTATCGGAAGCGCGAAACCCCCGGAATCGCGAGGACTCCGGGGGTTTATAGCGGCTGCTAGCAGGGTGTGTCAGCCCAGGGAAGGGCCGTCGCTGTCGTCATCGACTCGGCGGCGGCGTGCCGCGAAGACGGCGCCTCCCCCGGCGGCGAGGAGGACGCCGGCGCCGCCGAGCAGCCATGGGGCGGCGTCAGCACCGGTATGGGCGAGCGTGCCCTTGAGGGCGGGGGCCGCCGTGCTCGTCGCAGTCTTGGCGACGACCGCGGTGTCGGACGTCAACGTGGACGACGAGGGCGTGCTATCACCCTGGTCCCGGTTCGGCTTGCCCGACGTGGACTCGTCGGTGGTCGGCCTGTCGGAGGAACTGGGCGCCGGTGTTGCGCTGGTGGTCTTGGCGTTGGTGACGGTCACGGTGACCGGGCTGCCGGGCTTGGCGGTGAAGCTCTTCGAGGGCTCGTAGAGCTCGTATCCGGCCGGTGCCTTGGTCTGCTTGACCCAGAAGGTGGTGCCGGTACGGCTGTTGACGGGCAACTTGGCGGAGGCGGTGCCGCCTGCGCCGGTGGTGACCGTGAGAACGGTGGTGTCGCCGGTGCCGACGTTGACAGTGGATCCGGGCAGCAGCATGCCGCTCTTGCTGTCCCTGGCCTTCACCGTGACCGTGGCGGGCTTGAAGGGGTCGATGATCGTCAGCGGAGTGTCCGCGCCGGGGGTGACAATGACGTCCTGATCGTCGACGACGTCATGCAACGGGCTGCCGCTGGAGACCTCCTTGAGCCGGTAGACCCCCGGCGAGAGGTCCTCGAAGGCCAGTTGGCCGTCGGCGTTGGTCTCGCCGCTGGCGGCCTGCTGGCCTTCGGAGTCGAGCAGGCTGAACGAAGCGCCGGGGAGGACGTCTCCTCCGGGATCCTTCTTCAGGATGGTGACCCCGCCGGTCTCAGCCGCGCTCAACGGGACAGCGGAGGTGGACGGGGTCGGCTCGGAGGTCTGTGCCGCGGCGGCCGGTGCCAGAGACACAGTGCCGGCCACGGCGGCGAGGGTGACGGCTGCGACGGGAAGACGGCGGGCAGAGCGGGTGTGCAAGAAGGGGACTCTCCTGAGTGGGACGCGGGCGGGTCTGCCCGTCGGTTGAAGGGTGAGGCCGGTCAGCGGGTACGGCGCGGAGGCTGAACTGCTGGGGCAGCCGGTACCTGACGCGTTTGTGCCGGGCGGCGTGACGGCGCGGTGGTCGCGTAGCGGCGGGCCGCTGTTCGTATGAGTGTTTGCTGGTCTTCGATGGGCAGTGTCTCGATGCGGGCCAGGCCCTGGGCGATGGTGGGGCCGAAGATCGGGCCGACGGGCAGGCCGGCGGCTTGGACGATCTGGGCGGCTGCCTCGGCTTCGACGAGGATGCCGTACTGGTCAGGAATGTTGAGCAGGTCGGCGGCGTGGTAGCGGAAGCCGTCGATGGCCTCGGGCAGCGTGAAGTCGTCGTTCATGACGTCCTCGACCAGGTAGAGCAGGGTCAGCGTGGCGGAACGCAGCCGGGCGGAGAAGTCCGGGTCCGTGAGCCAGGGGCCTGCGGTCCCGGCGGAGTGTGGGACTCGGGTTCGGCGGTGCGGGTGGCCTCGGGTTGCGGTCGGCGCCGGAGGGCCAGCCAGCGGGGCGGGGGCATGGTCTCCGTGTTCGGGGAGCGGGTCAGCGTGTTCGGGTTCCTGTGGGGCTGGCCTGGGCTGCGGGGATGTTGCGCGCCGTACGGGCCGCCGGCCGGGTGCGCGCCGTGGTCTTCCAGGATCCGGGGAACCAAATCTGCGTGTACTGCTCGATCGCGGCCCGCAGTCCGCTGACGTCCGCGCCGTGCCACGGCGGCTGGCGGTTGTGGTGGCGCAGGTCGAGGATGCGGGCGTAGCCGCTGTAGCCGGGTTGGACCTCACGTGCGGCGTCGCGCCGGGTGAAGGTGTCGTGCTCGTCGAAGGTGAGGACCACGGCGTCGACGTCCCCCTTCTCGGGGTGGACGACGGCCAGGCGCAGACCGTCGTACTCGTTTTCGCGGATGGTGCGCGAGAAGTCGATCCGCAGCCGCAGTACGGAGTTGGGCAGCGGGGTGGCGTAGTAGGTGTTGCCGACGACGGTGCTCTCGGTGAACGGGAGCGTGAGGTGTTCGGTGAAGAACTGCTGGGCGTGCAGGGACACTTACGGGTTGCCTTCTGACGTGCGGGGCAGGAGAGGCCGGTTCAGCGGCGTGGGCCGGTACGGGCCGCGGCGGGAGCCGTGGCGACGGTGGTGGTGCTCCAGCGCGGAACGCTGCGGGTCCCCAGGGCCGGCGGGCGGCGGGCGGCGGCGCGCTGGACATCGAGGGGCGTGGGAACTCCCGGTGCGGGTGGCATGACAGGGGTGAGCTGCGCGGACTCGCGCAGCCAGGGGAGCATGCCGTCCTTCCAGCGCGCCAGCGGTGCCGGGTCGGCGACGCTCTGCGTGATGGCCTTGACCAGGGCGGTCGGTGTGTGGGTGGTTGCAGTGGCGTACCAGCGGGCGTGGCCGCTCTTGGGGCCGCCCCACAGGTGCCAGCGGGCCTGAAGGGTGGTCAGTTCCTTCTCCGGGTCGAGGCGGCCGGTGGTGTATTCGCAGGTGGCCATCCCGTCTGGGGGCTTCAGTTCCATCACGCCCCAGCCCGGGTGCTGGAACTGCCAGCCGTTCTTGATCAGCGGGACCACGGCGTCGAAGGCGCCGAGCTCAGGGTCCTCCAGGTCGGGCGGGGCGAGATAGGTGTCGGGGCCAGCGGTGTATGCCTCGGCGAGGGCTGTAGTGAAGGCAGTGACGAACTCCGTGGGCGCCATGTCGTTGAAGCTCACGCCCCACGTGGGCGGGCCGAAGCGGTCACGGTAGGCGTTGATCCTCCACAGTCCGTCGTCGTCTCCCTCGGGCAGGAATCCGAGTCGGATGCGGTGGTCGGGCGCGGTGACGTATGCGTTGCCGAGGTCGTCGTGACGCAGGTCGAAGCCGAGCGCGAGCAGCGGTTCCAGAGCCGGGTCTCCGGTGTAAGTGCTGGCCGCGAGGTAGCGGGGGGAGACGTAGACGTCGCCGTCGATCTCTTCGGTGTCGGGCACGAAAGTCCTGAGGGTTTGGGGCAGGGGGTGAGCGGCGCGGTGCGCGGTCAGGAACCGGTGCTGGCCGCGAGGGTGGGCAGCAACTGTCGTTCCAGGTGGGCGGGTTGGCCGGTGTAGTGGAGGGTGCGCAGGCCCAGCTGGGCGGCGGCCCGGCAGTTGTCCTCGCGGTCGTCGACGAACAGCACGCGTGCTGGCTCGGCGACTCCGGTGGCGGCCAGGGCGTGTTCGTACACGGCCGGGTCGGGCTTGCACAGGCCCAGCCTGGCGGAGTACAAGGCGTAGTCCATCAGCTCGCGCCGCCAGACGGTGGCGTCCAGGACGTCGCTGAGGTGGGCCGGGGCGTTGGAGAGCAGGACCATCGGCAGCTCCGCGGCCCGGGCGCGGTACAGGACATCGAGGACGCGCGGGTCGGTGCGGGTCCACATGGCGGTGTCGGCAGCCCGCAGGGTGCGCAGCCACCGCGGGCCGGGATGGTGTCCGAGGACCTTGGCCCAGTAGGCCAGATCGCTCAGTTCCCCTGCGTCGTACGCGTTGCGGGGAGCCCAGAAGGCGTCCTGGAACGAGGGAAGATGCCGGTCGGGCCACTCGGCGAGGTCGGCGAGACGGGTCCACATGGCGGTGCTGGGCTGGAGACCGAGGACCCCGTTGTAGTCGAGGATCAGGGCGTCCACGCCGCTCGGGGAGGCGGAGGTGCGGGTCAAGGGGTCGTTTTCTCCAAGGCTTTGGGGGCGAGCACGGCGACGCTTGCGGCGAGGAGGGCGGGCAGCAGCAGCGCGTGCGGCAGTGCGGTGACGGTGGCGAGAGCGCCGATGAGGGCGGGGCCGGCGAGCAGGCCGACGTAGCCGGTGACCGCGACGGTGGCGACCGCGCGGGGTCCGCCAGTGCCGGCGGCGGTGATCAGGCTGGGGATCGTGACGGACAGGCCCAGGCCGAAGGCCGTCCAGCCGAAGAGGGCAGAGGCAGTGGTGGAGCCGGCCAGTCCGGTGGCGAGGCCGAGCGCGGCCAAAGCGGCGCCGGTGCGCACGACGGTGTCCGCGCCGAAGCGGGCGGTGAGCCGGTCTCCGGCGAGACGGCCTGCGGCCATGGCGGCGCTGTAGCAGCCGTACGCCGCGGCGCTGGTCGCGGCTGTCGCGCCGAGGTTATGCAGGTGGACGGAGGCCCAGTCGGCAGCGGCTCCTTCACCCAGCAGTGTGGCGGCGGCAAGTGCGCCCAGCAGCCACAATCGACGCCGGGACAACCCCTTCCGGTTGTCCGAGGTCGGTGCAGCACCGTGGTGGACGGGCTCGAGTGCGGGGCTGGCGACGGTGCGGGTGAGTCGCGTGGTCGCGCCTGCCGCTGCAGCGGCGCCAGCTGCCACTGCGGCGAACAGAACGGTGTGTGATGTGTGGGCGGTGGTGGCGGCGAGTGCGGCGCCGAGGAGGGCGCCGAGGCTGTAACTCGCGTGCAGCCGACCCATGATGGGGCGTCCGTGGGCGTCCTGGCAGCGGACCGCTGCGGCATTTGCTGCGACGTCAAGGACGCCGTGCGCGATGCCGAAGGTGAACGCCGCTGCCAGGAGGCTCTCCAGACTGAAGCAGAGCCCGAGGACGGCAAGACAGGCGGCGAGGGCAATGGCACCGCCGGTCAGCAGCGCGGGCAGTCGGGCCGGGCGGGCGAGGCGTCCGCCTGCCTGGAGTCCGGCGACCATGCCGAGGGCGGCGGCCAGCAGGACCAGGGCAAGCCCGGCTGTAGTCACCTCGGCGGCGTTCTGAACGGCGGGCATGCGCGCGCCCCAGATGGCCATCACCACACCCAGTCCGGCGAAGTACCCGGTCAGCAGGCGGCGGCTGCGCACCAGCTCGGGCGCTGCGGTCTGTCTCACGCGGCACGCTGCCCGATAGTCAGGGCCGTCGGCGGGACCGGGGCGACCTGGACGTCGAGGGTGCGGTACGCCTCCTGGGCGCGTGCTTCGGCGATAGCGGCGGTCGGCCCGGTGGTGATCAGGAAGCCGATGCGGGCGGTGTACAGATCGCCGCCGTCCTGTGGCAGTACGAGCGGGTCGCCGGCCTGTCGCTGAAAGCGCACGCGCACCACTCCTTCGACGTGTGCCTTCAGGCGGCGGGCGGTGAGGGTGCCGGAGTAGGCGGGGTAGATGAAGCGGATCGCCGCCCCCTGGTGGCGGGTGGACGTCAGGTCGGGGGTATGTCCGCAGGCGATGTCGGCGGCGGCCCGGGCGAGGTCGACGCCGGTGGCCAGGTGGACGAGGTGGCCGATCATGTCGCCGCCCAGGCGTGCGTTGACCTCGATCAGCCGGGGCCGGCCGCCGACCAGGCGCATCTCGACGTGCTGCACGCCGTCGGTGATTCCCAGGGCCTTGATGGCAGCAGCGGCGGTCGGCGCCACCGTTGCGAGGAGCGGATCGGCGGCGTCGACGGTGTGGCCGGTCTCGTCGAAGTAGGGTGCGGGACCCAGGCGTTTGCGGGTCACGGCGACGGCGGTGGTGGTGCCGCGGTGGGTGACGCATTCGACGGAGACCTCCGGTCCGTCGAGATACTCCTCGACCAGGACGCCGCTGTCGGCACGGCTGCGGTGTGCGCCGGCCGAGGCGAACTGGAAGGCGGCGGGCAGCTCTTCGGGCCGGTCGATGCGGATCACGCCGATGCTGCCGGCCGATGCGGCGGGCTTGATGACGGCGGGGAAGCCGAGGGTCCTCGCCGCCAGTTCAGCCTCCCGCAGGGTCCGTGCCTTCATCGACGCGGCCGACGGCACTCCGTGGCGGGCGAACAACGTGCGGGCGGTGGCCTTGTTGCGGCAGGCCCTCATCGCCTCGACGGAGTTCGCGGCCAGACCGAGCGCGCGGGCGAGGCGGGCGGTGGGGACGAGGTTCCATTCGTCCCAGGTGACGACGCCGCCAAGGTCGTGTCGTTCCGCCAGAGCCCGGCCTGCGGCGAGCAGCGCAGTGGTGTCGTTCAGATCGGCGACGGCGTGGTCGACGATGTGCGGCTTCTCCCACGACGGCTCGGTGCCGGTCAGCAGGACGATGTCATACGCGGCGGCCACCTGCTCAAGGCAGTAGCCGCGATCCGCCTCATCGCCCGGAGAGACGACGAGGACGAGGGGGCGAGCGGACAAGAAGGGTTTCTCCGAGTCGGTAGGCGGCAGGACGAGGGAAGAGAAAAGGGGTGTCTCAGGCGGCCCGGCGTCGGCGCAGCTCGAACACGCCAGCCCAGCGAGGGTGGTCGTCGATCAGGCGGCGGGCGTACAGGGCGGTGAAGTTGTTGTTCAGCCCGGCGACGCCGTACGGGAGTTGGCGGCGCAGTTCTTCGAAGAGGTCCTTGAGGCTGACCCGTGTGGCGCCGGCGGCCAGGCGGCGGGCGGCCATACGTTCCAGAGCGCGGTAGACGTGCGGATTGTGTGCGTCGAAGGCGTGGAACTGTTCGGTGATGGTGCGACCGCTCGCGCGGTTCGTCCCGAGGATCGTGGCGGGCATGAGGTTCTCCACAGGCTGGAGAAAAGCGCGACAGGGTCAGGCGCACAGGGCGGGATCGGCGCGCAGGCGGGCGAACGCGTACAACAGGCCGAGGGCCTGCAGGCCGGCGCAGACGGTGATGACGTGGCCCAGCGCATCGGGCGGGGTGAGGGCGGTGAGCGCGCCGGCGACGGGGAAGGGCAGCAGGAGGACGAGGATCGTCGCCGACAGGGTGCTGCCGAACTTCTCCGGGGGGATCAGGCGGGAGCGCAGGGTGCGCAGGACCACCGTCATGCCGCCGTCGGCCGCCATGAGGACCGCGACCAGGACCAGGTAGGACCAGTAGTCGGGGGCCTGGGCGGCGGCGAGGCAGGCGAGCGAGGCAAGGGCGGCGCAGGCAGCGCCGACCGGCCACAGGCCCAGGCGGTCGAGCGCGAACCAGCAGATCGTGACGCTCAGGAGCGTCGCTCCGGCGGCGGCGGACCAGACCAGGCCGACGGCAGTGGTGGACTGCCCGAAGTGCTGTACGACGATCACCGGACCGGCCGCTTGGAGAAGTCCGGTGGCCAGGTTGGACAGGGTCAGCCCGGTCACCAGCCAGCCGAGTGCCGGAAGAGAGCAGATCGTGCGCCACCCGGTGAGGAGTCCGGCGCCGGACCGTCCCCTCTGCGCGCCGGCCGGGGCAACGGGTGAGGGGGGTGTGCGCAGGGCGAGCATCGCGGCGAGAAGCGAGAGCACCGTGATCACCGCGAGCATCGTCGGCGCCCCGGCGAGCAGGAGCACTCCGGCGAGGGCCGGGCCGGCCAGGGTCGCGGTCTGGTCGATGCCGAGCAGGGCAGCCTGGACGCGGTGGGCCCGCTTTCCTGCCTGTCGGCCGGCGGCAGCGCCCGCGGTCTCGGCCGCGATGTAGCTGAACTCGGTGAGCACGCCGGTCGTCGCCGCGAGCACCAACACCGTTGCGCTCGCCGCGGTGCCGGACGGGTAGAAGTGGAGCAAAGCTGCGCCGGCGGCGAGGACCAGCGCGCGTCCCAGGGAGGCGAGGTGGAAGACGACTGCCGCCCCGCGCCGGTCGACGATGGATCCGGCCCACCCGAACGCCGCCAGCCGCGGGATCCACTCCAGGGCGAACGCGGCGCCCGTCAGAGCGGCGGAGCGCGTGGTGGCCAGGACCAGCAGCGGGATGCCGTAGGTGCACATCGCGAACGCGAGGGCGTCCGCCGTGCGCGGCAGGTACATGCTGCGCATCAGCCCGGCGCTGTGGCGTGCATGCCGGGGTGTAACCGCTGGGCTCACGCGGCCGGCTCGGGCTCGGGCACCCAGGTGATCTGAGGGTTGCCGGCCAGCCACTGAATCAGGAGGGTGCGGGGACGGACAAGGTCCGCTTCGGCCTCGTCGCTGGGCAGCCGCGCGGCGGACGGCCGCGGGTGACCGTCGGCGCGTTCGGTCGTGAGCGTGGGCGCCAGGAGGTCGAGGACGTGGCGGACGCGACTGCTGAACTCGCAAACCGGTGCCGGGTAGGCGTGGTGTCGGGCCCAGCGCGCCGCCGTGTCGTACAGGTCGGTCAACTCCGAGCCCTGCTCGGTGAGTTCCAGGCCGGTGCCGGGTGCGGTCCGGACGAGACCGTGGGCGCGGGCCGTCTCAGTAGCGCGGCGTAGTTGGTGCGAGGAGAGGTCGGGGAGGGTACCGGCCAGCCGCCTGGGAGGTATCGCCCCGTTGTCGTCGATCTCGGTGACCAGGCGGATCAAGGATCGCGAAGCCAGCAGCTCGATCGCGTTGCGTACTTCGGCCGTGGTGAAGGGGGTGGTCATCGGCGCGGACCTCCCGCCGGGATGGCCGCCTGCGGGCGGGCAGGGGTGGCGTGCGAGAAGAGATCGCGGTTGTGCCACGTCGGAGAGGACTCACCCGTCCGGGTCTGCGGGAGGGTTGCGGGTGCCGGCCGGGGCTGGCTGCTGACCCACGGCCTCGGCGCGGGCTTGGCCTGCGGGTGCCCCCAGACCGGGTGTTGGGCCGCGTTGTTGAGGGGCTGTCCGGCGGACCAGGCGGACAGGGCGCCGAGAACGGGGCTCAGGCCGTCGCCCGCCGTGGATAGCCGGTAGGGCTGGCCGAGGCCCTCGGTGTCGACCAGGCCGTCGGCGACGAGCTGCCGCAGTGGCGGGTACACGTTGGTCCCGTCGCTGCTGGGCATCACGATCCGGGCCAGGGCCCGCCCGCTGACTTCCTCGCGGGACTTGAGGACCCACAGGATGGCGGCGGCGTGCCGCCGGGTGAGCAGGGTGAGGCTGTCCTCGATCTGCTCGATCGCGGGCAGCGGGCGGTCCGCCTTCTCCAGGTGCTCCTCGGCCCAGGTGACGATCATCGGCAGGACCGGCAGCAGGGCGACCCCGCGCTCGGTGTGGCCGTAGGTCACATGCCGTGCGGTGTGTTCGGTGCGCTCGACGAGTCCGGCGTCGCACAGCGATTTGAGCTTGGGGTGGAGCTGGCCGTTCTGCAGCCAGGACACCTTGGCCGCCAGCTCGCTGTAACGCAGCGGCGGGCCGGAGAGTGCCAGCAGGATCCTCACGTTCCAGCGCGGGGTGATCATGGCGAGGGCCTCGGTGACCCGGGCGATGTCGGCGTCGGTGTCGGGAGGCAGGGCGGTGATGGCCAAGGGAGGAACTCCTGGAGTGGGGATGGGAAAACGCCAGCGGATCAGCGGCTGTGCGCCGTGCTCTGGACCGGAAGAGGCGGAGCCGGAACGGGCGGCGAAGCTGTCGGCGGGGACGGCACTGGTGCTGGGACGCGGGCCAGGCTCTGCAAAACGGCGGCGACCGACTTGGCCTGGACGTCGCGGACTGCGACTGCCTCGGCGAGCCGGCGAGAGCCGTCGAGAAGGTGGGAGACCTCATGCCGGCTGATCTGCCGCTCGGGGTGGACGAGCCGGGCGAGGTAGTCGCGGTGGAAGTCGATGCTGCGCTCGGCGAGGGCGAGGTCGTCGTGCATGCCGAGTAGGGCGGAGAGCATGCCGGGCGGCTGGTCCTGGGCGTGGGCTTCGAGGTCGGCGAGCGGCGCGCCGTAGAGGTCCTCGATCCGTCCGGCTATGTCGGTGGACGTGAGGTGAGACAAGCGGGGGCTTTCACGGTCGGCGGGCCCGGGCCGCCGCGGCACGCTGAGGTGCCGGGGCGGCGGACGGGGGCAGGGCGGCGGTGACCCTGAGTTGTGCCGTGCGGACGGGACGGGCCCGCTGGTCGGGTGGAGGCATGGTGCGCAGCAGCTCGCCGAGGGCGGCGCGGTAGCCGTCGCGGGCATCCAGCGCCGCCTCCAGCCACTGCGCGTCGAAGCGGAGTTTGTCCGCTGACAGCTCGCCCATGTCGCGGTCCGGATCCATGTCCGCGTGCACGCGGTCGCGGACGCGGGCGACCTGCTCCTCGGTCAGAGCCAGGAAGGAGCGCAGTTCCAGGGCACGGGCGAGGGCAGGCGAGGCGTCGGGTCCGACAGCCGCCTCGTATAGTTTGGGAACCGGGTTCCCGAAGACCTTCTGCAGGTCGCCGTCCATGGTGCTTGCCTTGTCCCGGCTCACCGGACGGGCCTTCCCGCCCGCCACGCCGACGCGGGTGTGCCCGCGGGTCGGTGGGGAGCGCTGGTGTGTACCGCCGGCCCGGTTCGGGGGCGCAGACGGGCGAGGCGTTCGGCGGCGAGGTCCTTCTTGCCCGGAGCGTCCGGGTCGAGGAGCCACCGCACGACCAGGGCCCGGCCGTCGCGTGTGGTCACGGCCGCGTTCACGCGGTGGGCAAGGCCCATCGTCGGGTCGTCGACCTCGCTGGGCTGGGTTTCCAGCGCGGCGAGGAGGTCGTCCTCAGCGCGGTCGAGCACCAACTGGGCCTCGACGAGAAGGCCGTGCCACCTGACGACCTCGGTGGCGTCAGGATGCGCGGTCGGCGCGGCGGAGACCGCGGCCTTCAACTGGTCCATGTCCATGGCGAAGCGCGCTTCGATCCGTTCGGTGAGCACGCCCACGACATCCTCAGCGTCATCGGATATGCCGTCGGACAAAAGGGAAACTCCTGTTCTGGATGGGCCGATGCCTGGGGGAATATGAGGGGCGGCCGTGCCCGGTCACTCGACTGCTTTAGGGCACCTGCTGAATGTCTGTCAGTCCAGGCACATGCGGGTGTCGCGGTACACGTATGTGCCGGAGACCCAGCCCTTGACGCTGGTCGTCTTGTCCGTGATGTAGAGCCAGTTGCCGCTCTTCTTGTGCACGGTGAACTTGTGGCTCTTGTAGAGCACTCCGAGCGCGGTGGACTTCGTGGTGGCCTTGGACCGGATGGTCACAGCCGACGCGTGGACCTTGTACGGCAGCGGCGGGAGGTCCGGGCAGGGCGTCACGATGCTCGTGGCCGTCGAGGCAGCGGCGGCGGGGGCCGCGCTCGCGGGCGTAGTGGACAGCATCGGCAGAGCGAGTGTTCCGAGCATCGCCGCGGATATGGCAATTCGGGTGGAGCGCATGCGGAAGAAACCTCCGTGAAGGCATAGGGATTGCGTGGAATGGCGCCGCGGGAGTTGTCCCGGCGGCTGTATAAGAGTCCGGAGAATCGCCGGTTTGGCTAACCGGCGATCGTCGGCTATGTTGCGCTGCCCGCGTCGGCCTTGGTGCTCAGCGAGAACGGCCGGGCGGGCGCGGAGCAGGGGCCTTTGCCACACCGGCAGGGCTGCTGGCTGCGGCTGCGGGGCGGACCGGCGGGAGGGGACCGGCCTCGCCGGTGAGCCGGTTGTCGCACCACTGCAGGGCCTCGCCCACTGTGTCGAAGCCGCCTTCGCGCAGGGTGTGCGTCCACGCGTGGGTGTCGACTTCCTCGACCACGACGCGGAACGGGCTGGGGGCGCGTTCGTCCAGGGCGCGCAGTGCCACGACGGTGACGGTGTCGTCCGGGTCGTCGCGGGTGTAGGAGTAGCCCATGGCGTAGTGGTCGCCGTCGCCCGCGAGGCGTCGCTCCAGCGCACGAGTGGCCTCGTCCGCCGGCGGTGGCCCCAGCTCGGGGTCGAGGCCGATGGCGTTCTGCGGGCAGCCGCGGTGGATGAGCCAGGACTGCGCCATCGCGGGCAGCGGCATGGCGGCCTGCTCGAAGGTGAACGTCCGCTTCTCTCGGTCCCGTTGCAGGTGCACGGCGAGGAGCTGCGCCATACCAGGGTGTCCCCAGGTGGCGGTGCGGTCGAAGAGGACGTAGTAGCTGTGCGCCCCGTTGGGTGTGTGGTGTGCGGCGAGGGGGACGAGCATGTCCTCGTGGACGGAGACCTGGCGGTAGAAGTCGAGGTACATCTTCTCGTCGGCGTCGAAGTCGTCCAGCTCGAAGTCGACGTGGGGGATGGGTTTCCGGGCGGGCGCCGGTTCGGTAGGGGGCAACAAGGGCCTTTCGGTGGAGTTCAGCGCCGCTGCACGGGGGTGGACGGCGCTGTGCCGGGGCGGGCCGGGGGCGTGGGTGCCTGGGTCGTGGGGGTCCGACGGGCGGCGAACAGCGCGGCGCGTCCGGCGTCGGTGAGTGCGACCGGCTGGCCGGCGTGCAGGGGGCGGTCGGTATCCCGGACGACCAGGCCGGCGTCCTCCAGTCGCTGCAGCTTGGCGTGTGGGATGCGGGTACCGGAGGCGGCGGTGACGGATATCCGTCCGGTCAGCAGGTGTTCGTAGAGCTTGGCGCCGCCTGCGATGGCGAGCAGCGCGGCCTGGTCGTCCGTCGCGAGTGGCTTCGCGCCGGGCGCCGGGGCCGCTGCGGCGGCCTCGATGGGCTCCAGGGCTGCGAGTACCTTCCCGGCGGCGGCGTTCCGTGCGCCGGCGGCCTCCTCCAGCTGGTCCACGGTGCGGTTGATGCGTGTGAACAAGGCGTCGTTGACGTCGAACTCGCCGTTGGAAAGGCGGTGGAGGAGGCGGAGGTAGAAGGTGACGCCGGTCTGGGTCTTGGCCAGCTCGCGGTGCCGGTCGACCAGGTGGGCATGTGACTCGTCGAGGATGCCGCGGTCGCGGTAGGCCCACAGGGTGTCGATGTCGTGGCCGGTGACGGCTTCGATGCGGTGGTCGAGCGGGGAGACCGCACGCCGGGCTGGTGTCGGCGCGGGTGCAGGGGACATAGGCGACGCTCCGTACGTTCAGCGGGTGTGATGGTGCGCGGGGTTCTGTGCGGGACGGGGCAGACCCGGCAGTGCGGTGGGCGGCGGACCGGGCCGGGGCACG
Source organism: Streptomyces sp. NPDC047042 (assembly GCF_040644035.1). Taxonomy (NCBI): domain Bacteria; kingdom Bacillati; phylum Actinomycetota; class Actinomycetes; order Kitasatosporales; family Streptomycetaceae; genus Streptomyces; species Streptomyces sp. NPDC047042. The sequence continues at coordinate 32,017 of NZ_JBEYVP010000054.1, read as the reverse complement.
GGGCCGCGGGTGGTCAGCTGCGGGGAGCGCGAACGTGCCGCGTGGGTGCGGGCGCTCAGCGGCCGGCGGGTCATCCCCAGGCGGCGGCCGACCTCGTCGTAGACGTCGTTGCCCGCCCGCGGCCGGATGGCGACGACGTGGATCTCCTTTGGGTGCGCGGACTCCGCGGGCGCCGGGCGGACGCCGTAGACGACGCGCCAGTCCTTGCGCGAGTCCACGAACAGCTTGCGGTAGCCCACCAGGTCACCGTCGAGGCGTAGCCCGAAGCGCTGCGCGTTCACGACTTCCTGCAGGTAGGCGAGGGTGAGGTCGCGGATATCGCTGGGAGCTTGGAGGAGATCGGTCAGCGCGCGGGGGTCGAAGCTCAGTCCGAAGGCGGGCTGTCCCACTCCCGCGGTCATGACGTCGGCTCTGCGGGCCCGCCGGCTTCCGCCGTGGCCGCCGTCTCCGTGCGCGCGGACGGCGGCGGGCCGGGCAGAAGACGGTGCGCGGGCCGGTCGGGAGAGGTCATACAGGCCGACAGCGGCCCGCCCGGTGCGCGGATCGCCGCAAGGGCGTGGGTGAGGAAGTCCCGGTGCCACACGAACAGGCCGCTCAATCCGGCTTCGGGGTCCTTGTGCTGCTGGTAGGCGAGCCATAGGGCGTGGAGCCAGGCCACGACGTCGTCGTGCTCCTGCCACTGCAGGCACCAGGGCGCTGCGGTGGTGACCTCCGCCCCGTAGACCGGGAGGAAGAAGTCGTCGATCCAGTCCGACAAGGCGTCGAGTTCGTCTTCGCGTTCCTCCCCGTCGAGTTCCAGGATCGGGCGGGGCTCGGGCGGAGCGGCGGCAGGCGGCCCGCCGAGCCCCGGCATGCCGAACGCGGCGAACGGCGATCCGCTCGGCGCTGGGGCGGACGCGAGGTGGTCGAGTTGCTGCGCCTGTTGCGCCGACTGCTCCATGAGCCGTCGGACGCTCGCCTCGATTCCTTCCAACTGTGGATCGGGAATGCGTACCGGCTCCAACTCCCCATCGGCAGGGGGTTTTATGGGTTCGGGCATGAAGAAGTTGGGCCTCCTACGAGACGCGGAATGTGAGGAAGACGGAAGCGGCGATGCCCGGACCCGGACGGCGAGTTACAAGTCCGCTTCGTCGGATTGCCGGCTGGGGCGCCGGTCGCCTTGACGGGAAGCGCGCTCGCGGCTCAGGCGGTGAGGATCACGTCGTCTTGCGTGAGGGTCTCGCGGAGCGTTTCGGTGAGCCGGTCGGCCGCGATCGACGCGTAGTGCTCGGTCTTCTCCACGCCGATGAAGTCCCTGCCTTCCAGCAGAGCGGCCACCCCCGTGGAGCCGGAGCCGGCGCAGAAGTCGAGCACCGTGCCGCCCTCGGGGCTGATCTTGACCAGCTCGCGCATCACCTCGACGGGCTTCTGCGTGATGTGCTGACGCTTCGCCCCCGAGGGCTGCGAGGCCGAGTACAGGCCGGGCAGATAGACGGGGTTCCGGGAGCCGTCGATCGCCCCCTTGCTGGCCCAGACGATGAATTCGCAGTTCTGGGTGAACCGGCCCTTCTGGGGCCGTGCCTGCGGCTTGTGCCAGGCCAGTACCCCGCGCCACAGCCATCCGGCCGCCTGGATCGCGTCCGTCGTGATCGGGAGTTGGCGCCAGTCGGTGAACAGCAGCGCGGTACCGCCGCTGCGGGTGAGGCGGTGGGCTTCGGTCATGATCTGCGTCAGCCAGAACCCGTAGCTGCGCTGGTCCATGTTCTCGCCGGTGAAGTCCGGCAGGGTGTGCTGGGCGTCGGCGGAGGTGTACTTCTGCTTCGCGGAGCGGGTGGTGCGCTCCTTCGCGGTCCTACCGCCCGAGTTGTACGGCGGATCGGTAATGACGGAGTGGACGCAGCCGTCCGGAAGGCCGGCGAGAACACTGAGGGCGTCGCCCTGGTGCAGGGAAAAAGGCAAAGAGGAACCCCTATTCGGGTGCGGAGTCGCGGAGAGAACTCACCGCCTCGCACAGAAATCCTCGCGGGCCGGGAGTGGGCATGCAGAAGCCCAAGGCCACAGACCGAGGAAGGCGAGGGGGGAGTCCAAAAACTGTAGAGGCGAAAACGCCGACGACCAAGAAGTGCATTGCTGAGGTGCCGGATTCCGGTACCTCACGCCAGCTTTTTGGTCAACCGCCGATCTGGGCCTACTGTTTTTGAACCGCCCGGCGCACACCGCCGCTGGCTATTCCCCGCCCCACCTCACGGAGGTACCCCCTTGCCCCGGCACACCTAGCTCACGGCCCGGCCACGCGGAGCGAGCGGCAACTCGCCCACACCGGCCCGTTCCGATCGCCCACCCCGGCCGCCGCGCCCTTCCAATCACGCCTCGCGCACGCGGCACGGCCGGACACTGCACCCCGAAGGACACGCTCATGACGTCTCGCCACCCACCCACGCCCGAAAGCGCTGACCGGCGAGCGATCCGCTCCGGTTGAAGGCGCTCGCCGCCGGCATCGGCGTCGTCTTCCTCTCCCCAATCCTGATCGCCGGCACCGGCATGATGCTGGCTTCCTCCGCCGACGCCGTGCAGAGCAGCGGCTCCTTCAGCAACTGCCTGACCGACATCGACACCGACGAGGTCGCCGAGCAGGTCACCAAGATTCTCGACGGCGCGTCCGGCAAGAACGTCCATGTCGAGGGCCTGGACCTGCCCGCCGAACAAGTCCCCAACGCGGCGACGATCGTGGCCGCCGGGCTCTCGCTCGACGTCCCCAAGAAGGGACAGATCATCGCGCTCGCCACCGCGATGCAGGAGAGCCGGCTGCGCAACCTCAACTACGGGGACCGGGACTCGCTCGGCCTGTTCCAGCAGCGTCCCTCCCAGGGCTGGGGCAGTGCCCAGCAGATCCGCGATCCGGTCTACGCCTCCGAGCAGTTCTACAAGCACTTGCTCAAGGTGAGCGGCTGGCAGCAGATGACCGTCGCCCAGGCCGCCCAAGCCGTGCAGAGATCCGCCTACCCCGACGCGTATGCGCAGTGGGAGAACCTGGCCACCGCGCTGCAGGATGCCATCGCCAAAACCTTCCCGGGCGGCGGCACCGACGCGGACAGCAAGGACGCGGACCAGGGCGAGCAATCGTCGACCGGCACGAGCGGCTGTGCTCCGGGCCAGGACGGTTCCGGCTTCGGCCGTATCCCCGAGGGAAGCGTCCCGAAGGGCTACGCGATCCCCAAGGACGCCGATCCGAAGGCGCGCACGGCCATCGAGTGGGCGATGCACCAGCTCGGCACGCTCTACCAGTGGGGCGGCTCCTGCACCAACGCGCACGGCCCCGACCCCATGGGCCGCTGCGACTGCTCCAGCCTGATGCAGCAGGCGTACGCGCACGCCGGCGTCACCCTCACCCGCACCACGTACACGCAGGTCAACGAAGGCAAAGCGGTCTCGCCCGCCCAACTTGAGCCTGGTGACCTGATCTTCAGCCGCGGCACGGCCGCACGGCCCGAGCACGTCGGCATGTACATGGGCGAGGGCCTCGTGATCGAGGCGCCGCGCACCACCAAGCCAGTCCGGATCACCCCGATCAAGGACTGGACGATTCTCGCCGCCCGCCGCGTCCTCTGATATCGGCCGGGGCTGTAGGTTCCGATCCATTTTGTCAGTGTCCAGGCGATCTGTCATCGAACTGTCAGCCACAGGGACGAACGCACAGGTCGGCCGTCCGAGAGATCTGTCAGCCGAGCCCGAACGAGCCGTGTCAGCTGAGGAATTCGACAGATCGGCTGGACGAATCCGCTGACAAACCGCCCGGACAGCGGCACGAAGCCGCAGGTCAGTCCAACACCGGACGACAGATCAAATTCGGAACCTACAGGGGCGCGACCGCCCAGGCGCACCATCCCTGACCGAGATTCCCCCGACAGTACGGAGCATCCTTGATAACCCGCCACCGCGCCCTCGCGGCAGCCTCTCTGGGCCTGACCATCGCAGCCGGCGGCCTGGCCACCGCCACCACGGCACAGGCGTACGACACCGGCACCACCACCATCAGCTGCAGTGCGGTCAAGATCCGCAAGGCCCCGTCGAAGACGTCCACGGTCGTGGGCATCGGCTACCGGCACGACCGCGTCCTCTACGACCAGTGGGCGTACAAGAAGTCCGAGCGCACCTGGTACACCCGCGGCACCGTCACCCGGAAGTCCGACGGCAAGAAGATCCGCGGCTACATGATCTACAACTGCGCGAACCCCTACAAGACCAACCCCGCTCCGAAGCCGTCGATCCCAAAGTAGGGGTCTCCCACGGCCGGTTCGGCCCCTGAGCCGGCGCGCCTTCGCTGGGGGCACCAGCTCGGTCCGCAGCCTCGGCGCGGCACCTGCTGCGTCCTCGTGCGAGCGATGTCGTCTCTTCGCGGACGCCGCCCGGGCCAGCCGGTTCCTGCACGGTGTCTGCCCTCCCTTTCTACGAGGCGCTGCCTCGTTCCTCCCTTTCCTTCTGTGATTCCCGCGCGCCGGGTTTCGGCGTGCCCAAGGAGCCTCCTTGCCCCTACTCGAAACCGTGCAGTACCTGGCCTACGATCCCGGCATCACGCCGTCGGGCGGTGGCCTGCCCGGCCTGAGCGTGCTGAAGAACGTCGTCAACTCGATCAACCTGTTCGGCATCATCGCCGTCGTCGGCGCCCTCGCTGTGTCGCTCGGCGTGTGGGCCTGGGGCCACCACACGGGCGGTCACCAGGCCGAGGCCAACGGGAAGAAGGGCGCGGTCGTGGCCGCGGGCGCCGCCCTGGGCCTGGGCGCCGCGAACGGCATCGTCGCGTTCTTCTCGACCCTCGGGTCGCAGGTGCACTGATGGAGAAACGATTCCCCTCCCTGTCTTCGTATGGCAGTGGCTGGTCGGCCAACCGGCGCATCGCGATCGTCGCCTTTGCCGTCGCAGTCCTGCTCGCCATCGCCGGGGTCGTCGCCCTGCTGACTGGCGGAGGCAACGGCCCTCAGGCCCCGGACACCGCCGCGCCCGCCCCGAGTGGCAGCCCGTCTTCCTCCGAGGCCGCCCCGAAGCCTTCCTCCGGATCCGGGTCGGTGTCCCAGCCTCCGCAGATCGCCGAGCCGGTCGCCTACGCCAAGGCGGCGGCCCAGATGCTGTGGTCCTACGACACCCGCGACACCAGCCGCGACCAGCAACTCGCCGGCATGCGCGCCTGGATGACCACGGAGACCAAGTACGCCGACTGGGCCTCTGTCTCCGGCCAGGTGCCCGATCCGGTGCTGTGGTCGCGGATGGCCGACCAGGACCAGCACGCCACCGCCGGCGTCACTGAGGGCCACTACCCCTCCGCGTTCAAGCAGGCGCTGGCCGACGACCCGTCCGCGATCACCGAGGCGTACATCTACGTCGTCACCGTCAACGGCAAGCAGACGCTCAGTTGGAAGAAGGGCGGCGGCGGGGCCGAGGAACGGGCCGTGACCCTCGCCGTCCAGTGCCGCCCGAATCACGACTGCACCCTGGCCGCCATCGCACCGAGCGTCACGCAGTGACCCGCGCCTGAGACAAGAATGGAGGAGTAACTCCTCGTGGGTTTCTGTGATTTCCCCCTGGCAGACAAGCTGTGCGCCGTCGGCGACGCAGTCGATTTCGCTTCGGACCCCGGCAAGGCCATCGGTGACTGGATGGCGAAGTCCGCCGGTGAACTGGCCGCCGCCGCAGCCGATCTGGCGGCCGAGGCCGTCAACACCACCACGAAGGTCGACCTCAACGCGTCGTGGTTCGTCGACAACTACGAGATGCTGCTGCCGCTGGGCCTGGTCCTGCTGGTCGCCACCTTCTGCGCACAGCTGGTCCGGGCCGCCATCCGACGCGACGGACAAGCCCTGGCACAGGCGTTCACCGGCACCATGAGCGGCGTCCTGTTCGCCTTCTGCGCCATCGCCTTCACCACGGTCGCCGTCGAAGTGGTCGATGCCGTCAGCGACGGCCTGTTCAAGACCGCGCACCTGAACATCGAGTCGGCCGTGCGACGCATCGTGAAGGTCAACCAGATCGCGGGTCTGTCCGGGATGGGCTGGCTCGTTGCGGTTGTCGCCGGCCTTGGTGCCGCCGTCGGTGCCTTCCTCTACTGGTGCGTGATGATGGTCCGCAAGGTTGGCATCCTCGTCATGGTCACGCTGGCTGTCTTCGCGTCCGCCGGCGGCGGGTGGGAGGTCGCGCGGCGCTGGCGCAAGGGCTGGATCGAGGCCACCGCCACCCTCGTCGTCTCCAAGCTCTTGATGACCGTGATCTTCGTCCTCGGTATCGCCGCCATGGGCAAGACCGAGGCCAAGGACGGCATTGCCGCTCTGGCCGACGTCATGTCCGGCATCGTGATCATGATCCTGGTGCTGCTGTGCCCGTACGCCGTCTTCAAGTTCGTGCACTGGGCGGCCGACGGGACCGACGGCGAGTCCATCCACCGTGCCGGCGGCGCCGGAGCGCAGATCGCCAAGGCGCATGCCGAGAAGGCCGCCCGTAAGGCCTCCGCGGCTGCGGCCACTGCCGGAACCGGTGGCGCTGCAGCCGGAGCAGGCGCCGCACCGCAGGGGCCCGACGCCGCTGGCGGGGGAGGTTTCCCCGGCGACGTCGCCGCCAACCCGACCGGCGGCGGAGGGGGCAAGGAAGGTTCGCAGGACGGCGGAACGGGCATCTCGCCCGGTGGCGACGCGGTCAAGTCCGGTCTGGAGAAAGCCGTCCAGCCCGCGCCGACGAGCGTGTCCGACGACACCAGCGGCCAAGTGGGCGGCAGCCCAGGGCCGGGCGGGTCCGGAGCGAACGCCGCCTCCGGCCAGGGTGGCGGATGGCAGTCCGCGCCGCCGACCACCACCGCGCCGCCGCAGGGCGCACCCCCGTCCTCCAGCTCACAGAACGCCACGTCCAGCGGGTCGGCCTCACCTCCGCCGCCGACCGGCCTCTGATCCCCTCCCCGTCCACCGGGGGCGGGACGTGCGCTGCACCTCCCGCCCCCGGGTTCCCCCGCGTCTCCAGGACCCGCCCCTTGACTGATCTCTCCGTCGCCCCGGTCACGGTGAAGTTCCCTCACCGGTCCCGCCGCGGCATCCTCCTCGGCCTCTCCCTGCCCCAACTCATCCTCGTCTCCTGCACGCTGGCGCTACTGCTGATGACGGTGGTCTCCACCGGACTGCTCGGCGCCGTCGCCCTGGCCCCGCTGTGGGCGGCCTCCGGTGCGCTCGTCACAATCCGCCGGCACGGCCGCTCCCTGATCGACTGGGCGCCAATCGTCGCCCGCTACGCACACCGCCGCCGCACCGGCCAGACCCTCAGGCTCGCCCGGCCCGTCACCCGGCCCCGGCAGGACGGCATCCTCCATCTGCCCGGCACCACCGCCTCCCTCAAGGTGGTCACCCCCGGCGACTCCGCCAACGGCGCCGCAGCCGTGCACGACTCGCACCAGCAGACTCTGACCGCCATCGCCCGCGTCAGCAGCCGCGCCTTCGCCCTCCTCGACCCCGCGACGCAGAACCACAACGTGAGCAGCTGGGGCCGCGCGCTGGCGGGCATCGCCCGCACCGGGCACATCGCCACCGTCCAGGTGCTGGAACGCACCGTTCCCGACAGCGGCGACACCCTCACCCGCCACTGGACCCACAACGGACAGCCCCAGACCCCGGTGGCCGGACAGATCTACTCCGAGCTGGTCGCCTCGGCCGGCCCCGCCGCCGCCCCGCACGAGACCTACCTCGCCATCTCCCTCGACCTCAAGGCCGCCCGGCGCCTGATCAGCCAGGCTGGCGGAGGGCTGCCCGGGGCGTTCACCGTCATGGAGCAGACCACCGCGTCCATCGCCCAGGCCGCCCGTAATGCCGGGCTCCAGGTCACCGGGTGGCTGACTGCGCGGGAGATCGCCGCCGTTATCCGCACCGCCTACGACCCGAAAGCGCTCGCCGCCCTCCAGCAGTGGTCCGAGACCGGCCGCGCCGAGGCCGATCCCGCAGCCGCCGGGCCCGTAGTCCAGTTCGAGGAGTACGACCGTCTCGCCACCGACAGCGCACGGCACGCGACGTACTGGGTGGAGAACTGGCCGAGGACGGAGATGGGGGCCGGGTTCCTGCACGGGATCATGTTCACGGCCGGCGTGCGGCGCAGCCTCTCCCTTATATACGTGCCGCAGGGACTCGAGTCCGCCCTGCGAGACGTCCAGCGGAAGAAGGCGGCGATCATCGCCGACGCCAACGAGAGGGCCCGCCGGGGGCAGGTCGACAGCGAGGAAGACTCCGTCGAGTATGCCGACGTCAAGCAGCGTGAGCGCCAGCTCATCGCCGGACATGCCGACGTGGCCCTGACCGGCCTGGTCACCGTCACCGCCGAGACCGACGCCCTCCTGGACGCCGCCTGCGCACAGATCGAGACCCACGCCGTCACCTCCGGCGTCGATCTGCGACGGCTCAACTACCAGCAGCCGGACGCCTTTGCCCTCACCGCGCTCCCGCTCGCCCGGACCGCCCTGTGAGCCGGGCCCGTCCCCGCCGGTCAGCAACGTGGCGCCCGCTGCTCTTCGACCATCCGTCACCGCCCCTGCCTTCCGGCAGGAAGGACCACCACCCTTGACCGCTCCCACACCTCCGGACGACGCGCACCCCTACCTCCGCGCCGCGAGCGCCGGAGTACGCCACCACACCCGGACCCTGGCACCGTCGGACGCGAACCCGCCCCGGCCAGCGGACCGCGTGCACCTCGACGTGCTGCACGCCCACCTCACCGCCCTGCACCAGCTCGTGGACCGGCTCGCCGAAAACACCCGGCCTGCGCACCCCGCCGCCGGCCGCCACCTCGCCACCGCGCACACCCGCCTCTGGCAGGCCACCAGCGAGGTCCACTCTGCCTTCCACCTGCTGCCCAACAGCGCAGCAGCAGAAGCCGAGTCGAGCGCATGCCATCCAGAACGGCTGCCCGAGGGACCGCCCGTGCTCACGATCTGCCAGCGCCACCTCGCCGCCGGACACAGCATCCGCCGCAAGACCACCCCCACCGACCTCCGCCCGCACACCACAGCCTGCGTGCGATGAGCACCACCCGCAGAAACGAGGGCCCTCTATGAACCATCGGCCCGCCCGCCGCGCCCGCCGCGCCTCCGCCAGCCCGCTCTTCACCCCCCACGGCACCGACCGCGCCAGCCGCAAGGCCGCCCGTCGCCAACTCGCCGAGGCCACCGCCAAGGCCCGCGCGGAAGCCAGTGCCCACCAGAGTGAGAGCGCGTCCGCCGAGCACGAGATGCCAGCCGCGCTCTACCCACCGAGCGGACGTCCCGGTCCCGCCTCCGCGCGGGGGAACCGGCTGAAGCTGCCCGCCCACCGCATGACGACGGCCGTGGCCGCCGGCGCGTATCCGTTCCTGGCCGAGGGCGGACTCGGCGCCGAGGGCATCTACATCGGGCGCGACGTCCACGCGGAAGCGTCCTTCGTCTTCGATCCGTTCGCGCTGTACGGCAAGGTCGAGGGATTCACCAACCCCAACCTCCTGCTCGCCGGGGTCATCGGCCAGGGCAAGAGCGCGCTCGCCAAGTCCTTCGCGCTGCGTTCGGTGGCCTTCGGATACCGCGTCTACGTGCCGTGTGACCCGAAGGGCGAATGGACGCCGGTGGCCGAGACCCTCGGTGGCCGGTCCGTCGCCCTCGGCCCCGGACTGCCCGGACGGCTGAACCCCCTGGACGCGGCCCCGCGACCCGAGAGCGTCTCCGAGGCCGACTGGGCCGGCGAGATCCGCAAACGGCGCCTGCTCCTGCTCGGCTCCCTGGCCCGGACGGTCCTGGGCCGGGACCTGATGCCCATGGAGCACACCGCCCTAGACGTCGCCCTGGACGCCGTCGTCACCCGCGCCGCCGACACGCACCGCACCCCGCTGCTCGGCGACGTCGCCACCACCCTCAACAACCCCAGTGCGCTCGACGAGGCCGCCGGGATGATGTCGGGCCAACTCGGCGACGCCGCCCGCGACCTGGCCCACGCCATGCGCCGCCTCGTCCACGGTGACCTGGCCGGCATGTTCGACGCCCCCTCCACCGTCGCGTTCGACCCGAACGCGCCGATGCTCACCATCGACCTCTCCCGGCTCGGCGGATCCGGCGACGACACCGCCCTCGTCCTGGCGATGACCTGCGCGAGTGCCTGGATGGAATCCGCCCTCTCCGACCCGTCCGGCGGCCGGCGCTGGATCGTGTACGACGAGGCGTGGCGGCTGATGCGGCACGTCGGCCTGCTGCAGCGCATGCAGGCCCAGTGGAAGCTCAGCCGCGGCCTCGGCATCGCCAACCTCATGGTGATCCACCGGCTGTCCGACCTGCTCACCGCCGGCGACGCCGGATCACAGGGCCGGGCCTTGGCCGAGGGCCTCCTCGCCGACTGCTCCACCCGCATCATCTACCGCCAGGAGACCGACCAACTCCATGCCGCGGCCTCGCTTCTCGGCCTGACCTCCGTCGAGATGGATGCCATCGCCCACCTCAACCGAGGGCGTGGCCTGTGGAAAGTCGCCGGACGATCTTTCATCGTGCAGCACCTCCTGCACGCGTACGAGCTGGCACTCTTCGACACTGACGCTCGAATGCATACAAAGGCTGCAAAAGACTCATGAAGCCTGATATCCAGTGTGAACTGATCCCGCGCGCCACCACCCTTCACCTCATCGACGCGCTCAACGCCGTGAGGGGCAAACTCTCCGGCGCGCTCGAGCAGTGGGAGCTGCTGGACGACACAGGTCGTGTCCCGGCCTCGCCGTCCTACACCGCGCTTCTCCAGCACGTCACCGGCGCACAGACGCTCGCCCGTGATGTCGTCCAGCTGACCGCGGACTTCGCCCGGACCACCTCCCGTACGAACCGTGCCGGCAGCGCCGTCCTCGCCCATCTGGCGTCGGCGGTCACCCTGTCGAGCCAGGCCGTACCGCACTTCGCCGAGACCGCGCAGACCGCGCTCTCACCGCCCCGGCCGCACAGCGAGAACGACAGCTACGTCCGGGACAACCGCATGGTCGTCGAACACGCGACGGCGCGTGCCTGTCTGCGGCGCGCGGCACAGGCACTCGGTCACGCAGTCCAGGAACTCACCGACCACCTCGACTTCCACCGCTTCTTCCCCACGCCCTCCCCCCACCAGAGCCCGGCGCCGCCGCCCAAACCGGGCGGTCGCCACCGCTGACCCGGCACCGCCCCCACCCCCCTTCAAGGAGTCCTCTGAACCGCCCCGCCCACTTCAGCGACGCCGACTGGGCCGACTACCAGCAGTGCCAGGCCGAGCACGACGACCTCATGGCACAAGTCGCCGACCGCGAAGCCCAGATGGAGCACGGCCTGATCGCCGCCTACGACGAGTACGAACTCGATCTCAGTCCGGTGCCGAAGCCGGAAGCCGACCCCGCTCGCCGGATGTCTCCGCCCCGCCACGCGCCGGCCTCCCGCAGGAGGAACCGTGGCCGCTGACCAGGAGAACACTCCGGACGCCCGCCGCGCGGCTGCGCTCGCACCAATTCCCGACCACCGCAACGTGGACACGCCGTGGTGGCAGGAGCTGTGGCGCCGCCACGCGCACATCACCACGCCACTGCGAGAGCGCGGGCTGGAGTGCGACATCGAGTTCGGCCTCAGCGCCTACATCGTGCGCGTACCGCTCCCCGACGGCACTCACCTGATCATCGGTCCGCCGCAGGAGCCCCCCTCCAACCGCCCGCCCGGAAGCCCGGAGGGCTGGATCGCGACCCGCGAGCACCCCGACGACCCGTCGCTGTTCGAGCTCATCTACGACTCGGCGCCCTCCGACGACCCCGGTGCACCCCAGCGGCCCGAAGCCCGGCACGGCGGCAGCGCCCAGCCCCTGATCGAGTCGATCGACCATCGCCTCGCCCAGCTCGGACTGCTGCCAACTCCCTCCTCGCCCACCGCCCGTACGCCCGTGTCCGCCGCCGAGACGGCGCTCCGCACCCCCGAGCCCGCGGACGTCTCCGGCAACGCGGACCGCGCCTTCGTCTACGGCGACGTACTCCTCGCTCTCACCGACCGGCTCAACGCCACCGAGTCACCTACGGACGCCGCCGCCCTGCTGCACCAGGTCCTGGACCCCACCAGCGGCCTGCTGGAACGGCTCGGCGAGTTCTTCGAAGCAGCCGCGGAAAAGGCCAAGGAATCCGAGCAGGACGACGGATTCGACCTCCACTACGACCTTCAGGACGCCGCAGCCACCCTGCGCAGTCTCGGCGAGGACCTGCACACCGCTGTCGACCGCATGCGTGCCCTGGCCCCCGCGCGCCGGACCACCCGGACCGCTCTCCCGCCGGGCCCGAGCCCGGGGCCACCGACGGCGACCACCCCCATGCCCGGCCGCACACGGTGAACCAGGCACACCCGACGCTCACCGCCCCCTCGCCCGGCTCGCAGACCAGGAACGTGCCGCCTTCCCGAAATGGCGAGGTCCACCAGCCGCAGGCCCCACTTCGCGGAATTCCGCCCGGCCGGCAGGTGGTCCGGACGGCGGTCGGCGTCGCCTGCGGGGAGGTACATGGTGCGCTATCTCGGCACTCCCTCGGGGCCTGAGATACGGGCTGCGATGAGCGCCGGACGCATCGGCTGTATGACCACCCCGGCGCAAGGCAGTCGGATCCCCGAGGGTGCGCTGTATGCCTGTGACAACTCGAAGTTCGGCAGCGACGGCAAGGGCCGGTACTGGCCCGGAGCCCAAGCATGGTTCGCCTGGCTGCACCGGACCGTTGAACGGTACGGGCCGGATCGCTGCCTGTGGGCGCTCGCCCCGGACCAGCCGTTCGACGCCGCCGGCACCCTCACCGAGTCCCTGCCGTGGCTGGCCCGCATCCGCGAACTCGGCGTGCCCGCGGCCTACGCGGCCCAGGACGGCTGCGATACACCCGGGCTGCTGCCCTGGGACGACTTCGACGTCCTGTTCCTGGCCGGATCGACCGAGTGGAAACTCGGCCCCGTCGCCGAACGGCTGGCCCGCGAGGCGAAGGCCCGCGGCAAAGGCGTGCACATGGGCCGCGTCAACTCCCGGATCAGGCTGGGGATAGCCGAGTGGTTCGGCTGCGACAGTGCCGACGGCACCTACCTCGCGTTCGGGCCCGACAAGAACCTGCCCAAACTCCTGACCTGGCTCGACGAACTCGATGGCCGCCCCTCCCTCATCGGCGGCACACAACCCTTCGCCGCCCCCGACGCTCCGTCGACGGCTCCGCCTCCGCGAGCAGACCTCCGACGACGTGTACCGCCAGGTCACGAGGCTGCCATGAGATCGAAGAAATACCCGCCCACGGCGACAAGCGATGTAGCCCCCGCCCTCCCGACACCACGAGGTCCACGTGCCAGAACCCGCTGAACAGTCGACGCCGCACCGGTCGCAGCAGCAGCACCTCGAACTGCGCAGTACCTCCGAGCCCCTCGAACTGCTCGACCACACCGGCCACGTCCCGGACGATGGCGGGTCACCGGCCGGAGCCTCATCGTCCGACATCAACTCCACTCGCACGAGCCTGGCGTTGTTCGACACTGACGGACCTGCAGACAAGCCCATGCCCGCCATTAGCCTCGGCGATCACGACCAGATCGGTGTCATCGCCCTCACCAGCAACGACGCCCCCGCTGCAGCCCACACCCTCCTTACCGACCACGGCTTCTGGCGCCCACGCGGCGTCTTCGGCTCCATCCTGATCCACGACAGGTACGACCACGACGTCCCGGCCCGGCTCACGCGGTTCCTCGCCGATGCCGACCGACAAGGCATCGGCGTGGAATACCACCTGCCCCGCATCTTCGCGGACGCCGGTTCTCCCGCTGCGGGCAAGCGCGTCGAAGACCTGTGGCGCGACAACCAGCAACGGGAGTACCGCCGTTCACAGCGTGAGGCCGTCCGCATCGCCACCTCCGGCAGCGATCTGGCGTCCCTCGCCCATGGCCTGTGTCACCGTCTGCCCGGCGAATGGGTTTCCTGCATCACCGACTTCGCCGATCCGGACAGCCAGCTCGACTTCTTCGACGACCTGTGGGACAACGCGTCTTTGGCCAGCGCCTGGATGCAATTCCGCGTTCCCCGCGCCGCGATCCTCACCGGCCCCAACCGCCTTGAGCTCGTCGTGATCGACCGCCCGCTGCACCGCGGGCAGGTCCTCGTCGGCGCGCTGTCCCTGCACGGCATCACCCACGACTACTTCGGCGACGACAACGCCCCGCACGCGATCGCAGTCCCCGCCGAGGCAGTCCGCGCCGCGCACACGGTCTCCCGGCGGCTCCTGCCCCGCTACCGCCAGGCCGCCCGGTGCCTCAGGAACCCATGACCGCGTCCCGCACCGATCTGTCCGCCTCCGAGGGCCCACCGACCCGCCCGCCCACAGCAGCGCCCGGCATACAGCCGACGGCGGGCACGCCGTCCTCAGCACGGCGGTAGACGCCCCCACCCCTCCTGGAGTTCCCGCTGTCCGATCCTGACCAGCGGATGCTGCTGCACGACGTGGCCGACCGGCTCAACGCCGTGGCCGACCACCTCCCGCTCCCCGACCAGATCCAACCGGACCCGGCCCTGAGCGAGATCCTGGACGACGAAGTCCGCCACCTGGCCAGCCTGCTGACCTACCTCGTCGGCGAGAGCGCCTTCCGCCACCGGGCCGCCGCCCGCTACCCGACCCGCGTCACGGCCACCCACCGCCGCACCACCCTCGCGCTCGCCCAAGCGGCCGAGCCCACCAGTGCCGCGCTCGCCGCCCTCGGCTCGGCCGTGCACCACCTCGGCCTCCTCGCCGACCTCACCCACCAAGCACCTGGTCCCGCCCGCACCCGGGCAATCGCCTCCACGTACCCGGGTCTCGTGGACCGGCTCGGTGAGAGCCGCACCTGCCTCGCCCGCGCCGCGAAGCAACTACGTGCCGCCGCCGATACCCGGGCGACACCGGCCGTGACCGCGCCGTCCCCGCCGACGGCATCGGCCACCGCATCCCGTACCCGCTAACCCGCTACTTTCCCGGAGCTCCCTCGTTCCCCTGCACACCTCCGCCCGCCGCACCGCCCTCCTGCTCACCGCCGTATCCGTCGCGCTGACCGCGTCCGCCTGCGCCACCTCCGGCAGCCCGGACGCCGACACCACAACCACGGCCAGGACCACGGCCACCCGCAGCGCCTCCCCCACCCCGACCGCCGAGCCGGCGCTGACGAAGAAGGAGGCCCTCGCCCAGATCGCCCACTACTCCAAGATCAACAACGAGGCCAACACCGACCGCGACCGGCGCCTGCTCGACGCGGTCGAGGACGGCCCGCTGTACGCGATGTCCATCTCGGACTACACCGAGACCGAAGGGCTTCCCGCAGCGGACCGCAAGCCGTACAAGCCGTGGTCCTACGACTCGGCAAACGCCGAGCTGTACATCCCGCGCCTGGAAGCGGGGCAGGATCGCTGGTTCGCCGCCGCGCTCTCGGATCAGAAGGGCAAGGCGCCCTCGCGTCTGGCAGTGTTCGCCGAACGCCCCCAGCACAAGCGCTGGGAGATGGTCTTTGTCGTCGACCTGGACAGCCAGAAGCTGCCGGACATCGCCCTTGACCGGGACGGGTACGCGACGGCCGTTCCCGCCGCCGGCAACAAACGGCTGGCAGCGGACGCCGACCTGTTGCGCGCAGCCGTGCTCGACAACTTCGCCACCGGAGGCACGGACACCGGGACGAAGGTCTTCGCACCGACCAAGGCGAGCAAGCGGCAGATCCAGGTTCACGACAAGACCGGCACCCGCTACGGGAACCAGGGCACCACCGTCTTCGCCGGCGCCGCCAACCGCTACACGGACGCCTACGCCCTCAGGACCACCGACGGCGGCGCGTTGATCCTCTTCTCCCACACGCACACCCAGACCGACGCCGTCGCGCACTCCGGCCTGCAGATCAACCCCGGCAAGGACGACCGGGCCTGGCTCCACGACGTGCCCCGCACCTCCATCACGTACACGTTCGTGTGCAACGACGCCGCCATCGTCCCCGCGAAGGCCGAGACGTCCCGACTGATCGGTTATACCTGCGCCCGCACCGACGCCTCCGGCCCCCCGGTCGCCTCCTGACCGGACCGCGTGAAAGCGCACCACCCCTGACGGGCCGCGCGCCCCTGATGGCCGCCCGCCGTCCCTGCTTCCTTGCTCGATCCGGAGAACTCCCTGTCCACACGTTCCTTCATCGCCCGCCCCACCACCGGTACGGGATACAGCGGCATCCACGTCCAGCTCGACGGCGTACCCAGCCACCACCTGCCGCTGCTCCTGGCCGCCTATCAGTACAAGTTCGGACGCGACGTGGAAGCCATGTCCCGTCACCTCATCGACGACGTCGCCGTCGGCTGGGACGAGCTGGGCACCGATCTCCTCGACGGCGCCCCGCCCTCGCTCGTGGCCGCGCTGACCGGCGGCGAGCAGTGGCCCAGCCGCAACCTCGACCACCTGATCACCCCGGACGGCTCCCCGCCGCGGCGCATGTCGGTCACCGACGACACCGCCGACGAGCAGGACATGCAGTGGGGGTACATCCTGCACAAGGAGGGCATCGAGGTGATCAGCCTCCTCCACGAGGACATCGGCCCGGTCGTGGACTGGGCCATCGACCCGCGCACCGCCTTCAACGACCACCCGGCGGCCTGGTCCTCCCTCGACCCCCCACCGGTTATCCGGGCATCGCGCAGCACGCCGTCCCCGGGCGCTCCCGCTGCATCCCCGGCGAAGGCCCACGCCCCGCGTCCCGCCACGCGCCGCTAGTTCACTCTCGTCTTCCCGGAGCCTCCCCTGCCCTCGCACACCCAGCCCCTGATCACCGTCGTCATCGCCAGCCGCCTGCGCGAAGACCGGCTCGACTACCTGACCGCCATGCACGCCAGCCTCACCCGGCAGTCCGTGCCGTGGGAGGCCGTGATCGCGCTCGACGGCGCCTCGCCGGACCGCCTGCCCGACCCGCTCGCGCAGGACTCCCGCGTCCGCACGCTTGCTCTGCCGCGCCCGGTCGGCGCGGCCTGCGCCCGGAACCTGGCCCTCGCCCATGTCCGCACCCGGTACACCAACTGGGCAGATGACGATGACGAGTTCACCGACGACGCCATGGCCGTACGGCTGAACATCCTGGAATCGACGGAGGTCGGCTGGTGCGCGGGATGGAGCGAGGACCGGCACCCCGACGGCTCGACCACCCTGTGGCGATGCCCCGCCCCGCCCGGCCGGCACGAGGCCGGCGACGTGTGGACGTACTGGAAGTCACCGGCGGACACCATCCCCATCGGGCCGACCACGATCCTCGCCCGCACCGACCTGGTGCGCGCCGCTCCGATGGGCGGGCTCGTCCAGGGCGAGGACTACTGCGCCGCCCTCGGCGTCACCAGCCTCGCCCCCGGGATCCTGCTTCCCCTGCCGGTCTACCGGTACCGCAAACACCCTGGCCAGATGACCCGCCAGGACGCCTATGACGTCCTGGAGCCGGAGGCTCGCCAGCATGCGTGGAACTACGGACGCAGCCTGCGAGCCGCCCTCCGCGCCCGGGAGACAAGCGCTGCGGCCGGGGTGGTCTGATGTCTTCCTCCGTCACTGCGGCCACATTCGACTATCTGGCCAGGCGTCTGGAGGAACTGGCCGCCTCATTCCCCACCGGCCCCGACGCCGTCGACCTGATCACGCTCACCGACGACATCGGCGTGCTGGCCCACCATCTGCAGCACACCATCGAACACGCGCAGGAACGGTTCACCACACCGCAGACGGTCTACCTGCCCGAACGCGTCGCCCTGGTCCAGCTCGCCCGGGCCGCCGCCGGTATCACGCGAGTTCTGGACACACTCGCCGAAGCCCTGACCTACGCCACGACCGGCTTCCAGCGCGAGGCCGTGGAGGATCTCGCCCACTCGCATCTGCGCAACGACCCCGAAGTCCTGCGGATCATGACGGCCGAGAAGTACGTCGCGGCCCGCGCACGCCTGCGCCACACCGTCGCCGCCCTGCGCGCGACCTCCACCCCGGCACCGTCTGGGCCGTCCACACCGCGCACGACCGGCCCACTAACCCAGCCAGCTGCCGCCGCCCAGTCACGGCAGCCGAACCGCCACTGAACGACACCAGCAAACCCCGGGACGCCCCCGAACCCTCTTGCCGAGATCCGGCTCGCCTACAGCCGCGCCGCCGCCCTGGCCGCCATCGCCCAAGCAGTAGCAGTGGGCCAACACCGCCTTGGACCAGGCCGGATTCACCAAACGGGACGACGGAAGCGACAGCATGCCCGGCCCCGACGTTCGCCCAGCCCGCCACCGGCGGACCCGCCCCCTTGAAACCAGCCCGTCGTACCGCGACCCATCCGCCGTGCCCTCGCCGCTGACCAGCAGAAAGAAGGGATCCTTCTCTGTCCGACCACTTCCGCTTCCGTGCCCATCCCGAACACGGTTTCGTCGCCACCGCCGCACCGAGCTTCACCCCTCACCTGGCCGAGTGGTTCCTCGTCCGCGAGCAGTTCGAGCCCGTCCCCTTTTCGCCGGGCCTCTACCGGCTCACCGAGCCGGAACGCGATGGGCTGCGCCGTACCCGCCAAGCCGTCCACGACCTGCGCAGCCTCGGCTACAGCGTGCAGGCCGACATTCGCCTCGACCCGTCCCTCACCGCCGGGCCACCACGCCCGGACCGGCCGAACGGGCTCCAGGAGCGCCGCAGCCGTCTCGCCCAAGCAGCAGCCGGCCGAACGACGCAGCGCGCCACACCGCCCACCACTTCCCCGCCCTCGGCCCGACCGATCCCGCCGAAGCCCACCTACGCACCGACCGTCCACCTGACGGCCTCGGGCAGTGGACGGTCCCGATGACGCCCGCGAGGAATCCGACCCCGGACGGCTCCGTCCCGGTGACACCGCAACTCACGGACGGTGCACGCAACTTCCGGCTGCGGATGGCGGTCATCGACCGCGAGAGCGAGGTCGCGCTCGACATGACATGCGACCGCTACGGTCGCACCGTCCACGCAGGCGCCGCGGCAGCCGCACGAGCCCACCGCAACAGGGCGGCGGTGGAGGCGTACACCACACACCTCGCCCCGCACGCCGACACGCTGCTCGACGCCGCCCGCCGTGCGCTCGACGAGCTGCCACCCGCCCGGCACCTGGCCGGGTGGCGGGCCGTGCTGGACTGCCTGGCCGCCTCCGCCGCCGAGATCCGCCGGGCCCTCGACCGGCCGGACACCCCCGGCTCCCCGGCCGAACGCGCACAGCACTCGGCCCTGTGGCCGCACCTCGCCGCCTGGGCGGATCACAGCTTCATCGCCAGCGATCTCGCCGACCAGAACAAACACCGTCATCACAAAGCCCCGCTGACCGACGAGGAACAGCGGATGTGGACCGAGAGGGCCCAGGCCGCGCAGAAGCGAGGCGAGCTGGAGCTGACCGAGTCGTGGTACGCCGCCGACGGGCAGCCGATCACCCTCGCCCACCTCATCGAGAACGATGACTCGACGCTGGTCGCGCTGCGAGGCGACCCGGACGCACCGGGCTGGCAGGTGATCGGGCACTACGCCCACGAATACGAGGCAGGGAAGGTACTACCTGCCCCGGTCCCGCCTGGCGTGCTGCGCGCGGACGTCTCCCGGTTCAACCGCCCAGCGCCGGTCCCGGAGGTGTCGCTGCAGGAACTCATCCGCGACGTCGTCGAAGGCCAGACCGCAGGAGACGCCTCCGAAGCTCTCCTCGGCGCCGTCCAGCGCGGCTACACCCCGGGCCCGATGGTCCGTCTCCAGGAACTCCTGGAAACCAGCAGCCAGTTCGCCAGCGCGCTGGAGACCGTGCAGGGCCGCCAGATCGCCGCCCGCCTCTCGGCGCTGGGCCGGCAGATCGAGTTCCTCACCCGCGAAGTCGAGGAGGCGGCCGAGGACCTCGGCGCGACCGTCGCCGTCCTGCCGCCGCACCGCACCCCCGTGCCGCGCGTCCGCCCGCGTCCGGCCGTGGACACCGCACCACCCACGCCGCCGCCCCGCGCCAGCACGCCCGCCCGCCACCGCTAAGCACCGAGAAAGCACCCGTTGTCCCTGACCGCATCCCCGGCCCCGTGCGTCTCCTTCGGCGTGGTGCTGGGCAGCCCGTACGTCGCCCGCCTCCTCGGCGGCACCCTCACCGGCCGACTTCCCAACGGCATGGCGCCCGCCGCCATCCTTCTGTGGGCCACCGCGAGCGGCAGCAGCATCGCCTTCGGCGGACTGCTCAGCGCCCTGTACGGGCTGTCCTCCGCGCTGTCCCAGCCGGTCAAGGGACGCCTCATGGACCGCCACGGCCAGAGCGCGGTGCACCTTCCGGCAGCCCTGCTCAACTCGGCCCTCCTGGTGGCTCTGCCCCTGGCCGGACCGTACGGCGGACCGGGCCTCGCCACGGCCATCGTCGTCGTCGGCGGCCTGACCACGCCTCCCCTGGAGGCCGGACTCCGGGCGCTGTGGCCGAGCGTGCTGCCAGACCCCCGGCTGCGGCACGCCGCGCTCGCGCTCGACACCGGCACGCAGGGCCTGCTGTACATCGTCGGCCCCCTACTCTCCGCCGCGCTCGCCTCCGCGTACAACCCCGCCGTCGCGCTCGCCGTCACCGCAGCCCTCGGCCTGGCCGGCACCGCCGCGGTCGCCCTCGCTCCGCCGTCGCGACGCTGGCGACCCGAACCGATCGTGGGGCAGGACGCGGCCCCGGCTCGGCAGTTGGCCACCCCTGCCGCGTTGCTGCTGTTCGTTTCCCTCACCGGCATCGGGTTCGCGATCGGAGCCATGAACGTGTGGTCCATCTCCATGGCCGAGCACCACCACCAGGACATGCTCTCGGGCATCATCCCCGCCGCGTTCTCCACCGGCGCCTTCCTCGGCGGCCTCATCTACGGAATCCGCACCTGGACCGGCACCACCATCAGGCGACTGATCATCGCCACAGCCGCGTTCCTGGCCGGGTGGCTCCCGCTCCTTGCCCTTCCGGCCCCGTATGCGGCCACCGCCGCGGTCACCGTGCCCGGTGCGTTCCTGACCATCGTGGTCGCCTGCGCCTACGTCACCACCGACGCCCTCACCCCCGCAGGCCGCACCAGCGAGGCGTACGCGTGGCTGATCCTCGCGATCGGCGCCGGGCAGTCCGCCGGCACCGCCCTCGCCGGACGCCTCGCCGAGCAGCCTCTCGCCAGCGCTGCGCTCCCCGCCGCCGGCGCGGCCTTCGCTCTCACCGTCCTTCTCGCCGCTCGCCGACGTCTCGGCCCCACCGGACACATGCAGTGCGGCCGGCACCGCCGCCCGCTCCGAGGCCGGCGCAAGACGCCCTGATCCGGGCGCAACACCCCACCGCTTTCCCGCCACCACCGATAAGAGATCCGCCTTGCCCGAAGCACCAACAGAGCCGTTCATGCCGATCCGGCACACCATCACCGGCGAGATCACCACCACGAGCTACAACGCCGCCGCCCGGCGGATCCTGCTCCAGGCCGGCTTCGAAGAGACGCCAGGCTGCGCCTGCAGAGCGACGGAACCCGATATGGAGCGGACGCACGGGCCTGCTCGGCAGCCAGCGAGCTGCTCGTCGCCGGCCATCCCCTGCACCTGGACCGAGCCATCGGTCGGCCGGTGAGCGCCGACGGTACGCCCCGGTTGGCCCTGTCGCCGATGTCGGCACAGTCCGTGATCCGCTCCGAGGGCGGCCAGTCTCTCCGGCGCATCGCCAACCCCGCCCGCACCCGCACCTGTTGAAGGGGCCTCGTTTTGACCACACCCGGAACGCCTACCAGTCCAGCGCGCACTAAGGGCGGCGAACTACGGGCCAAGGTGGCCCGGCTGCTGGCCGACCGTCCGGCGGACACGCTCACCATCGGGGACATGGCCCGGCAGCTGGGCCACTCCCACGGCGCTGTGCGCAACGCCGCCCTCACTCTGGTGCGACGCGGCGAGGCCGACCAAGGCGGAATGGGACAGCCGGAGTTCCGCGCGAACGCGAAAACCGCCGCAGCCGCACAGACCGCTGTGATCAGCCCACCAGGCACCCACGCTCCCCGCGCCCAGCCGGCCACGGCCCGCACCACCACTCCCGCAGCAGCCACGCCCAGGCAAACCGGCCCGATCCGCCGCGCCGGGGGCCAGCTCTACCACCCCCGGGAGCTAGCCGATCTGCCCGACGTCGAGGCGCTGAACCGTCTGCGCGACGCCGACGTGCCGGTGCTGCTCTACGGCCCTCCGGGAACCGGCAAGACGAGTCTGGTCGAGGCGGCGTTCGAGGACCTGCTCACCGTCGCCGGTGACGGCGACACCACGGTCGGCGACTTGATCGGCGAGTACACACAGGACGACGCGGGAGCCTACGTCTTCCAGTACGGTCCGCTGGTCACCGCGATGACCGAGGGCCGCGCCCTGCTGATCGACGACGCCACCCTGATCTCACCGAAGGTCCTGGCGGCACTGTATCCCGCGATGGACGGGCGCAGGCAGATCCAGGTCAAGGCCCACAAGGGCGAGACCATCAAGGCCGAGCCGGGCTTCTACGTGGTGGCGGGCCACAATCCCGGCGTCCACGGGGCGGTGTTGACGGAGGCGCTCGCGAGCCGGTTCAGCGTGCAAATCCAGATCGGCACAGACTATGACCTCGCCCTGGCCTTGAGGATCGATGCCCGGGTGGTCCGGGTCGCCCGACACCTCTCCCGCCAAGTCGAACTCGGCGAGCTGGGCTGGGCCCCCCAACTGCGAGAGCTGCTCAGCTACCAGAAGACAGAGGCCGTCCTCGGCACCAAAGCCGCGCTCGCGAACCTGGTCGGCATCGCTCCTGTGGAGGATCGCGACGCCGTCGCCGCTGCCGTCATCAAGGCTGTCGGCGTCAAGGAGGTCGCGCCCCTCACCCTCGGCAAGCAGCTTTCCGCCTCGGCCGTCCGGCAGCCCCCGGGCAGCACCGGCTCCGCGCACCGGGGCCGCTCGCGATGAGCGCCCACCACCACGTCCAGTCCCCCGCCACCACGCCGGACGACGACGTCGACCTCGCGCGATGGGACGACGACGGCGCCCCGCCCGCGCAACCCCGTTCCTCCCCGCACTTGTGGCTGCGCGTGGGAGCCGAACTCGGCGATCGGCTGGTCGCCCTCTCCGGCCGCCCAGACCTCCTCGTCACCTGCCGCCCCGGCACGCGCAGCGGGGCACCGGCCGCGTTCTTCCCCACGCTGGGCGAGGTCGAGTTCGACGCCGGCCTGTTCGCCCCGCTGAAGCCCCACGAGATCCATCCGCGGATCGTGGGCGACGAGGAGCGGTATCCCGCCGCCTGGGGAGTGTTCGTCCACGAGGCCGCGCACGCGGCCCACTCCGTCTGGACGGCGCCAGCCGGAGCGGACCCCCGTGTCGTCGAGGCCGCGCTCCTGCTGGAGGAGAGCCGCGTCGAAGGCGCGCACCTGATCACGCGGCCCACAGACCGCACGTACCTGCGCACCAGTGCCCGAACCCTGGTCATGCCCGACATCGCCCACCCCACCCTCCAGGGCATCGAGCACGCCGCCGCCGTGGCGGCCCTGGTCCTCGGCCGCCGTGACGTCGGCATCCTGGACGCCGGCGAGACCCGGGCCGTCGCCGATCTGTGCGAAAAGGTGCTGGGCGCAAACCTGCTGACCACCCTCACCCGCATCTGGAGGGCAGCCCACCAGTGCGCCGACCACGACGCCACGACCATGCTCGACCACGCGAAAGAATGGTGCGACGCTCTGGACACCGCGGCCCCCGCCCTGCCCGTGCCGGAGAACCTCTCCGATCTGCTGTCCGGCGCCGTGGGGATCGTCATGGACCACGCGGCAGCCACCGACGCCGCCGACCTCGCGGCACAGGCCGCAGCGGCCAACGCCATGGCCGCGCGGTCCACGGCGCAGGCTCAGGACCGCGCCCAGCGGGCCGACCAGCGACGCAAAGCCGCCGCCACCGCCAAGTCGGTCTTCAACGCCCGTGGCACCACCGTCACCCCCGACGGCACACCGGCGCCCCACGGCAACCCGGTCACCGGCACCCGCAGGCCCACCGCCGCCGAGAAAAGTGCCGCCGCGCGCCTGAGCCGCGCCCTGCGTGCCGCCGCCTACCGCGAGCGGACCGAGGAGCGGACCACCAGCCCCACCCCGCCCGGCCGCCTCAACATGCGCGCGGCCCTCGCCCGCGACGCTCAGCGCGCGGCCGGGTCGGTCCCCACCGCACAACCGTTCACCCACACCCGCCGCCGCAACTCCCCCACCCCACCGCTGCGTGTGGGTATCGCCGTCGACGTCTCCGGCTCCATGCGTGCCGCCTGCGCGCCCGTCGCGTCCGCTGCCTGGATCGTGGCACGCGCAGCAGCCCTGACCGACCCCGACTCCCTTACCGCCACCATCGCCTACGACAGGCACCTGACCGCATTGACCCGACCCACCCACCGAGCACCAGAGCGCGTGACGACGTTCGATGCCAAAGGCGGCCACCACAACCTCGGCGACGCCATCGACGCACTCGACCACGGCCTCGAACTCAGCCGCCCCGGCGCCGGCCGCCTCCTCGTGATCGTCACCGACGCCCGGTACGGCAGCGACGAAACCGCTCAAGCCGTCACCCGCGTCAAGCAGCTCACGACCGCCGGCTGCGCCGTACTCCAACTCACCCTCACCGCCAAGTCCCACCACTTGCCGGGGACCACCTTGCTGCACCTGCCCCAGCCCTCCAGCGCTCCCGCCGCCATCGCCACGGCAGCCACAGACGCCATCCGCAGGACACGCTGAGACAACGCAAAAGACAGAAAGCAGGAACAATCGCTTGGCAATCCGTAAGACCTGGACCGTCGTCCACCGATGTGGACACGAACGAGAACATGACCTGTCCAACCGTCCCGCCGACCGGCGTGCCTCATTCGCCCGCTGGCTGCAGGAACGTGACTGCACCGACTGCTGGAAGGCGTCGCGTGACGCCGACACGGGGTCCAAGGAGGAGTGGCTCGCGGCCAAGCGCGCCGCCGAGCAGGAGGCTGCCGTCGCGTGGGCGAGGCAGTTCGACATGCCGCAGCTGGAGGGCCCTGCCAAGGCCCTGGACTGGGGCGAGCGCTCCCGCCACCAGCTGATGACGGCCGCGCACACCGCGCTGGTGGTGGAGGGGAGTTGGGACGAGGCGGACTGGGCGGAGCTGGAGGAGAAGGCCCGCGCCATCACCGCCGCCGGATGGTGGATCGACCAGCGCGACGCCGAGGGCACCGACGTGCTCGAACTCCTCGACGCAGCCACCGAGGCGGACCGCGGGACGGAGAACCCGTTCCGCTGACGGCGGGGGAACATAGCCGGGAAACGCCGGTTAGCCAAACCGGCGTTTCTCCGGACCATTGTTCCTCCCACCCCGCCACCGATTGCGTGGAAGGAACCCATGTCCCAGCCCCCGCCCACTTCGGCCTTCGCTCCCACGCCCGACCCGCTCACCCCCGGCCGGGACATCACACACGAGCACTTCCAGACCGGTGACACCGTCGTCGTCCTGAAGGGGGTGGCCGGCGGGGAACTGTGGGGAGACGCGATGCGCGTCGTCGCCCCGTCCTGGCACACCCCGACCGACGAGGACGGCTGGCGGTTGCGTGACGCGACCGGTGGAGCCCAGTCCTACGTCACCGCCCACCCCCGCTACCTCGTGCACCTCTCGCGCCGCTGCCCGGACTGCCTGATCTACCTGCGGGCCATGGAGGACGCCCTCCTCGCGCGGTTCGCGGACCGTGACGAGCTGATCGACTGCGGCTGGTACACCACCACCGCCCTGGGCCAGCTCGTGCACATCGCCGACATCCGGAGCGGCCGGTGATCCCCCGCCTGAACGCGCGGACCCACACTCCGCACGACCCACTCGCCGAGGCGCTGCGGCGGCCAGTCTCCCCGAACGAGGGCCTGACCGAGCACACCATCGTCGCCCACTGGCCGGGCCTGGATTACTACACCCTGGACGACGAACAGAAGACCTGGACATCCGTCCAGTGGGCCGAGCACCTCGAAGGCCCTTACCTGAAGCACCCGTTCGCCGCCAGCCCGGACGACGACCGGCGGGCGATCCTCCACCTCGACGTCCGGCTCCATCCGGACGACCGGGAGCTGACCGGGCCCGAGTGGGCCGAGGTCGCTCACCGGCTCGCCCGCGTTGCCGGTATCGAGATTCCCGGCAAGGAGCACGGCTGCCGGTGGATCGCCGTTCAGGCCCAGCCCGGACGCCTCGACCTGATCGCCAACCTGATCCACCTCGACGGCGCATGGCACGCCCCGCCCCCCGACATCCTGCGGCGCCTCTCGGGCGAGGCGCGCCGCATCGAGCAGGACCTCCACCTGATCCCCCTCCGCGCCGGGCCCACGACGCGGCGCTCCATCCGTACCGCGCCCACGGCATCGGCCCAGCTCGCGAGCGTCCTGGCCCAGCTGGCCGACGAGCACGCCGGCCCGCTGGCAACGGTCCGCGGACTGGTCGAGCACACCGCGCACCGGATCGCCCGCCAGCCCGGAGCCAGCGGCACCGACACGGCCTACCGCCTTGAGCTGATCGCCCGCCGTCTCCATGCCATCCAGCAGGACCTGGACAGCACCGCCGCGCGTCTGGTCCAGCCCCGGGTCGCCGCCGCACCGCCCGCCGTCCGGCACACCGCCCACCGATCGCCGTAGGAGAAACGTCTCCTTGCCCCGTACCGACCGCTTCCTGGACATCCGCCGTGACCCGCACTCCGCCGAACTCCTCGCCCGCGGCGGCGACTCCGAGGCACACAGCGTCCTGCAGCGCGCGGGTTTCATCGCCGTTGTCCGCGTCCACGAGACCTACCACCGCGCCCCCACCGGCCTCACCGAGGACGGCGAGTCCGATCTCGCCATGGACGCCGTCGCCCGCCTCCGGGCCGCCGGGTACCACGTCGACTGCGACGAGGACTTCGACACTGACTACCGGCCGGCCAGTTACCTCCCGCTGGGCTCCTCCGTAGCCCACTTCGCCGAGCGCATACGCGAAGCCACCACCACGGAAGAGGCGGCCGACGCCCTGACCGAACTGACCGCAGCCCACGACGGCATCCTCGCCGCGCTGGAGGAAGCGCTCATCGCCACCGCCGACTTCCACGACGGGCTCGGCCAGGCGGCCGACCCCTACACCGCCCGGCGGCTGCGCTACCTCGTCGACGAGCACCTGCACGTCATCCGCACCGACCTCGCTCACACCCGCAACGCCCTCGCCGACCGGCACGCCCCGCACCCGGGCCGCAGCACCTGCACCGGTCAGGTCCCCGAACCCGAACGCGAACGCTCCGCCGTCTGCGCCTGCCCGCCCCCGCCGCGCACGCTCCCGGTCCCGCCGCCCCCCGTGGCCGCCGGACTGCGCCGCTGACCCTACTTCGTCCAAGGACACCATGCACGACCACGACACCTCCGAGCGCCTCGCCTCGTACGCCGACGTCCTCGCCGGCGAACTCCCCGACACCTGGACCAGCACTCACCTCCCGCCGGACGCCAAGGACGACCTCTCCGAACTGGCCGACCGCATCTGGGACTTGGACCTGGTCGCCGCCTCCCTCGCCGAGCACCCGCTTCGACACGCAGCCGTCCTGAGCCGCCCCGACGGTGCCCAGCTCGTCCTTCTCGACCGGCACGACGAACGCGACGGATTCCTCCTCGCCGCCGTCGCCCCCCGCGCCCTACCCGACGAGGCGTACCGCGGCGTCCCCGAACCCAACGGCATCGCCCTGGCGGACGACCCGTTCCTGAGCGCGGAGCAAATAGCCGGCGACTTGCTCGCCCGCTACGACAGCGCCCTCGCCCAGGCCCGGCACAACGCCCTGGGCGGCATCCAGCCCTCCCAGCCGGACCGGGTCGTCCTGACCTGGCAGCCGGACGGCAGCGTCGCCACCGCCCCCGTCGACGGCCGTGCCGGCGCGATCCTCGTCGCCCACGGCTTCGTCCAGGACCCGCAGAGCGGCATCTACCGCCTCAGCGGCGACGACACCAGAGCGCAGGCGCGCGCCCTGCGCGAGCTCGGCCCGCAACTCGACGCACTCGGCATCGGCACCGCCCTCCAGCACCCCGCAGGCCGGACCGCGCCCACCTCCGCCCCAGCCTCCATGCCGCCCTCCCCGGCCGGCAGTCGTGCGCCGGCCACCAGGGCTCGATGAAGCAGACGGAGCCCGAGTTCTGGGTGCTGGAGTACATCACCATCACCAAGGACCCCCGCACCGGCCTGGTAGTCGCCATCGGCGGCACCGAGAAGGCGGCTTACATTCTCCAACGAACCGGCGGCTTCTTCTCCGCTGCTGGACCGAGGGGGGACTACCACCGGCTTCCCCACGGCCTGCCCGTCGAGCACCAGCGCTTGAAGGCGACCGCTGCCTCGCACGCGCTGCTCGCCGCCGGTCACAGCGTCCACCTCGACCCCGCCCTGAATGCGCTGGTCACACCGGACAGCGAACACAACGCGGCCCTGCGCTTCCTCACCCAGCTCGCCGAGCGGGCCTCTGCCGCCAAGACCAGCAGTGCGGTGGCCGAGGTGCTGACCGAGATCGCCGCCCCGGTCAATGGGCTGCTGCCCCTTACCAGGGAAGTGGTCGTCCGGGCCTGGATCGCTGCCAGTGCCCTCCAGGGGGCGGCCCCCGGCGAGGAACCCGAACCCCTCGCACGGCTCAGGGACACCGCGAACTCCATGAGCCAGGCCGCGTGCGTGATCCTCCACGCCCGCAACCACGCCGCCCGGGCTCCGCAGCCGGCGGCCCTCACACCGCCGCCGAGCTCTGCCCAGCCCTCGGCCTCCCGCCACCGTTGATCCCAGAGGGAAACACATGGCCAACCTGGCCGACGAGTACGGCACGGACGTCGAGATCTACATCAAGGCCCTGACGACCACCCTCCACGCCGACACCCCCACCGGCGCCCCCGCCCAGCTCCACGACCTGCTGGAACAGCTCGGCCTCGAACGCCACGAATACCCCACGGGCGCGCCGCTGTACATCTGGCACACGGTGCCCGAACACCTCGGTGCCGACGAGCAGAAACGCCTGGCGACCCACGCCATCCCCGCCCTGCTCCTGGCCGGGTACGACGTCAACTGCACGCCCGACGTCTTCGAGGAAGCCACCTACCGGCAGGCCGTGCACGACATACGTACCCGCGCGGCCCGCCCTGCCGCACAGCACCCGGCACCGGCCGGCTCCCCCTCGCGCCCCGCACAGGCCCGGCGCGCCCCGTAAGACCGCCCGGGTGGCCCTGGCCCCCTCGGTGCCGCCCACCGCAACCCCGATTCCCGGAGAAACCTGTAGCAGCCCGCACACCCCCACCGATCAGCAACCGGCTCCAACCCCGACTCGCGACCGCCCTGTTCCGCCGCTACCTGCGCGCCTGCATCCCGACCGGCCCCGACCGCGCCTCCCCGTTGGCCGGCGCCGGCCCGGAGGCCGTCCTCGCCGAGACGCAGCGCGTCGGCCACCGGCACCACCACTGACCGCACCCCCGCCCCGGAGGAGCATGTCCCACCCCGCCCCCTACCCGGTGAAGCTGGCCGACGAGATCACCCGCCAGCTCGGCCAGCTCGCCGACCACCTCTCTCAGCTTCCCCCGCCCCAGGCCGCGCAGGTCATCGCCCGCGTCCTCGACCCGGACACCGGAGTCCTCGGCGGCATCACCCACCTCGTCGCCACCGGCAGCGTGTTCGCCAAGGACCAGGCCGAACGAGGCGCCCTCCCCGCGGAAGTGTGGCTCGCTCTGGGCCGCGCCTCGAACGAACTGCACGACATCACCCTCGACCTGGACGAACACAAGGACACCCTGCGGCACGTCGGCACCCAGCCCGCCACCACCGCGGCGAAGCCTCCGGCACCCGCACCGCTCGTCGTCCGGCGGCACCGGTGAAGAAGAAGCATTGGCAGGGCTGGGGGCCAGGAGAGCAGGCCGAGCAGCACTACCTCGTCCAGCCCCGTGCCCTCGCCGGCGGCGGCGACGTCCGGCACGTCTCGGAGTTCCTGCGCGCCTCGGGCTGGCGGGACAAGTCCAAGACGAACGGCCCGCTGCTCATGGAGAGCCCCGACCGCACCGTCCGTGTCGCCTACGACCCCTACATCCTGCCCGGCGGGTGGACCATCCACGGCAGAGGGGACGGCCTGAACGGCGAGTGGACGGCGAACCTGGGCCGGCAGACGCCGGTGGAGATCGTCGCCGGTATGACCGACGCCCTCACCCGACCCCGCTCCGCTCACGCCCCCAACGTCTGGGCGCCCCTGCAGGAGCAGGACTGGCACACGCGCTTGGAGGGCGAGCACTACACGGCGACCAGCCCCGACGGCACCGCGTGGATGCAGTACCACCACAGCCCCGACGGCACAGCGATGTGGTGGACCGGAGCGAAGGACCAGCAGGGCAACGGCTGGACGGCCAACTTCACGCCCAACACCCCGATGCACCTGGTACAAGCCCTCTCGGCCGAACTCGCCAATCCCGATCCCGTGATGCGCCCGCGCGGGCGCGTCCCGCACAGCGCACAGATCCGCACCTGGTCGGTCTCCGTCACGCCCTCCCAGCTCAGTGCGTGGCAACAGGCCCGGCTCACGGCTGCCCGCGCCGCAACCTGGGCCCGCAACAGTGCCCGAAGCACACGGCCACGCGCCACCGCCCGTACCCATACCCCGGCCGGCGGCGCCAGGACCCGCCGCTGACCCGACGCACCCGTCCCGAGGAGCCCGATGCCCGCACTCACCCCGGACACCATCCACGCCGCGGCCGAAACCCTGTCTGACCTCACCGACTACCTGCGCGAGAACCCTGACCCCGTCCAGGCCCTCGCCCTCGTCGAGCCCCTCCTCGATGAGTACACGGGCCTGCCCGTCCAGCTCGCCGACATCCTGCGCGCCCTCGCCCGGACCCTGCAGGAACACCCGGACACGCCGCGCACCGCACAGGTCGGCCTTCTGATCGCGGAACTGCGCACGGCCGCGTGGGAGCAGGCCGACCAGCACACCCTCCACTACGTCCTGGACGACCTCCGGGACCTGTACGGCAGCACCGCCGCGAGTGAGCCGGGAGACGCCCGGTGCCCCTGAGCGAACGACAGCTCGCCGCGTTCGCCGACAAGCACGCCAGGCAGATCCCCTTCGACACCAGCCCCCGCCACCTCGCCGGCCCCGGGGATGCCCGCCACGTCACCCACGGCCTGGCCGCCGCCGGATGGAGCGCCGTCTCCGACCCGTTGAGTGCCGAGATGGTGCTGCGCAGCCCCGACCTGCGCCACCGCCTCCAGTTCGACCCGCAGTCCGCCACCTCCGCGTGGTGGCGGCTGCGGGCCGAGCCCACCGACAAGGAGCCGGGCTGGTACGCCGAGTTCGGTGAACTCGTGCCCGCCGAGGTCCTCGCCGGGTTCACCGACGCCCTCATCGCCCCGCCGCCGCAGCAGCCAGACCCGTGGCAGCCGGTGACCTCGGCGAACTGGCGCCGCGACTCAGGCGGCACGGCGCACTCGCCGGACTCCATGTGCCACATCGAGCTGCGCCCGTTGAGCGAATTCAGCGACCGGCCGTCCTGGCATGTCGAGACCCGCGAGCCCGGCTACGACCAGTTCCCCGGCCCGCGTATCTGGCACGCCTACTTCGACGAGCGCACCCCCGCCCACCTCGTCGGTTCGTTCCTCACCGCGCTGGTCGACGCTAGCCCGCTCCAGCGCGGCATGTACGACCGCACCGGCCACTACAGCGCCGTGCAGGAGCCCAGCCCGCTGCGCCCGCAGCAGGTGGTCGACGCGCACACCGCGCGTATCGAGTCGCTCCGCGCCCGGGCACGCTCCGCCCGCCGACAGCTGACGAGGCCCGCACCGACCCCGGCGAAGGCCCACACCGCCCAGCCTGCCGCCCGCCGCTGAACCGACAGGACTCCTCCCCATTTCCGCCGATCACCGCGCACACCGCGACTTCCTCCGTCACCTCGACCGCTACGTGAGCGACAGCAAGAAGATCCTCGATGCCTGGGACGCTGTGGGCGCTCACGGAATGTTCCCGGGGTCGGCTCATGTAATGGGACCGACCCCGGTCTGTTGAGTGGGTCTACTTCGTGGTGGCCGTCGCCTT
>NZ_JBEYVP010000053.1:0-67302 GCF_040644035.1 Streptomyces sp. NPDC047042 | reverse complement strand
ATCACGAGCGCACTACCGGGAACCGACGAGCGGCCCGCGGGAACATTCCGTGAGCGGATCACACCCCGACGGGAACATTCCGTGAGCGCTGACAGCGTTCTGCACTTTGTACTTCGGCGTCCAAACGCTCGAAGAGAACGCCTTCGTGTTTCACATGTTCGTGGAAACCCCTGGCAACCTGGACGCGGTCCGCGAGCTTACCGGCCAGCTGGCCGAGGAGACGGGCATCGCGGCCTTCGCGACGGTAACCAGCCAACCGGCAGCCCTGCCCTCCTGCGCTGGTGGCGAACCGCTGCCGCTGGAACGCCATGACCGCCGTTAGCGGCATCGCTCAGCTCCCTGGGTCCGTCGGCGAGAACCTGCGGCGTGGGCCGCGCGGCCGCGGCATGTGCACCACCGTGGCATCGGCGGCGTCCTCCTGCTCACGGCGGAGGTTCTCCACCTCGATGGACAGCTCCACGGTTGTGCGCCGCAGGAATGCGGTCAACTGCTGTTCTTCTGCCAACTGTTGCTTCGCCCGCTTCAGCTCCTCGACCACGGCCGCGTGGCGTTCGGCGAGTTCCTGGGCAGCTGTGGGCACTCTGCCCTGTGCCTTGGCCCTGAGCCGGAACTCGTCGACCAGATCCTGATGTTGTGGATAGACCACGTCACGACGCAGGCCGCATTCGACGATCAGTTCGGTGGCGGTCAGCTTGCCCGAGACCGAGCGCAGCGGCGTGCCGGCAAGCAGCCGCTCAGCCGCCGCCTTGATCGCAGTGGTGTCCTTGTCCCGGTCACGTGGTCTACGCCCCATCTGCTTGCGCCTCCATCGGTTCTTCCCTGCCGCTCGCACGCCGACCCTGCTCATGTTCCACGATCACCGCACGCATAGGAGCCGCCTTCGCTGCCGCACGATCCCTCAGGGGCTTCGGCGACAGTCGATCGGCTGCGGCGGCCTCCCACCGGGCGCATTCCGGTTTCTTGTTCTCGATGTCGCGGTCGGTGTAGGCGAGGTTGATGCATGCGGTGCGGCAGAGCTGTTCGTCCGGCCCGTTCGCCTCCAGCCCGGCTGCTTCTCGCTCCTCGCGGCACGCCGCGGTCTCGTGTCGCCAGACGCACGTCATTCCCAGCCCGTGGTGAATGTCGGGATGCTTGCTGGTCAGCAGGCGTTGGGCGTTGTCTACCTGATTGACGACGCGGCCCGCGAAGACGGCCGCGGCCTTCCGTACTCTGCGCCGGTACTCCTGCGCCGAAGGTCCGCTGACGTGTTCGCCGTCGTCGAGCGCTCGAAGGTCCTCGTCCACCTGCTCGCTGACCATCTCCAGCTCCTCGACAGCGAGGTCCTCCATCCAGCTGGTATCGGCGTCGCCGGCGTAGCCGAGTGTCACCTTCGCTCTCACGTGCCCGTATTGCGCCTGTGCCGCCGCGAGTCCGCCCGGGCGGCGCACCACGAAGTAGGCGAGCGTACGGCGGAAGCGTGCCGCGTGCACGTCCTTGGTCGGGTCCGGCGGGATGGCTGGCCCGTCTGGGCCGGAGAACCGCGCGTTCACCCAGTCCATGAACTCGCGGACGTCGTCGTTCATCGTGCCCGACGGCTTCGACTGTTTCCGGTGCGAGCGGACCGTGGTGCGTTGCCGACTCGGCGGGAACAGCAGCTCGGCGTCGGAGAGCGATTCCAGCATCTGCACGGCCGGAACGACGGCGCGGACCACGGCCCACGGCCGTTCCTGGGTCTCCTCTCTATCGGGGGCAGGATTGTGGTCAGAGCCTTTGCTGCGTCGGCCGACGAGCACAAACCCGCCATACTCGTCCTCGCGCAGGCATCCACGACGGAGTTGCAGGACTTCCCCGCTGCGCATGCCGGAGAGGTAGCAGATCACGGTAAAGCATGCGGCCGTCAGGTACCGCACCAGCTGGTTGACTTCGCGCACGCCAATCGGCCGGTCGCGCCAAGGACCGCCCTGAAACGTTCCGGTGATTGGGCCGAGGAAGTAGGCGTCATTTTCCAGTTCCAGCTCGTACTCCTCGGCCATAGACAGCAACAGGCTGTCGTACCTCTTTACCTTTGGGCCGCTGGAAGCCACCATGCGGGCGACGTGCTCGTGGTCCACTCCGAGTTGACCGCCGTGGCGCTCGCGACGCCGTGTGCCGGGCAGCCCTCTGCCCGTGCGCCGCAGTTCCAACACGTAGGGCGCCAGGCGATGCTTCAATGAGCTGCTGCCGAACGTGGCACGCGCTGTCAGGGTTGCCGGGTGCTGCCCGTCCAAGAGCAGGCGTGCTTCGTGAGCTGCATTGCGGATATCGGGCCCGAAATGCTCGATCATCCGTAGTGCCCATGCCAGCAAGGCCTCCATGGTGGCAGGGGCGATGCGGGGCGTCTTGTTGTACGGGCTCTGATTTCGTTTGACTCCGACCAGGTCATCCGTCGAGGCGGCGCCCCATGGCCTGCGGCGCGGAAGGCGGTGTTCCTCGGGCAGCGAATCCCGGTAACCCCAGACGACCCGGACCGCGTGCAGCAGGCGCTTCTTTTCCTCGGTCGACCTGGTCAGATCCAGTACGTGGCTCTTGTAGAGGCCCAGGTCCCGGCTGGTGACGTCACATAGGCGCGTAACACCGCGGGAGTCCAGCCACGCGGCGAAGACCGACATGGACATAAGCCACTTGTGGACGGTGAGGACCTCGGGCTGTTCGTCGATCAGTCCTGGCTGCAACTGAGCCGGCCAGTTGGTGTTCAGGGCGATCCAGGCGCACGTCTTGAAGCCCTCCTGCAAGGCGGCGGGGATCAGCCGTTTCCAGTTCTCGCTGACCGGGCACAGCTGATCATCGAGCAGTCCCGGTCCCAGGTACCACACCGGGTCCCCGAACCGGGACAGCGCAGGGGTGTAGTTTGAGTCGCGGAGCGGCCGATGCGCCAGGACTCGAGTGTCCGGGCCAGGTAGGAGGGCTGCTCCGGCCGCCGGCCCGGACGTCGACACGGTAGTCATCGCAGGTCCAGCCTTCCGTTGATGAGGTCATCGACGAGCCTCCGCTCGGCGAGGGTGACGCGCTCACGGGCGTCGGCGCGCTCGGCAGCGGTGTACTGCCTCAGCAGATTGGACAGACGGTCGAACGACTCGGCATGGCGGTGGGACCACAGACGCGGGTCGAGATCCCGTTGCAAGTGTCTGAGTCGACTGTGGGTCTCGACCTGGACCGCCAATTGGTGGGGCAGAGCACGCGCGTTCTCACACCGCAGGCAATCGTCGAGGAACGACGCACCGCACGGCTTCCCGGGTCCGGTGACCGGGCTGTTCTCCGGATCCGTACAGCCCACCAGCACCGCGTCCTGCTCACCCGAGATGAGTCGGGCGAAAGTCTCTGTGTCGAGTCCAACATCGGCCGCGGCCCTCTCGGGGTCCTGGGCCGCACGAGCAAGGAACTCCTCCGTCAGAACCGGAATCTCCTGAACGATCCGGGCCTTGGCAACTTCCTTCTCCAGCGCCTCACGCATGACCACGCGTCCGCGCTCGGCCGCGGGCCGGCTTGTCCTCAGATAGTTGTGGAACGTCTCCCTGGTGTGCGCCACGGGCTTTCCCCCGCGCTCCAGCACGGTACGCCGGAGCCGGTGCACGTTAACGGACAGCCCCATATCCGTACTCGTTACTGCTTGTTCATTCACGTCACGGGGCACTTCATCCGGCGAATCACTGATCGGAACCTTCCCGTTTCTGTCCTTCTTGGCTGGACGGAACCCATGTCCGAGTGCCCAGGTCACGAGATTATTCCGAGACGTTCCATGCGTCCATGCCAGACCTTCCTGGGCCCGGACATTCGGATAGCAGATGGCGTGGGTGCCACCACTGTGACGTCGGACGAATTCCGTTAGGTCCAGGAGGAGTTGATAGACACGAAAAGGCGAGCGGAACAGGTGCTTGTCGTCATCCTCTGTCTGCAACACGTCGGCAAGCGACGGAGGCAGATCTTCCAATGGCGTCACCATGAATTCCAACGACGGCCCGCGACGCGGCTTGACCCCGTCCACCAGAGCCAGCGCCGACCCACCAAGATCACCGTCAGGCCGGAAGTGTGCCGCCGGCCATTCTCCGATCGTGCCGAAGTTCTCACTGGTCAGGTCGACAAGCATCAAACAGAATGCCGCCGTCTCAGTGCGCGTCAGCGTCAGCGTCAGCCGGGAAACGAGATCGTGAGCGCCACCCAACGCCCCTACCCAGGCAGGGATACCACCTTGTGGCTCCGATGGCGTCACGCGTCGAGGCAAGTCGCCAGTCCGGTCAAGGATGTCCAGTACGCGTCCGGTCTTCTCGATATGGTTTCGGCGCCTGGGCAATCCG
Organism: Streptomyces sp. NPDC047042; assembly: GCF_040644035.1. NCBI lineage: Bacteria > Bacillati > Actinomycetota > Actinomycetes > Kitasatosporales > Streptomycetaceae > Streptomyces > Streptomyces sp. NPDC047042. The sequence continues at coordinate 62,992 of NZ_JBEYVP010000053.1, read as the reverse complement.
AGGTCGCCCCGGCGATACGCAGAGAGAAGTTCTCGCCCTTCATAGATACGGTCGCGTGCCACGCGGATGTCATGGCGGACCGCAGTCATGAGTTTCTGATACTCATCTAGGCTGTACGGCTGTACCTTTGATTCGTATGCGGGCAACCGTCCATGCAGGATCGCGTTCCGAGCCTCGGCCGACAACTCCCGGTCTGCTCGGAAGATCGCACGCATCCGATGGACATGGGTCTTCCTGGAGCCCAGCGGTACGGCGAGCAGACTCTCCTTGATCTGGGCGGCAGTTACGTGCGCCGGCTGTAGCAACGGCGGGTCCACTTTTGTGAGATACGCAGCGAAGATCTGCACGGCAACCCAGAGACCTTCTGCAGCACTGACCCGCTTGACCCCGGAAGTCGGCCCCGTGGCCCGCGCAAAGGAGCGGGCAAGCCACTGCTGCATGCCCACCCTGATCTGCAATTTCGTGAAATCGTAAATTTTACTGCGCCGCCCCTTCTCCTCAACGAAGAAGACACTGCACTCGCTCTCCGTGATGACAAGCCGCTCCGGTGGCTGCCAGTCGCCAGGAGGAATACTCGCCTTACGGCCTCCTCGACTCACTCGCCATCCTCCTGATCGTCGAGGAGCTCCAGCTCAGCTGGAATGGGGGAAAGGACCAACTCACTGTCCGCTGCAATCCTCCCCAAGAGGATGTCGACGGCTTCCCGTTGATCACCGTCGATCAACGCCATCAAGTAGTCGACCTCCAGAGCCGTGAAAGGCGCGAGGTACCAGTCCCGGGTGGTCTGCGGATTGCGATGCCCAAGCAGCGTCGCCAGCTGGTACCAGATGTCGCCGAACTGCTCCCGGAACGCATGCTTCTCGGCCTCGGTGAATCCTCGAAGGCGCTGCTCCCACACGGCGCTCAGGATCGAGTACCAAACCAGCGCGTAGGAGTGCCGCAGCATGTGCGGCCGCACCCACAGAGGGCACTGGGCTGCACGCCTCTTGCGATCTTCCTCGTCAAGGTTGTCGAACCCCGGCCACCGCGACCGCGCCCACGCCTCAGCCACCCGGGAGTTGGCGGTGGCGAACGTGTTCTCCCAACTGTGGGCCCGATGCGGCATGCCGTCGTTGCTCAGCCAGACCGCCAGCGGCTCCAGCCCGTCTCGCGTCTCCCGGAACAGGCGAAGCCTCTCCACAGGTTCGAGCACATCGAGGGAGATCGTCGCGGAGCCCCCACGTGGGGTACGCACTCGCAGTGTCCGCGTACGCGGATTGTGCCCCGTCACGATCACAAGGCCCGGCACACGCTCGTACCGCCCAGCCCGCTGTGCCCGCCTGATCGCTTCCGCGCGCGAGCCCTCCAGGGGGTCCATGTAGCCTGTCACGGCCTTCAAAACTGTCCGGGGAATCCGGTAGTACCGCCCATAGCGGCGACCTTTGGCACAGGACTCTGCCAACCACGCCTTCGGATACCGGCTCGTCACGGGTGTCACCGGCAACTCGACGTCCAGAATGGTCGCCCATTCCTCCAACCGCAGCCCTGTTCCCCATAGCCCCTCGACGAACGCGGTGTTGCGGTCTTCGTTGAAGCCGTGCCAGCTAGCCGGGCGGAGGCCGTCGAACCCGTAGCCCCTCAGCCCTACATCCCGCCACTGCTCGATAGCCTTCCGCAGCAGCCACTTCACCTGACGTCGAGGAGTGCCACCAGGACGGCTAGGATCCCGGCGCCCCGTTCCAGGCTCGGTACCACCGGATTGGACGGACTGCGACGGGATCGGGTTAAAGACCTCGTACTCACCTGAGGCCCACACGTAGAACCTCTTCAGTCCCGCCCGATCGGTGTCGAACGACGTCCCCTCCACCCGCCAATAGTTGCGGGAATCCGTCATCCGCCAGTGCTTAAAGTCCGTGTAGTCACGCGTGCTCGCCTCGTGCCAGAGCCGTCCCCGCTGCTCCAGGAAGTTCAGCCAGACGACGAGGGCGTAGGCGTACCGGCGCCACGTGGTCCGTTGCTTGGATACGATCTCGTCAGCTCGGAAGAACAGGTTGATCCACGGATCCGTTCCGTGGCGCGTCGACCACACGATCGGCGTGCCGTCCCGCGCACCATTCTCACGTGCTCTCTCGTGTACGTCGCCCAGCTGCCCCAGATCCACGTCGCCTGCGGGAACAGGGAAGTCCCCGCTGAGATCGTAGAACTCGACAGCCCATGAGCCTGCGGGCTCCTCCATGCAGCTTCCTCCGAGCCAAAAACCGACAGTGGCTCAGACAGTAGAGAAGGCCGGGCGACTCGAGCTGGAACAGGCCCAGGGTCTGGCTCTCCTGGATGAGCTTGAAGGCGAAGACGTCGTCGAGCGGCACCTGCTTCGGGTCGTCGAGGTCGATGTGGTCACCGGTGGTGCGTTCGATCTCGGCGACGGCGTGGGCCATCGCCGACTGCATCCGCACGCCCAGGACGTCGAGTTTGATGTTGCCGAGCGCCTCGATCTCCTCCTTCGCCGCCATGGCCATGGGGTAGTCGCCCTGCGGGGTGGGCTGCACCGGCAGCCGGTCCAGAAGGGTCGCGTCGCTGATGACCACACCGCAGGGGTGCATGGCCATGCCGTGGACCAGCGAGTCGAGCCCTTCGGCCAGCTCCCACAGCGGTCCGTACCGGTCCATCTCGCCCGCCAGTTTCCGCAGTTCGGGCAGTTCGGCGAGGGCGCCGGTGATGTCGGAGGCCCGCAGGTGCGGGAAGCTCTTGGCGATCCGGTCGACCTCGGCCGGGGCGATCCCCAGCGCGAGACCGGTGTCCCGCAGCGCCCTGCGCGCCCGGTAGGTCTCGGGCATCGCGGTGACCGCGACCCGTTCCTTGCCGAACCGGTCGAAGATCGTGTCGTAGCACTCCAGACGGCGGGCGGACTCCACGTCGATGTCGATGTCGGGCAGGCTCCGGCGCCGCTCGCTGAGGAAGCGTTCGAACAGCAGCCGGTGTTCGAGCGGGTTGGCCGTGGCGATGCCCAGCACATGGCAGACCAGCGAGCCGGCGCCCGAACCCCGGGCCGCGACCCGGATGCCCTTGGCCCGGATGTCGGCCACGACCTGGCCGACGGCGAGGAAGTACGAGGCGTAGTCCAGCGTGGAGATCACCTCGAGCTCCGCCTCCAGCCGGTCGAGCGCCGCCCGGTCGCGGTCGAGGCCACGCCGGACCAGGCCCTCCTCGCACTGCCGGCGCAACAACTGCGCGGCTCCGCCCGCTCGGGGCTCGGCGCCGAAGAGCGACGGTTCCGGGAAGTGCCGGGCACCGAGCCCGAGGTCCGCCACCGGGTCGACGAGACACGCGGCCGCCGTGTCGACGGTGTCCGCCACCAGACGACGGGCCCTTGCCACGTCCGCTCCGGCGCATTCGGCGACCATCCGCGCGACGGTCTCCATCCCCCTCCCGTCCTTCAGCCACCGCTGTCCGCCGTCCAGCCGGCGCCGGTCGATGGGCCGCAGCAGACGTGCGGCGTCCAGGACGTCGGCGAGCCGGTGCTGTTCGGGGTCGGCGTAGCGGACCGCGTTGGAGAGGACGGCGGTGGTACGGGTGCGGTCGGCCAGGGCGAGGGTACGGGCGGCCAGGCGCAGGGATCCCGGACCTGTGCCGAAACGTTTCTGCGCAACGACTTCCAACCTGACCCCGTTCCCGAAGATCTCCGTCCAGGGCGCCAACAACCTCACCGCGACGTCCTCCCGGCCCACCGCCAGCGCCCGCACCGGTTCCGAGAGCGGCCCGAGCAGCACGGTCAGACCGGGGCCGCCGTACTCACGCAGCGCCTCCCACGGCACCACCACCGGGGCCGCGCCGGACGCCGTACCTACGTACGCGGCCGAGGTGATCCGGCACAGCCGCGCCCAGCCGGCCCGGTCCCGCGCGAGCAGCGTGAACCGCAGCGGCGGCTCGACCACATGGGCGCCGCCACGCGCCGGGGTACGGCGCCGTCGCCCCGGGGGCTCCGGGGCGAGGGCAGCCACCGCCAGGTCGACGCCGAAAACCGGCCGCACCCCTTCCTTCGCACAGGCGCGGGCGAACCGCACGGCACCGGTGACCGTGTCCCGGTCGGTGAGGGCCAGCGTCCCCACACCGCGCTCGGCGGCCCGCCGGGCCAACTGCTCGGGGTGGGCGGCGCCGTACCGGGCGGAGTAACCGGACGCGACGTGCAGATGGGCGAAGCCCGTCATGCCGCACCTCCATCACTCCACCCCTTTTCGGCCACTCAATCGATCATTAGTTCGATGATCGACCGACAGTTGATTCGTACTTCCGTTCGATTGATTCGTTCACTCTAACCCCATCGGCCCCGGTCAGCGACCTGATCAAGGACGCCCAAAGGCGCCCGAAGACCACGGTCACCGGGCGCAAGGGGGCAAGGGGGCAACCGACTCGTCCCTCTCAGCCCGTCCGGCGTTTGAGGACGAGGCCCCTTCAGGGCCGAAAGCGGGGGTCTGGGGGCGCAGCCCCCAGTGGGGGTCCCACTCTGGGGGAGGGACGGGTAGGGGCGGCGGGGGCGAGAACCAGACGAGCCCGACCCGACTCAGGCAGACGACGCGGGTCGCGCACTCTCCGGCTGCGACGGCGGAGCCGACTGCCCGCCCACCTGCGGAGCAACCTGCTGGGCCCGCTCCAAGAAACGAAGCAGCTCCACCGGGAAAGGCAGAACAAGCGTCGAGTTCTTCTCGGCCGCGACCGCCACCACCGTCTGAAGCAGCCGCAGCTGAAGCGCCGCAGGCTGCTCGGACATCACACCGGCGGCCTCCGCCAGCTTCTTCGAGGCCTGCAGCTCGGCATCCGCGTTGATGACCCGCGCCCGCCGCTCCCGGTCGGCCTCGGCCTGCCGGGCCATCGAACGCTTCATCGTCTCCGGCAGGGACACGTCCTTGATCTCGACCCGGTCGATCTGCACACCCCACCCCATGGCAGGACTGTCGATCATCAACTCGAGGCCCTGGTTGAGCTTTTCGCGATTGGACAGCAGATCGTCCAGATCGCTCTTGCCGATGATCGACCGCAGCGAGGTCTGCGCCATCTGGGAGACGGCGAACCGGTAGTCCTCGACCTGGACGACCGCCTCGGCGGCGTCGACGACCTTGAAGTAGACGACCGCGTCCACGCGCACGGTCACGTTGTCCCGCGTGATGCCCTCCTGCGCGGGCACCGGCATCGTCACGATCTGCATATTGACTTTGCGGATCTTGTCCACGAACGGCACGATCACGGTGAACCCGGGCCCGCGCACACTGGACGTGAGCCGTCCCAGCCGGAACACCACACCCCGCTCGTACTGTTTGACGACCCGCGCCGCAGCAGCGACGTACAGCACTCCGGCGGACGCGACAGCGACAGACGCCGTCACCAGCTCCTCGACCATGCCGGCCCCCAGGGTCCGAAGTGGGCGTACGCAGGGGAGACTTCCCGTACTTCGAAGGTAACTCCGCCAGCCGGACAAGGGCGAGCCCCCGCACACGAGTCGCGTGCGGGGGCTCGCCTGTCGCTCTCCTGAGCCCTAGCCCCAGCCCTAGCCCTAGCCCTAGCCCTAGCCCTAGAAGACGCTGACGCCGTAGGCGCTCAGGGCCTCCGTGACGGGCTGGAAGAAGGTCGTACCACCGGAGGAGCAGTTGCCGCTGCCGCCGGAGGTCAGACCGTAGGCGATGCCGCTGTTGGAGTAGAGCGGACCGCCGGAGTCGCCGGGCTCGGCGCAGACCGTGGTCTGGATCATGCCGTAGACGACATCGCCGCCACCGTAGTTGACGGTCGCGTTCAGCGCGGTGACCCGGCCGCTGTGGATGCCGGTGGTGGAACCGCGACGGTAGACCGTCGTGTTCACGGACGGAGTGGCGGCGCTGGTGATGTCGACGCTGCCGACGGTGCCCGAGATCGAGCTGGTGGGGTAGCTGCTCGCGTACTTGACGATGCCGTAGTCGTTCGTCGGGAAGCTGGAGCCCGAGGTCGCGCCGAGCAGCGTCGTACGAGCGGAGTTGGACCACCAGTTGCCCGCGCCGTCGGTGCAGTGACCGGCGGTCAGGAAGTAGTAGGTGTTCCCGCTGCGGACGTTGAAGCCCAGGGAGCAGCGCCAGCTACTCGCATAGATCGCGTCGCCGCCGGAGATCAGTTTGGTGAACTTGCCCGGCGTCTTCTTGATGGTGATGGCGTCGGCGGTGCTGCCCGCCTGCTGCTTGATCTTCGCGATCTCCGCCTGGGAGACCGTGCTGTCGACGGTCACGACGACGCGGTTCGTCTTCGCGTCGACGGCCCAGGCGGTGCCCGGGATGTCGGCCTTGAGTACCGAGCTGCTCGTTTTGGCGAGCTGGGCGGTACTGAAGGTGGTGACGTCGGCGGCGGTCGCGTTGGGGATCGCGATCGCGGCCGCGGCCACGAGTCCGGTGCTGACGGCGATCAGCCGGGTCCGTCTCGTGATGCCACTGCGGGGGGTAGTGCGCTTGATCCTCACTTGTCGTTCCTCCACATGGGAAGTCGGGGGCCCGCGTGGGGTCGGGGCCCGTGAGGCGCAGTCGGGGACCGTTCCGTCCGGATTCCGGACATGCTGTGACCCTGACAAGCGCTGGGTGGGAGTATTCGGCCGTTCGACCGGTCGACGCAAGGGCGCCTTTCGGCCTCGGACAGCTCAACCCCCGCACGGCCCACAGGGATTGATCAAGGAACTCGGTGGTCCAGGGCCTGGTGTCAGGCCTTAACGGAGATCACGCTCCCCTGCGGCGATCGCGCCGCCCAGCGTATTGCCGGGCGGCGGAAAGGGGCAGACGAAATGGGACGCGAACGCGCATGGCGGAAGCAGGGACCGGTTGAAGTCCACCGTTGTGCGCCCCTCGGCGTCCGGGGCCGCGGGGCGCAGGAACCGGAAACGGTAACTGCCGTCGCCGCTGGTCGAGTCGGCGAAGACGGCCCGCAGGCTGCCGTCCGCCTCGACCGTCGCACGCAGCGTCAGCTCCTGCCCGTCGAGCGGGAACGTCAGTTCACCGTCGAGCCCGAGCCCGCGCTCCCGCCCGTCCGCGTTCGCGACGCGCACGCCGCGCACCCTGTCGTACGGCGTGAACCGGCCGGGTATCGACCAGCGCCCGTCGTACGGGGTGACCTCGATGCCTTGGAACGCCGTGCGCGTCTCGGCGGCGGGGTCGAAGTCGCGCACACCCCAGCTGCCCTCGCGCACCAGTACGACCAGGCGACGCTCACCGAGGCCGACCCGCGCCGCGCCCGCCGGACCGTGGTCGGCGGTCAGCCCGACCTTCCCGGCGAAGGGCTCACCGTCGAGCGTCAGCCCGTCCGTGACCCCGGCGTCCAGGAGGAGTCGGTCGCCGTCGGCCGTCCAGCGGCCGGGGATGGCCGGAAGCCGACCGTCCGGAAAGTCCTCGATCCAGTGCGTACCGACGAGTGAGAGGGGCCCGTAGGGCGCCGAGACCGTCTCGATGCGCCGTTCGTGCCACCGCTGCCACGCCTCGGACATGTCGTCCGCCGTCATGAACCCACTCCAGCTCACTCCCTGGAAACACCGGAAACACCGGAACCAACCGTCGCCGACTCCGACACACACCCGGGCCGCGCGTTCTGCGCGCGGCCCGTTGCACGACCTGCCGTACACAACCTGTATGTCATCAATACGAGGGTGGCGCTCAGTCAGCCCGTCCATACGGGTTCGCCGGAGTTCACCGCTCCCCCGGCGGCCGTACGGTCAGGCCGCTCCCCCGGCGGACCCGACCGACCCCGTGTACTGCCTGGCGGGCCGGGCCAGCCCCAGGTGCTCCCTGAGGGTGCGGCCCGGGTAGAAGGTGCGGAACAGACTCCGGTGCTGGAGCAGCGCCACCGTGCCGTTGACGAGCCGCTCCAGGTCACGGCGCGGCTCGGCGGGGACGAGATGGAAGCCGTCGACCGCCCCCGAGGTGTGCCAGGCGGTGATCAGCTCGGCCAGGTCGACGGGCCCGCCCCGGTACAGCGGGCCGTGCGCGCTCGGCCGGGGACCGCCGCCCCCGTGCCCCGGCTCGGCCGCGTACTCGCCGCCGCCCAGGTCGACGACGAGGCTCGCGAGGACCCGCAGCCCGTCCGGATCACGCCCCAGGTCCTCTGCGGCGACGCGCAGTTCGTCCCGTACGGCACCCGCCTGCGCGACACTCGCCGCCCGGACGAGCGCCACGTCGGCATACCGGGCGGCGGTCTGCCGGGCCTGGACCCCGGTCGCGTCGACGACACGGACAGGGTGGCCGAGGGGCAGGCGCGAGCCGATGTGACGCGGCGCGTCCCGGTCGCCGAAGCCGCCGGGCACCACCTCCCCCGTCTCGTCACCGTCCTCCGGGTCGTCCCACAACCGGGCTGCCGCGTCGGCGACTTCACCGGCCTCACGCCACAACTCGTCGCCGGGTACGGCCCGTCGACGGCCGGAGAGTCCGGCCTCGGCCCCGGTCGCCGACACGTCGAGCTGCCAGCCGGCCCGACCGCCGCTGACCCGGTCGAGGTTCGCCACCGCCGCCCGGACATGCCGGGCCTCGGTGCGGGTGGCGGTCACGGTGGGCACCAGACCGATCCGCGTGGTGGCGGGCGCGACCCGGGCGAGAACGCCGAGCGCGTCCGGTCCGAGCGTCACGAAGTCGAGCCCGCCGCTCTCGGCGAGCCGAGCGGACTCGACACACAAGTCGGCGTCGAACAGCTCCTGTTGATCGGCTGCGGCCTGGTCGACGGCGGCGGCCAGATGCAGCAGCCCCCGACCGTGCGTTGAGGTCATGAGGATGAACCTTTCGTCGGTGCGTCAAAGCACCCGAGGAAGAAGGAAGGCATCATGCGGCGGCCCCACGACCAGAAACCGACCCGCCACCCAACTCGGCACCACGCCCGCCGGCCGGTTCAGCGGTGTGGTCGTCGCCGTGGGCAGCGGTGGCGAGCTCGCGCAGGAACGTCAGCGCCGAGCGTGCCGTCGCGTCGTTCTGGCGGAACGCCGGGCCCCCGGTACGCGGCCTGGTGAACGCCCCGGAGCCACGTGCCTCCGTGTGCGGTCCGAGCGCGAAGCGTCGGGGGTGCGGCCGGCCGTTCCCGTCCAGAAGCCGCCCGTCGACGGGGTCCACGGCGAGGAGCCCCTCGGGGGTGACACCGGTCCCGTCGTCGTACAGCTGACGCAGCAGCGAGTCGCGGGCGCGCTCGAGGGTGGGTTCCGGCAGCCGCGCCTCGACCAGGGCGCGGGCCTCCACCGAGGCACCCGGCACACTGGCCCCCCTCGCCCGGAACACCCCGTCCTCGGCGGTGACCGTGGTGTCGGCGCCGAGGAAGTTGAGGATTCCGGCCCGGGACAGCGCGAGCATCTGCCGCAGCCGGGGTCCCGGCGGCCCGGAGGCGAGGTAACTGAAGAAGCCGTGCCACCAGGACCCGATGTCCCCGAGCCGGACCAGTTGCCCGTAGACGGAGAGCAGCCCGAGGAAAACCGCCAGGTCCGGGCTGTACGAGGGCTGATGGCGCCTCGTCAGATCATCCCGGATGTACGTCCGCAGCCCCTCCTGGAGCGCGTCGTACGACGGATACCGCACCCCCTCCAGCGGACGGTCGAGGCCGGCGAGGTCGAGCCGGTCGGCCGGGTCGGGCACGGTCGAGGCGACCAGCACCTCCCGTTCCGTCACGTCGGCGGCGGCGTACTTCTCCTCGAAGTCCGCCCAGGCGGCGCTGGTGCGTTCCGGGTGGACGGTGAACAGCCGGTGGTAGTGCGCGAAGCCCAGCTCCTTCTCCACCAGCGGCCAGACGTCCCGCCGGAACTCGAAGCCGGCCGGCCTAGCGAGCAGCGCGTCCACCTCAGCGGGCCCGAAGAACCGTGGCAGGGGCGGCCGCTCACCGGTCCAGTCGTAGCCGATCTTCGAGTGGTAGGGCACCCCACGCCGCGAGCCGACGTACAGCACGGGCTCCCGCCCGGACGGCACATAGGTCAGCTCCTCCTCGGCATCACCCTCGTACCGTCCGCCGCGCCCCTCCGTGAGCAGCACCATGAGGTCGACGAAGGCGAGCCCGAAACCGCGCACCAGAACGGGTTCCCCTGCTCGCAGCGCGGACAGGTCGCTGTCGGCGGTGAAGTCGGGCGGCAGATGGACCAGCCCGTTGGCCCGCGCGTACTCGGCCAACTCACTCTGCTCGTCGTCGAGTTCGGCGTCGAGGTGGCCGAGCGTCAGCACGACGAGGTCGGCGAGCAGCGGCCGGGCGCGCCCCTCCAGCCACACCTGCTGGCGCCCCTCGCGCGACCCGTCTACCCGCAGGGCGCGCCCCACGTGGTGCCGGACGCGGATGCCGGGCGGCAGGGCGGCCACCGTGTCCTCGTACACCCAGTTCAGGTACGCGCCGAGGCGCTGCCGGTCCGAGAAGACACGGCCGTCGATGTCCGCCCACTCGTGCAGCGTGGGTCCCGGGCGCACCGGGCCCGCCATGGCCACCGTCTCGTCGGTGAACATGGTGACGTCCTGGGCCTGCGAGTTCATCCACAGCAGCGGGGACTGCTCCTGCCGCCAGATCCGGCCGGCGCCCGGCGGATGCGGGTCGACAAGATGGATGTCGAGCTCCGAATCCCCGTACAGCGCGGGCGCGTTGGCGGCGATCCGCTCGAGGAGACCGGTCCCTCGGGGGCCGGCCCCGACGATGACAAGAGTCGGCCTCACCGGGTCGAGAGGGTCTTCAGGGTCTGTCGGAGGGACCGACCTGGCAAGGGTGTCTGAGGACATGCGAAGGCTCCGTGACGCGATAGGTCGAACACGGTGATGCCTTCACACGGGCGCGCGGGGCGTGCGGCACGGCGTACCTGACAGCGGTACGGCAGCACAGTCGGCGCGCGATACGGCCGAGCCCCTCAGCAGGGCCGTCCGTCGACTGTACGGCCTCGTTTCCCCTCACTGTCAAGGCTGTCCGAACTGTGAGCGGTTCGTCTCATGTCGGTTGACTCGACTCCGAATGCCTGTTCCACTTGCCCCATGCATCCACAGCAGTGGCTGGTCAAACGCTCCCACATCGACCTCGGTCGAGTGTGGTCCTCTTCCTGTTGAGCTGACCCCCTGCGCGCCCGCTCGTACCCGGGCGCCTTTTCGCGTTCCCCCGCGCACTCCACACTTCGCCCGCGCCTTCACACCCGCGCACCCCCTCCCCTCATGCACCCCCTCCCTCTCAAGCACCCCCTCCTCTCAATACTGACCCGGCGTCAGCCGACCCTCACCAACGACTGGGCCCGCCCTTACCGCACCTGATCCTCCGTCAGGAAAGCACGCAGGGCGCCCATTCACCCATACGTCCCAACGCTCACCCATACGCCACGAAGAATCATATTTCACTCTCAGTCAGCAGTCGTACACAGTAAGACCCTTGCGGCGCGGGGCCTCTCGACGAAATGGTTGTGCACCAGTACCGTCACGAAACCCCCGCGCGGCGTCTATTCACTTGGCGCGCCATCCGCATCATGGATGACCATAGGGATGCGGAAAGCATGAGAGACCGCTGTGAGAGGAGGCGTCCATGGGATCGGTACGCAAGGCGAGTGCCTGGCTTGGCCTCGTCGACGACAACGATGACGAGCGTTACTACGACGACGACTACTCCGAGGGAACCGAACAGCCCGGCGATGCCTGGGTAACGGACCCCCGGGTCAAGGTCGCGGGTGAGGTGGCCGAGGAGAAGGGCCGCCGCATCGGCACGGTCACCCCGGACAGCTTCCGGGACGCCCGCGCCATCGGCGAGCTCTTCCGGGACGGCGTCCCGGTCATCATGAACCTCACCGCCATGGAGCCCGCCGACGCCAAGCGCGTCGTCGACTTCGCCGCAGGCCTCATCTTCGGTCTGCGCGGCTCGATCGAGCGGGTGTCCAACCGCGTGTTCCTGCTGACCCCCGCCGACACGGAGATCATCAGCGGGGAGGCCCAGCCGCACCGCGCGGACGGCTTCTTCAACCAGAGCTGAGCAGGGCCGCTCACCGGCCCCGCCGTCCGTTGTTCAGGTCAGCGGAAGGCGTCAAGTCCGGTGAGCGCCTTGCCCAGCACCAGCTGGTGCATCTCGACGGTGCCCTCGTACGTGAGCACCGACTCGAGGTTCGTCGCGTGCCGCATCACCGGGTACTCGAGTGAGATCCCGTTGGCCCCGAGGATCGTCCGGGCCGTACGACAGATGTCGATGGCCTCTCGTACGTTGTTGAGCTTGCCGAAGCTGACCTGCTCGGGACGCAGGCGGCCGGCGTCCATGCGCCGCCCCAGATGGTGGGCGAGCAGAATCCCCTTGTGCAGCTCGACCGCCATGTCGGCGAGCTTGGCCTGGGTGAGCTGGAACCCTCCGATGGGCCGCCCGAACTGCTCACGCGTCTTCGCGTAGTCGACCGCGGCCTCGAAACAGGACCGGGCGGCGCCCATGGCACCCCAGACGATCCCGTACCGCGCGTGGGAGAGACAACTGAGGGGACCACGAAGGCCGGCGACGTCCGGCAGCACGGCATCGGCGGGCAGTCGCACCCCGTCCATCACCAGCTCACTGGTGACGGAGGCGCGCAGGGACCACTTGTGCTTGATCTCGGGCGCGGAGAACCCGGGGGTGTCGGTGGGCACGACGAACCCCCGGATGCCGTCGTCGGTCTGCGCCCATACGACGGCCACCCCGGCGATCGACCCGTTGGTGATCCACATCTTGCGCCCGTCGAGCACCCAGTCGCCGCTGCCGCCACTGTCACGCTTGGCGTAGGTGCGCATCCCGGCGGGGTCGGAGCCGTGGTCGGGCTCGGTGAGCCCGAAGCAGCCGATGACGTCGCCGGAGGCCATCCGGGGCAGCCAGGTCTGCTTCTGCTCCTCACTCCCGAAGGCATGGATGGCGTACATGGCGAGGGACCCCTGCACGGAGACCAGCGACCGGATACCGGAGTCGGCGGCCTCCAGCTCCAGACAGGCGAGCCCGTACTGCACGGCGGAGGCGCCGGCGCAGCCGTAGCCGGTGAGCGACATCCCGAGGGCGCCGATGCCGCCCAGCTCACGGGCGAGCCCCCTGATGTCCGGCAGCTCACCCTCCTCGAACCATCCGGCGACATACGGCACCACCCGGTCCGCCGCCCAGGCGCGCACGGTGTCCCTGATCGCCAGGTCCTCCGCGTCGAGCAGGTCGTCGAGGCCGAGCGGATCGGCGGGGTCGAAAGGGGGCAACTTCGCGAACACAGCCACAGGAGCCTCCGTCAACTTAAACTAGCACCGCTAGTTACGACCGTACCGCACGGTCTCCCACCCACGCACCGCCCGCGCGGAACGTCCAAGAGCTGAACGTCTCCCGCGGGGGTTCACCTATCGCCGACGCCCGCCCCACACCGCCACGAAACCACCGCTCACCCACGCCCCCGCGCGCAACACGCACCACCGCCACTACCCACCGTCCACCCGCACCGCCCCACCCCGCCAGCACACCCCGCACCGCGCAACCAGCCACTGGCAACCGTTCACACCGCCACCCGCACCCGCCGACGTTCCAGCACCCGCACCCGCACCCGCCGACGCGCCCGCACCCCCACAGGCGACGTCCACCGCTCAAGTGACCGTCACGGGTGGTGCGTGGGTGGGAGACCTCCGGCGTTCACACCGACACACCTCGCCCCCTCACCGCCCCGAGGCCCAGGCACCCCCACAACCTCCCCCTCACACTTCATCACCCGCGGCAACCGCAACGCCATCACCGCCCCCAGCACCAACAACCCCGCACTCACCACCAACGTCACATGCAGCCCGTGCACAAACGCATCCCGAGCCGCCGCCCGCAGGGCAACCCCAGAAGACCCCCCGAGCCGCCCGGCAACCTCGTACGCCTCGCCCAGCGAATGCCCCGCCGCAACCGACGCCGCCTCCGGAACCCCCCGCACGGACCCCACCCCCGGCGCGTACGCCGCGTTCATCACACTCCCCAGCAGCGCGATCCCGATCCCCGCGCCCAGCTGGTACGACGTCTCCCCGATCGCCGCCGCCCCACCCGCCTGCTCCGCCGGAGCCTCGCTCAGCATCGACTCGTACGCCCCGAAGAGCGTCGTCTCCAGCCCGAAGCCCAGCAGCACGAACCCGGCGAGCAACAACCCCGCGTTGTCCTCCCCGCCCATCGCCGTCAGCAGCAGTACCGCCGCCGCGGTGAGGCAGAACCCGGCGCACACCATCGCCCGCGGCCCGAACCTCCGCAGCAGCCGCGCCCCCACCAGCCCCGCCGCCATCGCCGCGACCGTCAGCGGCAACAGCCGTAGCCCCGTCTCCAAAGGCGAAAGCTTCAGCACCAGTTGCAGATACTGCGCCGCGATCAGCTCCAGCCCGACCAGCGCGAGCATCGCCAGCACGATGCACCCCACGGACGTACTGAACGCGGGCCGCGCGAACATCCGCAGGTCGACCAGCGGATGCGTACGCCGCCGCTGCCTGCGCACGAACACCACCAGCAGTGCCGCGCCCCCCACCAACGGCAGGACCGTCAGGAAGTTGCCCACGCCCTCGCCGCCGCCCAGCCGCTTCACGCCCAGCACGACCCCGAACAACCCGCCCGCCGCCGTCAGCGCGCCGACGACGTCCCACGGACCCTCGCTCCGCCCACCGCGCGACTCGGGCAGCAGCAACCGGCCGACCGGAAGGCTGACCAGCATCAACGGGATGTTGACAAGGAAGACCGACCCCCACCAGAAGTGCTCCAGCAGAAAGCCGCCGAGCAGCGGACCGACCGCCGCGCCCACCGCTGCCACCGCGCTCCAGACACCGATCGCCAGCGCCCGTTCGCGCCGGTCGGGAAAGACCTGGCGGAGGATCGAGAGCGTCGCCGGCATGATCATCGCGCCGCCGACACCCAGCAGCGCCCGCGCCAGGATCAGCAGCTGCGGGCTGCCGGCGAAGGCGGCCATACCGGAGGCGACGCCGAAGAGCCCGTACCCGAGGAGCAGGATCCGTCTGCGGCCGACCCGGTCACCGAGCGTGCCGAACAGGATCAGCAGCGAGGCGCAGACCAGCGGATAGATGTCGACGATCCAGAGCAGCTCTATCGCGCCGGGCCGGAGATCCTCGCTGACGGCGGGCACCGCCACATGCAGCACGGTCGCGTCGACCGCGACGAGCAGCAGGCTCGTGCAGAGGACGAGAAGGACGACCCAGCGGTTGGCGCTCGCCCCGGCGGCCCGGCGGCGCAGCGCGGCGGCAGCCGTGGTCGTCCCGGACATGTACGTACCTCCAAGGTTCCCTCGCGTTCGGCGGTCCGCGGCGGGGTGGGGACTCCCCGGCGGGCTTCGGCTTCGACCGAGGAGGAGCGGTGTCCTCGGTCCGCGCGGCGAAAAGCGAGTGGTCCGACAGCGTACGCGAGTCCTGAGCGGCGAAAAGTGGCGGACCTCTCACCCTCCGCCGGAACCCGTGTGGCCTGCACCACGCACCGCCGGGCGCATGCTCCCCGCGCCCACCCGTATTCAGCGGACCGCCGATAATCGACCGGTGACAGCTCTCGGCACCCGTGGCGCCCGCCCGCTCCCCGCGCACCCCTCGCCGCCCACGCTCCGCCGAGCCGCGCCCGCTCTCCTCGGGTACATGGCCGTCCGCGTGCTGGGCCTGCTCGCGCTGGCCGTGTGGAGCGCGGCCCGGGACAAGAGCGCGTACAAGCTGCTGACCGCCCGCTGGGACTCGCTCTGGTACACGCGGGTCGCCGAGCTCGGCTACGGCTATGAGGTGCGCCTCGCCAACGGTGACGTGCACTCGAACCTGGCCTTCTTCCCGCTGCTGCCCTGGCTGGAGCGGCTCCTGGCGTCCGTGACGCCGATGTCGTACGCCGACGCGGGCTTCGCGGTGAGCGCGCTCGCCTCACTCGCCGCCGCCTGGGGCGTGTTCGCGGTCGCGGACCACGTTTACGGCCGCCGCGTCGGGGTGTGCGCCGTACTGCTGTGGGCGGTGCTGCCGGTGGGGATCGTCCAGTCGATGGCGTACAGCGAGTCACTGTTCACGGCTCTGGCCGCCTGGTCGCTGTACGCGGTCCTCACCGGCCGCTGGCTGACGGCCGGCACCCTGGCCCTGCTGGCCGGCCTGACCCGCCCGGTGGGACTCGCGGTGGTGGCGGCCGTGTGGGCGGCGGCCGTCGCCTCGTTCGTACGGGACCGGAGCACGCCCCGATGGCGGCGCGCCCTCGGCATGCTGATCGCACCGCTGGGCGCCGCCGGTTACGTCCTGTGGGTCGGCCACCGCACCGGCAAGGGCCCCCTGGGCTATCTGGACGTCCAGGCAGGCTGGCGCAACGGCTTCGACGGCGGCGCCGCATTCGCCCGTTTCGTCGCCGACAAGTTCACCTCGTTCCCCTCGGCACTGGCCGGAGTCGGACTCGTCGTCGGTGTGGGGCTGCTGATCTGGCTGTACGTCACCTGCGTACGGCAGCGCCAGCCGCTGCCCCTGCTGGTGTACGCGGGGGTCGTCACCGTCCTCGCCCTGTGCGCGTCGAGCTACTTCGGCTCGAAACCACGCCTGTTGCTGCCCGCGTTCCCTCTTCTGCTGCCGCTCGCACGGGCGTTGGCCAGGCCGCGTACGTCCAGGTCGGTGCTGGTGACGGGTGTGGCCGCGGTGGCCTCGGCGGTCTACGGGGCGTTCTGGCTGAACGGCTCCGGTCCGCCCTGACCGACCTCCGGGCGAATTCTGGACAAGCACCCGGTGAACCAATTCGAAAGGGCCATAAAACGCCACCGCCGCATGATCAATGGAAAGAAAGGGAAGGCGCGCACGTCGAATAGGGATTCCGGTGAATTAAACATCGCCCTGAGAGCAATCCCACATCACATCGTCATTACAAAGCCACGGATTGGGCGGAGAACTGCGCTCACTCGCTGTAACGTCGATTGCGTGCGTACCGAACGAAACCTCGCCCGTCTGGACCGGGTGTTCGCGAGGCTGGACCGGGAACCGGGACGGCCGACCCTCGACGTGCCGAAGATGAGCCGGCACAGGATCGTGCTCCTTGTCGCGACCCTGGCCTTCTATCTCGCCACCGTGTGGGCCGTAGTGATCACCTCATGGCTGGTCCGGCTCGACTGGCAGGTCATGTTCTTCCGGCCGTACCAGCAGTGGCCGGAGGTGCACGCGTTCCTCGACTACTACGTGGTCCTCGGCCAGCGCGGCCCCACCGCCGTGATGATCTCGGCCTGGCTGGGATGGCGCGCCTGGCGCCAGCACACCCTGCGACCGCTGCTCGTGTTCGGCGCGGCACTGCTGCTGCTCAACATCACGGTCGGCGCCGCCAAGATCGGCATGGGCCGTCTCGGACCGCACTACGCGACGACCATCGGCTCGAACGAGATGGGCATGGGCGGGGACATATTCCCCAGCGGCCACACCGCGAACGCCGTGGTGACCTGGGGCATCCTGGCCTATCTGGCCTCGACCCCCGGGACCAGGCGCTGGCTGTCCGCCAGTACGGCGCTGATGTCGCTCGGCGTCGGTCTCACCACGGTCTATCTGGGCACGCACTGGCTGAGCGATGTCGTCCTGGGCTGGGTCGCGGGTCTGCTGGTGCTGCTGGCACTGCCGTGGTTCGAGCCTCTGATCACCCGCGCCGAGACCTGGCTGCTCGACCAGCGCGACCGCAGGCGCGCGCGGGGACACGGCACCGCGCCCGTACCGGCCGGAGTCGGCTCGCCGGCGCTGCTCAAGCCGCACGCGAGCGCCGAGGAGGCGGCCGTGGCCCGCGAGAACACCACCCCGGCGGCCCGCTCGTCCCGGACGCCCGCGCACCCGGCACACCCCGCGCACCCCGCGCACCCCGCGCATTTGGCCCCCGGGCCGCACGCGAGCCGCTCGGAGCGCACGCCGGTCACCCCGGTCGGCAGCCGCCGCCCGCCGCACGCGGACCGCGCGCCCCGGGCCACCGGCACCCCGTCGACGCGCCCCCTGCCCGGCAGCGGCTGAGCCGCCGGAGGCGCGCCGGCCGGCGTCAGCCCTTCCAGCAGCGGGTCACTGTGCCGTCGGTGACCTCGAAGTTGAGCCGCCCGGAGCGGTACTCCATGGTGATGATCGCCCCGGGCGGCAACGACCGCACCGCTGACCAGCCGCGTTCCCTGGCGAGCCGTTCGGCCCGCGCGGAGTCGAGGCCGAGATAGGTGTCCGGATTGTCCTGGGGTTCTTCGGTCGTGGGATTCGGTGCCATGACTGTCACCGTAGGCGTCACCCGTCCTTCCCGCAGCCATTCGAACGTAATTCGACATCTCTCCGCGGGCCCTCGATAAACCCCCCTCCAAGAGGCCGGACAGGAAACTCACGGAGAGTGAATTCCATCGACCACCCCCACCGCGACCTCTTACGTTCTTCTTACAGACGCCATACGTGCTGATGCCACGCGTCTTCACGCCATCCCGGCGACAGAACACATAAAACACCCACGACTTCCACACAAAGCCCCCGCACAGCGCCTGCTCACCCCTGCTTCTCCCCCGGCCCGCCTCCGGGAAGCGGCGACCGCGCCATCGCACGGGACAGCCGGTCACGGGACGTCCTGATCACGTCGACGAGTTCCGCGGGCTCCAGCACCTCGAACTCGAAGCCCATCAGCATGACGTGGATGACCATCACCTCGAGGCTCGCGGCCCCGGTGCGCAGCAGACAGGCCTCCTCGCCGTCCGGCTCCAGCGTCCCGGCGGAGGGCGAGATCCGCGCGGCGGCCTCCTCGACGGGCGCCAGCAGCCGCACGACGGCCTGCGAGGCGTACGCGCGCGTGGAGACGCCCTTGGAGACATAGGCGGCGAGATCGTCGGCGGGAGGTGTCCGCGGGGCGAAGCGCGGCCCGTGCGGCGGCTTCGGCGTGATGCGGTCCACCCGGAACGTACGCCAGTCGGCGCGGTCGACGTCCCAGGCGACCAGGTACCAGCGCCGCTCGGTGCACACCAGCCGGTGCGGTTCGACGGTACGGCGGGACACGGCCCCTTCGTGTCCCCGGTACTCGAAGCGCAGCCGTTCCGTGTCCCGGCAGAGGTGGGCGAGTTCGGTGAGGACGGCCGGGTCCACGGCGGAGGGCTGCGGTCCGCGCAGCATCGGCACGGTGAAGGCGTTCAGGGCGCCGACCCGTCGGCGGAGCCGGTCGGGCAACACCTGTTCGAGCTTGGCCAGCGCCCGTACGGAGGTCTCGCCGATCCCCTCGATGCCCTGTCCGGCGGCGGTCCGCAGCCCGACGGCCACGGCGACGGCCTCGTCGTCGTCCAGCAGCAGCGGAGGCAGTTCGGCGCCGGCGCCCAGCCGGTAACCGCCGCCGGTGCCCGGACTGGCGTCCACGGGATAGCCGAGGTCGCGCAGCCGGTCCACGTCCCGGCGGACGGTACGCGGGGTCACGCCGAGGCGGCCCGCCAGGTCGGCGCCGGACCATTCGCGGTGGGCCTGGAGCAGCGAGAGCAGACGCAGAAGCCGTGCCGAGGTCTCCAACATGGGCCCGAGTCTGCCAGCGGTCGCGGACAGCGACTGTCCTCAACCCTGTTGTACAGCGAATGGGCACGGCCGCGAACGCGGGTGCCCCACCCGGTCCGGGGACGGGGTGGGGCACAGTGCCGGCAGGGTGCCGGAAGCGAAGGAGTCGGCTCAGAAGTCGAGCTGCTGACCGGGCACGATCAGGTTGGGATCGCCGCCGATGACAGCCTTGTTGGTGGCGTAGAGGTGCTGCCACGTGGTCGTGTACCGGGCGGCGATGCCGCTCAGGGTGTCGCCCTCACGGACGGTGTAGTCGCCTCGGGACGAGCTGCGGCCCGTGTGGGCCGACGAACGCTCCGGCGCCTTCGACGGAGCCTTCGACACCGCGGACTCACCGGAACCGGTGGCCTTCTTGACCGACCGTTCGCTGGACGACTTGGCCGACTTCTTC
This sequence comes from Streptomyces sp. NPDC047042, assembly GCF_040644035.1. NCBI lineage: Bacteria > Bacillati > Actinomycetota > Actinomycetes > Kitasatosporales > Streptomycetaceae > Streptomyces > Streptomyces sp. NPDC047042. The sequence continues at coordinate 43,177 of NZ_JBEYVP010000053.1, read as the reverse complement.
GTCGACTTGGTGGCGGCCGAACCGGAGCCCGATTCAGAACCCGAGCCGGAGCCCGATACCGCGGGAGCGCTCCCGCCGGCACCCGCTCGCGCCGAACAGGTCGGCCACGCGCCCCAACCCTGGGCGCCCTGGACCTTGGTGGCGACGGCGATCTGCTGAGACCTGCTGGCCCCGTCGGCGGTGGCCGCGTAGGCCGTCCCGCCGTAGGCGCGCCAGGTGCTCGCGGAGAACTGGAGCCCTCCGTAGTAGCCGTTGCCGGTGTTGATGTGCCAGTTGCCGCCGCTCTCGCACTGGGCGATGCGGTCCCACACCCCGCTGTCCGCCGCCGCGGCGTTGCCTGTCGCGGCCAGCAGTCCGAGCGGAGCGAGCAGCGCTGCTCCGGCGAGGACCGCCGTCTTGCGGGACTTGCGGGTGTAACTATCGGCACACTCGGACATGTAGTTCCCTCTCCACAGACCCGGGCTCCCCGTGACCGGGGCGTGTCGGCCGCGCGGTTACGCGGTCGGCACGCTCCGCCCCGTCCGTCGGCGGTGGTGCTGCGCGGTGTCTGGTTCTGCGCGGCCGACGGAACTGCCCGAGCGGTGCTAGGTGCACCCGGCGGAGGAATCTATGGACCGCGACATGGCGATATCAACCAACTCCCTGTTGTCCCAGGCCAGTTCGCGGTTACCGGGGGTATCGGCGAAATCCGGCCACCCACTTCATTCGTTCATTTCCTGATTTATCAACCAGCTACTCGGACAAACTGTGAGTCAGTTCACCAAACCAACTTCCGTAACCCGTCCGTTACTTGACATTGAGTATCCATTCCATGACTCATGGTGACCGCGCGCGGAGGTTGGTTCGATTCCGTTCGCCGTGCAGCGTGACCCCTGCCACAGATCGCCCGTTGTCATCTTCATGAGCCTGGGCTGTCCGGGTTCACCGGCCGGGGGCGAACCCGGCCCCGCCACGCACCGCATCCCGAGGGAGCCACCCGTGCCGCGCATGCTCGATGTCAGCGACGAGGTCCGCGCCGAGATCGGCGACGAAGAAGCCGACCGGCTGCTCGCCGGCGACAACGCACCGGGCAGTTACGACTGCACGTCCTGTCGCACGCCGGGCGACTCCGCCCAGGAGCGCACCAGCACCGTCCTCTTCATCGGGGACGAGACCGCCGTCCTCGCCTTCGCCCACGCGGGCTGCCTGCCGTCGCAGGTCGTCCAGGTCACCGAGGAGCAGCTCCAGGGCGCGGTCCGCTCCATCAACGCAGACGAGGAGGCCCCGATGCCCGCACCCGAGCAGGCCGTGCTGGGGGTCACCAGCGGACTCGTACTGATCGAGGGCGAGTTGCACCCCGCCCTGGTCGTCGAACCGACCGCCCCCATCGTCCGCCCGGGCGCGACGGGCGCCGGCGACGACTTCCTGCCCCTCCTCATCGAGCAGGGCTTCATGCCGCTGACCGAGCTGACGGAGGTTCCTCCCGTGCTGCACGGCTGGTCGGTGCTGCTCGCCGCGGGCCAGCTGCACGCCGTACTCCAGCCGGGCCCGAACGGCGGGACCCCGGTGGCGTGGTGGCAGGCGCACCAGCCGCTCCAGGTCACCGAGAGCTGGCGGGCCGCCGCGAACAAGCACCAGCAGGTGCTGATGTTCGCGGCGCCGGTCGGTTCCATCGGGCGCCAGCCCCGCGAGGATCTGCTGCGGGACGCGTTGGACAAGGCGGCGGGGATCGGGAAGCTGGTCGCCAGCGCGTTGCCTCTGGCGGGGACGTGACGCCGTAGGCCAGGGGTGCGTCGGTCGGTTGGCGGCTTGCGGTTGCCTGTGGCTTGTCGCGCAGTTCCCCGCGCCCCTGGCAGGGCGCTCCGCGGCCCTGCCAATACCGTCGGTGGCCGCATCTGTTGGGGGGTGGGGTCGTTTGGAGGTGTGTGCACACCTACCACGTCCCCCGCCGCCAGTCCTTCCCCAGCGGCCCGTCGGCCACGCCGATCTACGACGCGCTGTACGCGGAGTACGGCAAGTCCTTCCGCTCGCTGCCGGGTGACCGCAGCGGCGAGGACGAGCCGGGCTTCGCGGCGTTCGGGGCCCAACCGAACGGCCTTGCCTCGTACGGCGGCTCGTTCGGCTCGAACTCGGGCTCGTACAGCGCCTACAGCGCGGGGGCGTTCAGCGCGCGCCACGGCGGCCAGGGCGGCGGTCAGGGCGGTGGTCAGCAGTCCGTGTGGCAGCGGGTCGGTGAACTCGACGCGCAGCAGGGGCAGCCGGCGACCCCGCCCCCGACCGTCGTATGGCCCACGGGTGGACGACAGCAGCACTACACCGGGATGACCCACATCCCGGCGGCCCTGCCACCGGGCCCGCGCCGGGGCCTGTGAGCACCACCCGCACATGACTGCGCACATGACTGAGGGGCGGCTCCACCCGGAGCCGCCCCTCAGTTGTGAACCTGCCAGTTGTGGACCTGCTACTTCTTCTTGCCGCGCTTCTCGCGCACCCGCACCGAGATGTGGATGGGCGTGCCGTCGAAGCCGAACTCCTCGCGCAGCCGGCGCTCCACGAATCGGCGGTAGCCGGCCTCGATGAAGCCGGAAGCGAAGAGCACGAACCGCGGCGGCTTGGTGCCCGCCTGCGTGCCGAACAGGATGCGCGGCTGCTTGCCGCCCCGGACCGGGTGCGGGTGGGCGGCGACCAGTTCGCCGAGGAAGGCGTTCAGCCGGCCCGTCGGAACCCGGGTCTCCCAGCCCGCGAGGGCGGTCTCGATCGCGGGGACCAGCTTCTCCATGTGCCGGCCGGTGCGCGCCGAGACATTGACGCGGGGCGCCCACGCCACCTGGGCGAGCTCGGTCTCGATCTCCCGCTCCAGGTAGTAGCGGCGCTCCTCGTCGAGCGTGTCCCACTTGTTGTACGCGAGGACGATCGCACGGCCGGCCTCGACGGCCATGGTGACGATCCGCTGGTCCTGGATGGAGATGTTCTCGGAGCCGTCGATCAGGATGACGGCGACCTCGGCCTTCTCGACGGCGGCGGCCGTACGCAGCGAGGCGTAGTAGTCGGCGCCCTGCTGGAGGTGGACGCGCTTGCGGATGCCCGCCGTGTCGACGAACTTCCAGGTGACACCGCCGAGTTCGATCAGCTCGTCGACCGGGTCACGGGTGGTGCCCGCGATCTCGTTGACGACGACGCGCTCCTCGCCCGCCACCTTGTTCAGCAGGGAGGACTTGCCGACGTTCGGGCGGCCGATGAGGGCGATCCGGCGCGGGCCGCCGACCCCGGCGCCGAAGGTCTGCGCGGGCGCCTCGGGCAGCGCCTCCAGGACGGCGTCCAGCATGTCGCCGGTGCCACGGCCGTGCAGCGCGGAGACGGGGTGCGGCTCGCCGAGACCGAGGGACCAGAGATACGAGGCGTCGGCCTCGCCGCTCGGCCCGTCGACCTTGTTGGCGCACAGCACGACGGGCTTGCCCGCCTTGCGCAGCAGCCGGACGACCGCCTCGTCGGTGTCGGTCGCGCCGACCTTGGCGTCCACGACGAAGACGACCGCGTCGGACGCCTCGATCGCGTACTCGGCCTGCGCGGCCACGGAGGCGTCGATACCGAGGACGTCCTGCTCCCAGCCGCCGGTGTCGACGACCTTGAAGCGCCGCCCGGACCACTCGGCCTCGTAGGTGACACGGTCGCGGGTGACGCCGGGCTTGTCCTCGACGACGGCCTCACGGCGCCCGATGATGCGGTTGACGAGCGTCGACTTGCCGACGTTCGGCCGCCCGACGACGGCGAGGACGGGCAGCGGACCGTGTCCCGCCTCGTCGATCGCGCCCTCGACATCCTCGACGTCGAAGCCCTCTACCGCGGCGAGCTCCATGAACTCCGCGTACTCGGCATCGCCGAGCTCTCCGTGCTCGTGGTCGTTCATGAAGTGCGTACCTCGTTCATCGTGGTGATCGGTGGAACCCCCTGTTGTCGGGCGATCCACTACTCGAACTGCTCAAGCAGTCAGTTGGTCAAGTGTCTCTCAGCGCTCAGCGGGGCGCCCGGCGTTTTCCTGACGGCCGGTGAGCCGTCTGGCGTTCTCCAGGTGCGCGGTGAGCTGCTTCTGAATGCGTACGGTCGCCTCGTCCAGCGCCGCACGCGTACGCCGCCCGGTGCCGTCGCCCGCCTCGAACGGGTCACCGAAGACCACGTCGACGCGGCTGCGCAGCGCGGGCAGCCCTTTTATCAACCGTCCGGGCCGGTCGGTGCTTCCCAGTACGGCCACGGGCACGACGGGGGCCCCGCTGCGCACCGCGAAGTAGGCGAGCCCGGCGCGCAGCGCGGCGAAGTCGCCCTCGCCCCGGCTGCCCTCGGGAAAGATCCCGAGCACCCCGCCGTTCGCCAGCACACTCAGGGCCTGGGAGATCGCCGTGCGGTCGGCGGTCGAGCGGTCCACCTTCACCTGGCCGAGGGCGTGCATGGCGGGTCCGAGCGGACCGATGAACGCCTCCTTCTTGACCAGGAAGTGGGAGGCCCGGGGTGCCACCCCGATGACCATCGGACCGTCGATGTTGTGCGAGTGGTTGACGGCGAGGATCACCGGACCGGTCACGGGAACCTTCCAGGAGCCGAGGACACGCGGCTTCCACAGCCCGTACATCAGGCCGACGCCGATACGCCGCCCCACCTCGGCACCCCGCGCCGTAGGAGCCTCGGACTCCTTCAGCGCCTTGGACGGAACGCTCACTTCGCGTCCCGCTTCTCCTCGACGAGGGTGACAACGCACTCGATGACCTGCTGGAGGGTCAGCTCGGAGGTGTCCACCTCGACCGCGTCGTCCGCCTTGGCGAGCGGCGAGGTCTTACGGCTGGAGTCGGCCGCGTCCCGCTTCAGCAGCGCCTCACGGGTGGCGTTGACGTCGGCACCCTTCAGCTCACCGCTGCGCCGGGCGGCACGGGCCTCCGGGGAGGCCGTGAGGAAGATCTTCAGATCGGCGTCGGGCAGCACGGTCGTCCCGATGTCCCGTCCCTCGACGACGATCCCCTTCTCGGCGGATCCGGCGATGGACCGCTGCAGCTCGGTGATCAGGGCACGCACCTCCGGTACGGCGCTCACCGCGCTGACCTTGGAGGTGACCTCCTGGGTGCGGATCGGCCCGCCGACATCGGTGCCGTCCACGGTGATCGTCGGGTTCTCCGGATCGGTACCGGAGACGATCTCGGCCTTGCCGGCCACGGCGGCGATCGCGGAGGGGTCCGAGATGTCGATCCCGTTGTTCACCATCCACCAGGTGATCGCCCGGTACTGGGCCCCGGTGTCCAGGTAGCTCAGCCCGAGCTGCGCGGCAACGGCCTTGGACGTGCTCGACTTGCCTGTGCCGGAGGGCCCGTCGATGGCGACAATCACTGCGGCGCGATCCACTGTGGAGGCACCTTTCCTGGTCCGGGGTGGTGGGACGGGGACGCAGGGCGCCCCGGACAAGGTTACTGGGTAAGAGTCACTCGTCCGGCCGCACGCCCACCCAGCCCGTCCGGCGTTTGAGGACGAGCGCGTTCAGCGCGAAAGCGGGGGTCTGGGGGCGGCAGCCCCCAGTGGGGGTCCCCCCTCTGGGGGAGGGACGGGTAGGGGCGGCGGGGGCGAAACAAACCCCACCTACTGCCGAATAGCCCACCCGCGCTCCCGCAGCGCGGCCGACAACACCGGTGCCGCCTTCGGCTCCACCATCAACTGCACAAGCCCCGCCTGCTGCCCCGTCGCATGCTCGATCCGCACATCCTCGATATTGACCCCCGCCCGCCCCGCATCGGCGAAGATGCGGGCCAACTGCCCGGGCTGGTCGTCGATGAGCACGGCCACGACCTCGTAGACCCGCGGAGCGGACCCGTGCTTGCCGGGCACCCGCACCTGCCCCGCGTTCCCGCGCCGCAGCACGTCCTCGACCCCGCTGACGCCCTCGCGCCGCTTCGCCTCGTCGGAGGACTGCAGGGACCGCAGCGCCTGGACCGTCTCCTCCAGGTCGGCGGCGACGTCGGTGAGGAGGTCGGCGACCGGCCCGGGGTTGGCGGAGAGGATGTCGATCCACATGCCGGGGTCGGACGCGGCGATCCGGGTCACGTCCCGGATGCCCTGCCCGCACAGCCGTACGGCCGCCTCCTCCGCGTTCTCCAGTCGCGCCGCCACCATGCTGGAGACCAGGTGGGGCATGTGGGAAACGAGGGCAACGGCACGGTCGTGGGCGTCCGCGTCCATGACGACGGGGACGGCACGGCAGTGCGAGACCAGCTCGAGGGCGAGGTTCAGCACCTCGGTGTCGGTGTCGCGGGTCGGCGTCAGCACCCAGGGACGGCCCTCGAAGAGGTCACCGGTCGCGGCCAGCGGGCCGGACTTCTCGCGGCCCGACATGGGGTGCGAGCCGATGTACGACGCCAGGTCGAGGCCCAGCGCGTCCAGCTCGCGGCGCGGGCCGCCCTTGACGCTGGCCACGTCGAGGTAGCCGCGCGCGACACCCCGGCGCATCGCGTCGGCGAGGACGCCGGCCACGTAGGCGGGCGGCGCGGCGACGATCGCGAGGTCGACCGGTCCCTCCGGCGCCTCGTCCGTGCCGGCGCCCAGGGCGGCGGCCGTACGGGCCTGCTCGGGGTCGTGGTCGGCGAGGTGGACGACGACGCCGCGTGAGGCGAGGGCGAGGGCGGCGGACGTACCGATGAGGCCGGTGCCGATGACGAGTGCGGTTCTCACTGGGCGATGTCCTTGCGAAGCGCCCCCGCGGCACCGAGGTAGACGTGCGCGATGTCGGCGCGGGGGATGTCGGACTCGATGTGCGCGAGTATCCGGACCACCCGGGGCATCGCGCCCTCGATGTCCAGTTCCTGGGCGCAGATCAGCGGTACGTCGACGATGCCGAGCTTGCGGGCCGCGGCGGCCGGGAAGTCGCTGTGCAGGTCGGGGGTGGCCGTGAACCAGATGCTGATCAGGTCGTCCGCGGTGAGGCCGTTGCGTTCCAGGACCTCGGTGAGCAGTTCACTGACCCGCTCGTCCATGTGTCCGGCCTCGTCCCGATCCAGTTGGACGGCGCCCCGGACCGCTCGTACCGCCACGGTGATGCTCCTCGCTGATGTACGTGGTGCGAGCTGATCCACTTGTTCGGTTGCCCGGATCGGCTCCTGGTGCGTCCAGCCTAGTCAGCCGGGCCGGAACGGATGTGCGGAGCCCGCCCGCTGAGACGCTCCGCGCGACTGGCGCCGAGCTCTGTCAATGTCACCCGATTCGCCCCAATCCGCGAGTCGGCGTACGAACACGCCCGTGCGCCCTGGACGCGGGGCCGCGGGTCCGCTCTCATAGCAGGAAGCTCGCCTCGGGGGAGGCCCCATGAAGCGCACCGGACCGCTTTTCACACTGCTCGCGGGGCTGTTGTTGGCCCTGTTCATGCTGTCGCTCAACGCGACGACAGGGACCAAACAGGCATCCCAGTACGACGCCGACTCGCCCGCCGACAAGGTGTCACCGTCGCCGGCGCCCACGGCCACGACGACGTCCCCGACGCCCACCCCGTCCGCGTCGCCCACCAGGGCTCCCGCGCCGAACGCCGACTACGCGGGCCGTACGGACGACGACTCCTCCGCGGTGTCCGTCTCACTGCGCGACGGCAGGGCGATCGCGTACTTCTGCGACGGCCGTGACAAGGAATCCTGGCTGAAGGGTGACGTCGAGGCCGACGGTTCCATGAAGCTCACCGGCAAGGGCAAGTCCGAACTCAACGGCACCCTCAAGGGCAAGAGCATCCGGGGCACGGTCGACATCGAGGGCGGGCACTACGCCTTCACCGCGGACAAGGCCGTCAAGCCGTCGGGGCTCTACCGGGCGACCGCGACCGTACGGGACGCCAAGATCGACGGCGGCTGGATCGTGCTGTCCACCGGGGACCAGGTCGGCATCCTCAACCGCGACGGCAAGCCCTCCCCCGCGCCCCGGATCGACCCGGAGACCGGCGCGGTGACGATCGACGGGCAACGGCTGACGGCCCGCCCGGTCACCCCGTGAAGCACCGCCTCCATGCAGGGACAGGGACAGGGAGCCCAACATGACCGTGGACCCGAACGCCGCCACCCAGAGCTTCCCTCCGCGTCCGCCGGCCCCCGGCGGCCCGAGCGCGGCCCGCTATCTCGTCCCGGCCCTCGTCGCCGCCGCCGTGGCGGTGGCCCTCGGCGCGTACGGCAAGGTCCACGATCCGGCGGGCACCGCCTTCAACCTGGCCGGGTTCAGCAGCACGGGCGCGGTGAAGTCCTGGCTCGCGACGACGGCCTTCGGCTTCGCGCTCGTCCAGGTCGTGTCGGCGCTCATGGTGTACGGGAAGCTGCCGGGCCCGAGCTGGTCGGCGACGCTGCACCGCTGGTCCGGGCGGATCGCGTTCCTGGTGATGGTCCCTGTGGCAGTGCACTGTCTGTACGCTTTCGGGTTTCAAACGTACGATTCACGGGTGATGTGGCATTCCATCCTGGGTTGCTTCGTCTTCGGCGTTTTCAGTGCGAAGATGCTGCTGCTTCGCTGGGATCGACTGCCCGGCTGGCTGCTGCCGGTCGTCGGCGGACTGGTCTTCACCGTCCTGACCATCGTCTGGCTCACCTCCGCCCTCTGGTTCTTCCGCACTTTCGGAGTGACGACATGACGCACGGCCCGACGCGACGCACGATCCTCCTCGCGACGGGCGCGGCGGCGCTCACGGCGGGCTGCAGTGAGTACGGCGACGAATCGTCGTCCTCGTCGTCCTCCGCCGGCTCCCCCGGACAGGAGCTGGCCACGACGGCCGACATCCCGGTGGGCGGCGGCACGATCTTCAAGGACGAGCAGGTCGTGGTGACCCAGCCGAAGGAGGGCGAGTTCAAGGCCTTCACGTCGATCTGCACCCACCAGCGGTGCCCCGTGGCCAACGTCGAGGGCGGCACCATCAACTGCACCTGCCACGGCAGCAAGTTCAACATCACGGACGGTTCGGTGGCCCACCCGCCGGCGACGCGACCACTGGCCGAGAAGAAGATCACGGTGGCGGGAAATTCGATCCGCCTGGCGTGACGCACGCGCGTACGCTCCCGGAATGCGCCCCCATCCCGGCCCCGAGAGCCCTGTCGGACCCCAGACCCTCGTACGTGATCACACGGTCTACGCCTGTGTGATGGGTTCACGCGCCTTCGGTCTGGCGACGGAGGGCAGCGACACGGACCGGCGCGGGGTGTTCCTCGCGCCCACCCCCCTGTTCTGGCGCTTCGAGAAGCCGCCCACGCATGTGGAGGGCCCTGCGGAGGAACAGTTCAGCTGGGAGCTGGAACGCTTCTGCACACTGGCTCTGCGGGCCAACCCGAACATCCTGGAGTGCCTCCACTCCCCTCTCGTCGAGTACGCCGACGACACGGGCCGCGAACTCCTCGCCCTGCGCGGGGCGTTCCTCTCCCGCCAGGCACACGACACGTTCGCGCGTTACGCGCTCGGCCAGCACAAGAAGCTCGAGGCCGATGTCCGCGTCCACGGCGTACCGCGCTGGAAGCACGCGATGCATCTGCTGCGCCTGCTGATGACCTGCCGTGACCTGCTGCGCACGGGCACGCTGACGATCGACGTCGGCGACGAGCGCGGCCCGCTGCTGGCGGTGAAGCGGGGCGAGGTGCCGTGGCCGGAGGTCGAGTCCCGGATGAACCGCCTCGCCGAGGAGGCCGAGCGGGCCTTCCACCGCAGCCCCCTCCCCCAGGAACCGGATTTCCGCCGCGTCGAGGACTTCCTCGTCCGCACCCGCCGCGCCTCAGCCCGTCGAGCGGACCCGTACGACGAAGTCGTGCAGGGCGTCGTACGCGACCGTGGCGTCCGGCAGCCCTGAGAGCGCCTGCGCCTCGTCGAGCACGCGGTGCAGCCGCTCCACGTCGGCCGCCACGCGCGCGTGGTCGACGTCGGCCGCCCCGTGTTCGTGCTCGGCCTTGGCCGCGACCAGCTCCGGCAGATACGCGGGCGCCTCGCCGATCTCCCCGACGAGCGTGGGCAGATGGGCCTGCACCTCGCCCGCGCGCATCAGGTGGATGCCGGTGAGCAGTACGCGGAACGTGTAGAGCAGCGGCTTGAGCTCGCCGGTCTTCTCGAAGAGGCGCCACTGCGTCGCCGCGAATCCCCGGTAGTGGTGGGCGTGGTGGCTGGTGATGACTCCGGGGGCGAGCGCGACAAGTTCCCCGTGCGTGTCGGACGTGTGCACGACCAGCGGGGACAGCAGCTGCTCCAGCACATAGCCGTTGCGGCGCAGCATGAGCCGTACGAACTTGCGCAGATCGTGGGTGACCAGGTCCAGCTCGACGCCGTCCCGCTCCCACATCCGCGACCGGGTCTCCTCGGGCTCGCGCAGTCCGACGAGGTCGGCGGTGGGCAGCAGGTGGACGCCTCTGAGGTCCACGTCCGAGTCGCGGGACGGGAAGCCGTAGAGGTGGGCGCCGGAGACCGTGGCGAAGAGCACCGGGTCGGGCTGCTCGGCGACCACCGACGTGAGGTCGAGACCGGGGAGTTCGGTGAGAACCGGCGCGTCGTTCATCCGTCAAGCGTCCCAGAGCGCTCCCAGCGTCTGCAGGTCACCCCCGTACTCGATGCGGTCCGCCCAGGGGGTCGGCCAGGCGTCGGTGCCGTGGTGGGCGCCGGCGAAGGCTCCGGTGAGGCAGGCGATCGAGTCCGAGTCGCCCGAGGTGCAGGCGGCGCGGCGCAGGGCCGTGAGGGGCTCGTCGGGGAAGAGCAGGAAGCACAGCAGGCCGGTGGCGAGAGCCTCTTCGGCGGTCCAGCCGGCGCCGGTGGCGAGACAGGGATCGTCCTCGGGCGAGGCGGTGCGGACGGCGAGCTGGAGCCGGTCCAGGATCGCCAGGCACTCGTCCCAGCCGCGGGCGATGAAGTGCTCGGGGCTCGGGTCGTGGCTGTGCGTCCACAGGTCGCCGAGCCACCGGTGGTAGTAGTGGCTGCGGCTCTCCCGCGCGTATGTACGCAGCAGGCTCACCAGCCCGGCCGGGTCGGCGCCCTGGGCGAGCAGCCGTACGGCGTGTGCAGTGAGGTCGGACGCGGCCAGGGCCGTCGGGTGGCCGTGGGTGAACGCCGCCTGCAGCTGGGCGGCGCCCGCGCGCTGTTCGTCGCTCAGCCCCGGGGCGAGGCCGACGGGCGCCACGCGCATGTTGGCGCCGCAGCCCTTGGAGCCGATCTGGCTGGCCTCCTGCCAGGGCAGCCGCTCGTTCTTGAGGAGGTTGCAGGCGACGAGGCAGGTGTGACCGGGCGCCCGGTTGTTGTCCGGCGACTGGAACCAGTTCACGAACTCCTCGCGCACCGGCCGTTCCATCCGGAGCGGGGCGAGCAGTCCCCGGTCCATCGCGGTACGCAGTCCGTGGGCGAGCGCCAGGGTCATCTGGGTGTCGTCGGTGACGATCGCGGGCGTGGGCAGGTCCATCTGCCGCCAGGGGCCGTGGGCGGCGAGGATCGACGGGATGTCCTTGAACTCGGTCGGGAAGCCCAGGGCGTCGCCGAGCGCGAGCCCGATCAACGCTCCGCTGGCGGCGCGCTTCCTGACGGTGGTGGTGGTCATGCGGGGCGTCCTTCCGGTGACGGTGTCGACGGAGAAGAAGGGGAGGGGGACGGGGGAGGCGGGGACGAGGCGGGCGCCATCGACGTGGTCGGGCGCAGCAGTGGTGGGTGCAGGGTGGCCGCGGTGCCGGCGCGGTACAGCGCGGCGGGTTTGCCCCGGCCGCCGGTGAGGCGGGCGGCCCCCGGTACCGCTTCGACGAAGCCCGGGGTGGCGAGCACCTTGCGGCGGAAGTTGGGCGGGTCGAGCGGGGTGCCCCACACGGTCTCGTAGACCTGCCGCAGCTCGCCGAGGGTGAACTCGGGCGGGCAGAACGCGGTCGCGATGCAGGAGTACTCCAGCTTGGCGCCGACCCGGTCGTGGGCGTCGGCCAGGATGCGGTCGTGGTCGAAGGCGAGCGGTCCGAGCGCGTTGTACCGCAGCCACTGGGCCTGGGCCGCGTCCCCGCCGGAGTGCGGTTCGGGCGCGTGGGGCAGCAGCGCGGCGAAGGCCACGGACACGACCCGCATTCTCGGGTCGCGGTCGGGTTCGCTGTAGGTGCGCAGCTGCTCCAGGTGCAGCCCGGACACGTCCGACAGGCCGGTCTCCTCGGCGAGTTCACGCCGGGCCGCCGTCTCGGCGGACTCGTCGGGCAGGACGAAGCCTCCGGGCAGTGCCCAGCGGCCGGCGTACGGCTCGTGACCGCGTTCGACGAGGAGCGCGTGCAGGGCGCCGGCCCGGATGGTGAGCACCGCCAGATCGACGGTGACGGCGAAGGGTTCGAAGGCGTACTTGTCGTATCCCACAGGTGCGGTCATGCCGCCCACCCCCTCACGGTCGCCTTTATGGTCACCATGACCAATAGTCATACCGACTATAAAGAGCCCAGACAGCCCGCACAAGCCTTCTTGACGACTCCCATACGCCCAAAGCCCCTCAGCGGCCCCTCAGGCGCCCAGGAGGAGTCGCGGGACGCGGGACGACCCGGAGGACACCCGATCCCCTCCAGCGCGCTTCGACGCCCCTTGGCCGGGCCCTGGCAGACAAAGACGGCCGGCCCCGGAAAGCTCGGGACCGGCCGTCAGCGCTCAACGCGCCCTAAAGGTTGCCCTAAAGGTCGACTTCCTTCATCAGCATGCCGACCTCGGTGTTGGACAGCCGGCGCAGCCAGCCCGACTTCTGGTCGCCCAGGGTGATCGGGCCGAAGGCGACGCGCACCAGCTTGTCGACCGGGAAGCCGGCCTCCGCGAGCATGCGGCGCACGATGTGCTTGCGGCCCTCGTGGAGAGTGACCTCCACGAGGTAGTTCTTGCCGGTCTGCTCGACGACCCGGAAGTGGTCCGCACGCGCGTACCCGTCCTCCAGCTGGATGCCGTCCTTGAGCTGCTTGCCCAGGTCGCGCGGGATCGGGCCCACGATGTGCGCGAGGTAGACCTTCTTCACGCCGTACTTGGGGTGGGTCAGCCGGTGCGCCAGCTCACCGTGGTTGGTGAGCAGGATGACGCCCTCGGTCTCGGTGTCGAGCCGACCGACGTGGAAGAGCCGCGTCTCGCGGTTCGTCACGTAGTCGCCGAGGCACTGGCGGCCCTCGTTGTCCTCCATCGTGGAGACGACACCCGCGGGCTTGTTCAGCGAGAAGAACTGGTACGACTGCGTGGCCACCGTCAGCCCGTCGACCTTGATCTCGTCGTGCTCCGGGTCGACGCGCAACCCCTGCTCGACCACGATCTCGCCGTTGACCTCGACACGGGACTGCTCGATCAGCTCCTCGCAGGCCCGCCGGGAACCGTAGCCCGCGCGCGCGAGGATCTTCTGCAGCCGCTCGCCCTCCTGCTCGGCGCCCGGGAAGGTCTTGGGCAGCTTGACGTCCTTCTTGTTGGCGTAGCGCTCCCGGTTGCGCTCCTCGGCCCGCGCGTCGTACTCACGGGAGGTCGCCGGTGCCCAGCGCCCGCGCCCGGTGCCGCTGCTCTGGCCCTGCTTCGGCCCGCCCTTGGCGCCGCCGCGCGCGGAGGCACCGCGGCCGGACTTCGGACCGTCGGGGCTCGCGCCCGGTCCTACGTCGTAGCGGCGCTCTTCCGGACGCGGCTTGCTGGGACGACCCTGGGCCTGGCCCTGACCTTGGCCCTGACCGCGGCCCGAAGCCTGACCACGCCCCTGCCCCTGGCCCTGGCCACGTCCCTGACCCTGGCCCCGCCTGTCGCCCCCGCCGCCGGCGCCGGCGCCGCGAGAGTTACCGCGTCCGCCACCACTCTTGCCGCCACCGCTACCGCTACCGCTGCTTCGCATCAAAATTCCGTCTGTTCGTCTGCGTCGTCTGCACCCGGAGCATCGGGAGCGTCCGGATCGAACGACGGAACACCTTCCTGCGTCTCGGCCTCGATCGCGTCCGCCTCCGGGAGGAAGGGTGCGAGCTCCGGGAGTTCGTCCAGGCCTCGCAGGCCCATCCGCTCCAGGAAGTAGTTCGTCGTCGTGTACAGGATCGCACCTGTTTCGGGTTCCGTGCCCGCCTCCTGGACCAGACCGCGCTGCAACAGGGTCCGCATGACCCCGTCACAGTTGACTCCGCGTACGGCCGAGACGCGGCTGCGGCTGACCGGCTGCCGGTAGGCGACGACCGCGAGCGTCTCCAGCGCGGCCTGGGTGAGCCGGGCCTGCTGCCCGTCCAGCACGAAGCCCTCGACAGCCGCCGCGTACTCGGGCCGTGAGTAGAAACGCCAGCCGCCGGCGACGATCCGCAGCTCGAAGCCGCGCCCCTGGACGGTGTACTCGTCGGCCAGCGCGCGCAGGGCGTCCGCGATCTGGCGCCGGGGCCGCTGGAGGATCTTCGCGAGGTGTTCCTCGGTCGCGGGTTCGTCCACGACCATGAGGACGGCCTCCAGGGCGGGCCCGAGATCGAGCTCGGCGGCGGTCCGCAGCCCGGCCGGCACCTCGTTGGTCTCCTCGCTCACGCCTTCTTCTCCTCCTTCGCCGGCTCCGGCGGCCGGTCGAACTCGTCGGTGACCGTCGGCTCCCGGTCGCCCTCCCCGCCCGTCCAGCGCACCACCAGCTCCCCGAGCGCGGTCTCCTGGTCCAGGGCGACGGCCTTCTCCCGGTACAGCTCCAGCAGGGCCAGGAAGCGCGCCACGACGGTCAGGGTGTCCTCGATGTCCTCGACGAGGTCCTGGAAGGTGGCCTCCCCCAGCTCCCGCAGCCGCGCGACGACGATCCGGGCCTGCTCCTGCACGCTCACCAGGGGCGCGTGGATGTGGTCGACGTACACCTGCGGCTTCGGCCTGGGCTGCATCGCCTTCACGGCGAGCTTCGCGAAGCCCTCCGCGCCGATGCTGATGACGACCTCGGGCAGCAGTTCGGCGTGGTGCGGTTCGAGTCCGACGGTACGGGGATAGCGGCGGGCCTCGTCGTCGAGGCGGCGGGTGAAGATGTCGGCGACCCGCTTGTACGCGCGGTACTGGAGCAGCCGCGCGAACAGCAGGTCGCGCGCCTCCAGCAGGGCCAGGTCGGCCTCGTCCTCGACCTCGGCGGCGGGCAGCAGCCGCGCGGCCTTCAGGTCCAGCAGGGTCGCCGCGACGACCAGGAACTCGGTCGTCTGGTCGAGATCCCAGTCCGGGCCCATCGCCCTGATGTGCGCCATGAACTCGTCGGTCACCTTGGACAGGGCGACCTCGGTGACGTCGAGCTTGTGCTTGGAGATCAACTGGAGGAGAAGATCGAACGGCCCCTCGAAGTTGGCGAGCCGGACCTTGAAGACCCCGTCATCGACTTCGGGTTCCTGCGGCGGAACCGGGGGCTCCGGTACTTCAGGTACTTCGGGGACTCCAGGAACCTCCGGGACTCCAGGTACTTCCGCCACCGCGTCCCCGGCCACCGCCTCCTCGACCGGGACCGGCGGCGCGCCCCCCGGCCCCCGCCCCAGCACACGCCGACGACCGGCGGAGCCGGGGGCAGGGGCGTCGTTCGAGGTCATGGCCCAGGCAGGCTACCGCTAGCGGCCACGCAACCGTCGTACGAGGATGCTCGCGTCCCCACGGGACTCGAGATCGGCGAGCACCACCGCGACGGCCTCACGCACGATGCGCCCGCGGTCGACCGCGAGCCCGTGCTCGCCCCGCAGCACCAGACGCGCGTGCTCCAGGTCCATGAGCTCCTCGGCGGAGACGTACACCGTGATCTTCTCGTCGTGCCGCTCACGGCCGCTGGGCCGCCGGTTGGGGGCCCGTCCGCGCTTGCGGGACGCCGACACCGACTGCGACGACGGCCCCGGCTGCCCGGAGGCAGAACCTTCCTGCTCGCCCGGGCGCCGGACCGGGCGCTCCGCGACGGCCCCCCGGCTGCGCGACTCCCCGGCGGGGTCGACGCCGGCGGCGACATGCTCGTCACCGTCGCCGTCGCCACCCTGGACGGGCACCGAGTGCGGCGCGTCCTCCGAGGCGGCGGCTCCGTCGCTCTCCCCGGCGGGACCCGGTACCCGGGCCTCGCCGTTGGCCTGGCGCCTGGGGGTGGACGACTGGAGCGCCATGCCCCCCGTGGTACGGAACAGTTCGTCGGCCCCCGGCAGACTCACTCGGCGTGACACCGGGCGAGCACCTCCCTGGCGAGCTGGCGGTAGGCGGCGGCGCCGACGGAGTTCGAGGCGTACGTGGTGATCGGCTCACCGGCGACCGTGGTCTCCGGGAAGCGGACCGTGCGTCCGATGACCGTGTGGTAGACGTGGTCGTCGAAGGCCTCGACGACACGTGCGAGCACCTCACGGCTGTGCACCGTGCGCGAGTCGTACATCGTGGCGAGGATGCCGTCGAGCTCCAGTTCCGGGTTCAGTCGCTCCTGGACCTTCTCGATCGTCTCCGTCAGCAGCGCGACACCGCGCAGCGCGAAGAACTCGCACTCGAGCGGCACTATCACCTTGTGCGCCGCTGTCAGGGCGTTCACGGTGAGCAGACCGAGCGAGGGCTGGCAGTCGATCACGATGTAGTCGTAGTCGGCCAGGAGCGGCTTCAGGGCGCGCTGGAGCGTCGACTCACGCGCGACCTCCGAGACCAGCTGCACCTCGGCCGCCGACAGGTCGATGTTGCTCGGCAGCAGGTCCATGTTCGGGACGGCGGTCTTCAGCAGGACCTCGTCCGCGGACATCCCCCGCTCCATGAGCAGGTTGTAGACCGTCAGGTCGAGTTCCATCGGGTTCACGCCGAGGCCCACGGAGAGGGCGCCCTGCGGGTCGAAGTCGACCAGCAGGACCCGGCGGCCGTACTCCGCGAGGGCGGCACCCAGGTTGATGGTCGACGTGGTCTTGCCGACGCCGCCCTTCTGGTTGCACATCGCGATGATCGTCGCGGGTCCGTGACTGGTCAGCGGACCCGGGATCGGGAAGTAGGGCAGCGGGCGTCCGGTGGGACCGATGCGCTCGCGGCGCTGACGGGCCGCGTCGGGCGCGAGCGTGGCCGCGTACTCCGGATCGGGCTCGTACTCGGCGTCGGGGTCGTAGAAGTGCCCGTCGGGCAGTTCGTCGTAGTCGGCGAAGTGGTTGTGGACCCCGCCACTACCGTCGCCGGCCATGGCGTTCACGTGATGGCCATCCATGCTCATGTGTGCTGGCTGAGTCACCACCGGCATCTGGTGACCCTGATGGGCTGCGAAGGTGCGGACCGCGACGGAGCCGACAGCCGCGAGCCCCGTGGGGCCCGATCCCCGCGCCGGCATTCCTGGTTGACCACCCCCGGGAGTAAATGTCGACTCATTCACAAGTCGTCTTACCTCCTTGGTGACCAGGAAACTTCTCGATAGGTCAGCGTGGCACCATGCCGACGGTTGGCGACTCTATGGCGTGTCGGCCGTTCGCAGCAACACAATCCGCCGGACCCGGCCCGATGTGTCGGCAATGAAACATCCCGCTGTCAAGGGCGTACGGCCGTCGCACGGCAGGGTTCACCGGTGCGCGAATCGGTCAAAGCGTTACGTTCGAGGCGAGTTGAACGAGTGTCGCAAAGTGACCATACACACATCCGGCCGGACCTTGTCGGGCAAGGTCCGGCCGGATGTGGGGCGTTGACGACCCCTGTTGACGTATCGCCTTTTACCCGCTGATGACTTGGTCTTTTTGTCGACCGGGAGCACCGGCGGGGCGGCTGCGGAGGGCGGCTGACAACCTCAGCCGAGCAGCGATTCCAACTCGGCGTGCTCCAGCCCGTGCGCCTCTGCGACCTCCCGGTAGACGACCTTGCCGTCATGGGTGTTGAGGCCCTTGGCGAGCGCGGGATCGCGGCGCAGCGCGTCCACCCAGCCGCGGTCGGCGAGTTCCACGATGTAGGGCAGCGTGGCGTTGGTGAGCGCGTAGGTCGAGGTGTTGGGGACCGCGCCGGGCATGTTGGCGACGCAGTAGAAGACCGATCCGTGGACCGGGAAGGTCGGTTCGGCGTGGGTCGTGGGGCGCGAGTCCTCGAAGCAGCCGCCCTGGTCGATCGCGATGTCGACGAGCACGCTGCCGGGCTTCATCCGCGACACCAGTTCGTTGGTGACCAGCTTGGGGGCCTTGGCGCCGGGGATGAGCACCGCGCCGATGACGAGGTCGGCGTCCAGGACGGCCTTCTCCAGCTCGAAGGAGTTGGACATGATCGCCCGGACCTTGGTGCCGAAGACCTTGTCGGCCTCGCGCAGCTTGTTGATGTCGCGGTCGAGCAACGTGACGTGGAAGCCCATGCCGACGGCGATCTGCGTGGCGTTCCAGCCGGAGACGCCGCCGCCGATGACGACGGCCCGCGCGGGCTGGGTGCCGGGGACGCCGCCGGGGAGCACACCGCGTCCGCCGACCGAGCGCATCAGGTGGTAGGCGCCGACCTGCGGGGCCAGCCGGCCGGCGACCTCCGACATCGGGGCGAGCAGCGGCAGGGCGCGACCGGGCAGTTCGACGGTCTCGTAGGCGATCGCCGTGGTGCCGGACGCGACGAGCGCGTCGGTGCACTCCTTGGAGGCGGCCAGGTGCAGGTAGGTGAAGAGCGTCTGGTCCTTGCGGAGGCGGTGGTACTCCTCGGCGATGGGCTCCTTGACCTTCAGCAGCAGGTCGGCGGTGGCCCACACCTCGTCCGCCGTCGGCAGGATGCTCGCCCCGGCGGCCACGAACTCGTCGTCCGTGATCGAGGAGCCGACGCCGGCGTTCCGCTCGATGACGACCTGGTGGCCGTGGCGCACCAGCTCGTGCACGCCGGCGGGGGTGATGGCCACGCGGAACTCGTTGTTCTTGACCTCGCGGGGGATGCCGACCTTCACGTCGATCACGGTCCTTGGCTCAGAGGGTGTGGGGCATAGCACTACATACCCGGACGTGCGGGGGCACACCAGGAGACCGCAGGGGAAGGCGCGGTAGAGCCAGTCTAATGAAGGCGTTCTCGGTGTCTAGCCTTTCAATGCATCAATCTTCGACTGATGCACTACGGATTTCGTAGGTGTTGCCTTCGCGTTCCAGGTCAGAGTCGTCCTCGGCGGGCTCCGGCGGGCCCTCCTGCCCGCCCTCCCGCGGGTCCGGGCCGTCGCCCAGCAGCCGTTCCGCCGCGCTCCGGTGCAGCCGTGCCGCCGCCGGATCGCCGAGGTGCTCCATCGTGTCGGCCAGCCGCAGCTGAAGCGCTGCCTGCAGGCGTACGTCGTCGGCGCGGCGGGCCCACTCCACCGCCTCCTGGCAGGTGCGCAGCGACTCCTCGGGCCGCCCGGCGTACTCCTGGACCCGCGCCAGCTCGCTCAACGCCCGCGCGTGCGCGGCCACATCGCCGTTCTTGCGGTAACCGGCCACCGCGGCACGCCAGTTGCGCAGCGCCTCGCCGTAGCGGCCCGCGTAGGTGTGCGCGGTGGCGATACGGCCGTACAGCCGGGCGGCGTCCTCGCGCTCGTCGCGCGCGAGGCGCTGGGCGAGGGCCCGCCCGTACCAGTCGGCGGCGCGGTCGTAGTCCCCGAGCTCCTGGTGTGCGCCCCCTACGGATTCCATCGCGCGCCCGGTCGCATAGGGGTCGTTCGCCTCGCGTCCGGCGTCCAGAGCGGCCCGGTAGCGGGCCAGCGCGTCGTTCGTACGGCCGGTCTGCGCGTCCAGGTCGGCGAGGTTCAGCAGGGCGGCGGCCCGCTCGCGAGGCAGGTCACGGCGTTCGGCGACGTCGAGGACGAGACGGTGGACGCCGTAGAGGTCGGGAGCGGCGGCCTGGGTGCCGATGTGCGCGACCATCGCCTTGACCAGGGCGGACATCAGCCGGCGGGCCAGCGTGTCCAGCTCGCCGTCGGCCACGGCCAGCCGGGCCGCCGCGAGCAGGGCGGGGCGGCGGAGCTCCAGCCAGTCCGCCGCGGCCCTCGGGTGGGGGAAGCGCAGCGAGCTGGGGGTGCCGAGGAGCTTCTCGCGGGCCAGCGGGCTGTCGGTCTCGGTGATGGCCCGGCAGGACACCAGCAGCCGTACCGTCCGCTCGAGCATCCGGGCCCGGGCCAGCTGGAGCTCGGCCGGGCGGTCCTGGGACTCGGCCAGGGGGCGCAGGAGGGGCAGCAGGCAGCCGGGGACCTCGTACTGCGGCAGCGGTGAGTCGACGGCCGTCAGGAGGTTCAGGGCGACGAGGTCGTCCAGGGTGGCGCGGGCGTCCCCGACGGAGCAGCCGGCCAGCGCGGAGGCCGTCTGGGGGTCGACGAGGCCGCCGGGGGCCAGGACGAGCAGTCGCAGTATCCGGGCGGCCGGGACCGGCAGCGAGGCGTACACGAGGCGGAAGACACGGCTCAGGGCGCTGCCCTCGTCGCTCTCGGCGTGCAGCTGCTTGGCGAGGTCGGACACGGCCGACTTGGGCCGGGCCGCGAGCCAGCCGCCGGCCAGCATCAGCGCGGCGGGCTGCCCCTGGCACACCTCGGCGAGGGCTTCGGCGGAGCGGGGGTCCACGGTGATGCGCACCGACCCGGTGAAGCGCTCGAGCAGTTCCACGGCCGACTTGGTGTCGAGGCCGCCCAGGGTGCACGGGCGGACGTCGGAGATCCCGGTCAGCGGGCCCCCGGAGACGGCGACGGCGAGACAGTCGGGGTTGTCCGGCAGCAGCGCGTCGACCTGCTCGGCGTCGGCCGCGTCGTCGAGCAGGAGCAGCATCCGCCGGTCGGCCAGCGCGTCGCGCAGCGCCTCGGACAGCTCGTCCTCGTCGGCGCCGGGCGGGGTGCGCAGCTCCAGGGCGGTGAGCAGTTCGCGGGCGGTGCGTTCGGTCGGCACGCGCGTGCCGTCGGGTTCGGCGAGCCGGGCGCGCAGTACACCTTCCGGGTAACTGTCCGCGACCTGCCGGACCAGTTCCTCGGCGAGCGCGGTGCGGCCCGAGCCGGGCTTGCCGGCGATGAGCAGCACGCGCGCGCGGGGTGCCTTCCGGCCCGCGAGGGTGTCGAGTCCGGCGCGCTCGATGTCGGCGCGCAGTTCCTTCAACTCTCTTGTACGGCCGAGGAACTGACTGTCCGTAGGAGCGGGCGAGCGATCGTTTCCGGACAGCTTCGTACCGTCTGGGTCCACCGCCTGATCCGTCACGGGGCACACTCCCGTCCACCTGCGCGCGCAATCCCGCCGGGACTCCGGTTCGGGCGTTTCCAGAGCCTAGTTCACGCTCTGCGACGATCTGTGCGGAGCAGGGCGGACGGATCGCCCGATCGGATCAGCCGATGGTCACACCGGGCGCGGCAGACGGCCCCGGAAGCCGGAGGGCGCGCCTCAGGCGTCGAAGGGCCGGGCCGGCCACGGCGCCTCGGCCGGGCGCAGTGCGTCCAGTCCGTCGCCCTTCTCGGCCGCCACCAGCGAAAGCACGCCCACGGCAAGGCAGTTGTTGTGCAGCTCGCCCGCGAGGACACCTCGGACCAGTTCGGCGACGGGTACGCGCGCGTGCTCCATGTCGGCCTCCTCGTCCTCGACCTCGAAGCGCTCCCCGACGACCTCGGACAGATTCCGGGCCAGGAAGATCCGTACGGCCTCGTCGCAGCCGCCCGCCGTGGGGTAGACGTCGGCCAGAACCCGCCAGTCCTCGGCCTTGACGTGCGCCTCCTCGTACAGCTCACGCTGGGCGGCGTGCAGCGGATTCTCGCCAGGTACGTCGAGCAGGCCGGCCGGGATCTCCCACAGCCGCTGGCGGATCGGGTGGCGGTACTGGCGGATCAGCAGGACCCGCCCTTCGTCGTCGAGGGCGACGACGCCCACGGAGCCGGGGTGGACCTGGTAGTCGCGGCCCACGACCGAGCCGTCGGGCATGACCACCTCGTCGGTGCGCACGGAGGTCTTGTTGCCCACGAAGGGAGTCTCCGAGGCCCGGATCTCCCACTCCTCCGGAGTGTCCTTGATGGTGGTCATGTCGACTTGTCCTCCCGCATCCCACATCCCGCCCGTACACACGAACCCGCCACAGCCGCCGGCACAAGGACCGGCGCACGAAACCGGGGCACGCACCCCAAAAGGCGCGCACCCCGGTCACCGTACAGCCCTGGCGCTACTTGCCCGACTTGCGCTGTACGGCGGCCTTGACGAGGCCGGCGAAGAGCGGGTGGGGGCGGGTGGGCCGGGAACGCAGCTCCGGGTGGGCCTGGGTGGCCACCAGGTAGGGGTGGATCTCACGCGGGTACTCGACGTACTCCACGAGCTTGCCGTCCGGGGAGGTGCCGGAGAACTGCAGGCCGGCCTTCTTCTCCAGCTCGGCCCGGTAGCCGTTGTTGACCTCGTAGCGGTGGCGGTGACGCTCCTCGACGTACTCCTTGCCGTCGTACACCTCACGCACGATGGAGCCCTCGGCGAGCTTGGCCGGATACATGCCCAGGCGCATCGTTCCGCCCATGTCGCCGTCGCCCGCGACGATGTCGAGCTGCTCGGCCATCGTCGAGATGACCGGGTGGGCGGTCGCGGCGTCGAACTCGGTGGAGTTGGCGTCCTCGATGCCGGCCAGGTTCCGGGCCGCCTCGATGACGATGCACTGCAGGCCCAGGCACAGCCCCAGCAGCGGGATCTTGTGCTCGCGGGCGTACTGGATCGCGCCGACCTTGCCCGACACGCCCCGGTCGCCGAAGCCGCCGGGGATGCAGATCGCGTCCACGTCCGCCAGCTGCTTCTTGGCGCCCGCCGGGGTCTTGCAGTCGTCCGAGGTGACCCACTTGATCTTCACGCGCGCGTGGTTGGCGAATCCGCCGGCGCGCAGCGCCTCGGTGACCGAGAGATAGGCGTCGGGCAGGTCGATGTACTTGCCGACCAGCGCCAGGTTGATCTCGTGGGCGGGGTTGTGGACGCGGTCCAGCAGGTCGTCCCACGTCGTCCAGTCCACGTCGCGGAAGGGCAGGTCCAGCTTGCGGACGACATAGGCGTCCAGGCCCTCGCGGTGCACGGTCTTGGGGATGTCGTAGATCGAGCGGGCGTCCGGGCAGGCGACCACCGCGGCCTCGTCGACGTCGCACATCAGGGAGATCTTGCGCTTGATCGCGACGGGCACCTCACGGTCGCAGCGCAGCACGATCGCGTCCGGCTGGATACCGATGTTCCGCAGCGCCGCCACGCTGTGCTGGGTCGGCTTGGTCTTCAGCTCGCCGGACGGGCCGATGTAGGGCAGCAGCGAGATGTGGACGACGAAGACGTTGTCGCGGCCGACCTCGTGGCGGACCTGGCGCACGGTCTCCAGGAAGGGCAGCGACTCGATGTCGCCGACCGTGCCACCGACCTCGGTGATGACGACGTCGACCTCGTCGGTGGCCATCCGGCGGATGCGGTGCTTGATCTCGTTGGTGATGTGCGGGATGACCTGGACGGTGTCGCCCAGGTACTCGCCGCGCCGCTCCTTCGCGATCACCGTCGAGTACACCTGGCCGGTGGTGACGTTGGCCGAGCCGTCGAGGTCGCGGTCGAGGAAACGCTCGTAGTGGCCGATGTCCAGGTCGGTCTCGGCGCCGTCGTGCGTGACGAACACCTCACCGTGCTGGAAGGGGTTCATCGTGCCGGGGTCGACGTTGAGGTAGGGGTCGAGCTTCTGCATGACGACCCGCAGGCCGCGCGCCTTGAGAAGCATGCCGAGGCTGGAGGCGGTCAGCCCCTTGCCGAGCGAGGAGGCGACACCCCCGGTGACGAAGATGTGCTTGGTCGTCGTGGCGTTGCTGTTTCGGAAAGCAGCGGGTGTCATGGCCAAGGCGGGGCTCCCGTGGTCGCGGTCTGGAGTGCGGTACGGCCGCCCGGCCCGGAGCTTTCCGGGTTTTCAGGGGAGGATCCGTCGCTGCGGTTCGGGGGTTTCGTGCCCACCGCCCACGGGCTACCAGGGTATCAGCGCCCCGGGGAGATGGCTCCCGGCCACGCTCCGCGCACGCCCGGGCACACATCCCGTACACGAGTCACCCACCCCCTGTCCGGCGCTCACCCGAAACAGTGTCCGCTCACTCGAGCTTCACTCGTTCAGCGGACCCGGGTTCTCCGGAGCGGCACGCGGATCAACTGAGTGCGTCGTATGCTCCTCGGACACTCGCTGCCGAGCCCGTCCGGCAACACGGCACCACCCACGGCCGTACCCCGGAACAACGAGAGCTCGTCAGTCCGTTGAGCAAAGATTGGTGTTTGCTTCACCGCTCAACGACGCTTGAACAACGAACCCTTTGACCGCAAGAGCGAGACCCCCTTTTTTCCATGGGGGCGACGTGGCCGTTCGACTGGAGTTGCACGTGGCCGGGCTCATCGAAGACTACGCACTCATCGGAGACATGCAGACTGCCGCCCTGGTCTGCCGGGACGGCACAGTCGACTGGCTGTGCCTGCCCCGCTTCGACTCCCATGCCGTCTTCGCGGGACTGCTCGGCACCGAGGAGCACGGCTTCTGGCGCCTCGGTCCCGCGCACGCGACGGACGCGAAACCGCCCGCGGCGGCCCGCCGCCGCTACCGCGGCGACTCGCTGATCCTCGAATCCGAGTGGGACACCCCCCGCGGCACGGTCAGAGTGACCGATTTCATGCCCCCTCGCGACGGCGCCCCCCAGCTGATCCGCATCGTGGAGGGCGTCAGCGGCCGGGTGCCGATGCGCTCGGCCCTGCGCATGCGGTTCTCGTACGGCCGTGTCGTGCCGTGGGTGCACCGGCACGAGGGCCGCACGGTCGCCGTCGCGGGCCCCGACTCGGTGTGGTTCGACACCACCGCCGAGACGTACGGCAAGTCCCTGACGACGTACGCCGACTTCACGGTGGCACCGGGTGACCGGATCGCGTTCACCCTGTCCTGGGAGCCCTCGCACAAGCAGCCGCCCCCGCTGCCCGAGCCGGAGCAGTCCCTCGAGGCCACCGAGGAGTTCTGGCGCGAGTGGGTCGAGCAGTGCACGTACCACGGCCCCTACCGGGAAGCCGTGATCCGCTCGCTGATCACGCTGAAGGCGCTGACGTACGCGCCGACCGGCGGCATCGTCGCCGCCCCCACCACCTCCCTTCCGGAGGACATCGGCGGCGTACGCAACTGGGACTACCGCTACACCTGGCTGCGTGACGCGGCCATCACCCTCTCCTCCCTGCTGCGCACCGGCTACCGAGACGAGGCCCGCGCCTGGCGCGAGTGGCTGCTGCGCGCGGTCGCCGGCGACCCGGAGAACCTGCAGATCATGTACGGTATCGCGGGCGAACGGGAGCTGGGCGAGGCCGAGTTGGACTGGCTGCCCGGCTACGAGAACTCGGGCCCCGTCCGGGTCGGCAACGGCGCCGCGCACCAGCTCCAGCTGGATGTGTACGGCGAGGTCACCGAGGCCCTGCACCTGGCCCATATGACGGGTCTGGCCCGCAACGACTACGCCTCCCTGCTGCAGCTGAAGCTGATCCGCTACCTCGAGCGGCACTGGGACGAGCCCGACGAGGGCATCTGGGAGGTGCGCGGCCCGCGCCGCCACTTCGTGCACTCCAAGGTCATGGCCTGGGTCGCGGTGGACCGCACGATCAAGCTCATCGAGTCCGGCGACGCGGACGGCCCGCTGGAGCAGTGGCGCGAACTGCGCGACGACATCCACCGGGACGTGTGTGAGAAGGGTTACGACAAGGAGCGCAACACCTTCACCCAGTCGTACGGCTCGAAGGAGCTGGACGCCTCCCTGCTGCTGATCCCGCAGATGGGCTTCCTGCCCCCCGACGACAAGCGCGTCATCGGCACCATCGAGGCCATCCAGCGCGAACTGTCCACCTCGGACGGCTTCATCCTGCGCTACCCGACGACATCGGGGGGCGACGAGAACCTCGACGGCCTCCCCGGCGACGAGGGCGCGTTCCTCGCCTGCTCGTTCTGGATGGCGGACGACCTGGCGATGATCGGCCGGGTCGACGAGGCCCGCAAGCTCTTCGAGAAGCTCCTCGCGCTCCGCAACGACCTGGGCCTGCTCGCCGAGGAGTGGGACCCACGCCTCAAGCGCCAGGTGGGCAACTTCCCCCAGGCCTTCAGCCACGTCCCCCTCATCGACACAGCCCTACGCCTGACGGCTTCAGGAGCCTACGGCGGCTAAAACCCGACGCCAGCGACCCGCGCCGCCTTTCAGGGGCGCGGGGAACTGCGCGACAAGCCACAACGGCGCATTTCTAGGGGCGCGGGGAACTGCGCGACAAGCCACAACGGCGCCGCACCTCGAAACGCGCCCTCCCGGCGAGGCGCCTAGGCTGGAAGCCACACATGCCCCTCACCGGAAGGGGGGCCGCCATGGCTACCCCCTCAACGGCGGGCGCAGCCCTCTCCGCGCTCCGCGAAGACCTCACCGGCGACGTCATCGCCCCGGGCGACCCCGGCTACGACGACGCCCGCACCGTCTTCAACGCCATGATCGACAAACGCCCCGCGGTGATCGCGCAATGCGCGGACGACGCCGACGTGGCCCGTTCCGTACGTTTCGCCCGTGATCTGGACCTGAAGATCGCGGTGCGCGGCGGCGGCCACAGCGTGGCGGGCATGGGCGTGAACGACAACGGTCTGGTGATCGACCTGCGCCGGATGCACGAGGTGACCGTCTACCGGGCGGCGCAGTCGGTACGGGTCCAGGGCGGCGCCCTGATGAGCCACCTGGACCGGGCGACCCAGCCGTACGGGCTGGCGACCACCGGCGGCCGGGTCTCCACGACCGGCGTCGCCGGCTTCGTGCTCGGCGGCGGCAGCGGCTGGCTCGACCGGGTGCACGGACTCGCCGTCGACAACCTCATCGGCGTCGACCTGGTCACCGCCGACGGCACCGAGGTCCACGCGAGCGCCCAGCAACACCCGGACCTCTTCTGGGCCCTGCACGGCGGCGGCGGCAACTTCGGCGTCGCGACCTCGCTCACCCTGAGGCTGCACGAGCTGCCCGCGTTCTCCGTGGCCCTGTTGCTCTACCTCCCGGAGTTCGCCCGCGAGGTCACCCGTACCTACCGCGATGTGATCGAGGCCGCCCCGGTCGAGGCGAGCGGCGGCGTCATCCATCTCACCGGCCCGCCCGAGGAGTTCGTCCCGCCACACCTGGTCGGACAGCTGCTGTGCGGCGCGCTGCTGACGTACGCGGGTGCCGAGGACGACATGCGCAAGCTCGCGGAGCCTCTGCTCGCCCTGCCGCACGAGGTGGAGATCGTCACCGCGATCCCGTACGCCGACTTCCAGTGCATGCTCGACGACCCGCCCGGCCTGCGGAACCACTGGTCGGCGGAGTACCTGACGGGCGCGCCCGACGAGTTCGTGGACGTCTTCTGCGCTCTCGGGGACGCCGTCCCCGTGCCCACCGCCACCCAGAGCGCGCTGTTCCCGCTCGGCGGCGCCATCGCCGACGGCCCGACCGAGTACCCGGTCCCCTACCGGGACGCCAGGTGGGCTGTCCACCCCTACGGCTGCTGGGAGGACCCGGCGGACGACGAGCGCTGCGTCCAGTGGGTCCATGACGTCCGTACCCGCGTCCAGCCCTGGAGCACCGGCGCGGTCTACCTCAACTTCATCGGCGACGAGGGCGCGGAGCGCGTGATCGCGGGCCTGGGCACCGAGCACACACGCCGACTGGCGTCGGTGAAACGCCAGTACGACCCTGACAACGTGTTCCGCTTCAACCACAACATCGTTCCGTCGTAGCCGAGCCGCGCGTGCCGCTGATGCGCAGGTCGTCAGCGGTACGTAGGTGCGGGTAGCGTCCGCTGCATGGACAGCCGCGCGGACAGCCGTTTCGAGACGCAGGGCGCCGGGATCACGGTGCGGCGGGCGCTCG
Source organism: Streptomyces sp. NPDC047042 (assembly GCF_040644035.1). Lineage (NCBI taxonomy): Bacteria > Bacillati > Actinomycetota > Actinomycetes > Kitasatosporales > Streptomycetaceae > Streptomyces > Streptomyces sp. NPDC047042. The sequence continues at coordinate 15,507 of NZ_JBEYVP010000053.1, read as the reverse complement.
AGCTGCCCGGGCTGCGCAGCGGGCTGCCGGAGATCCTGGCGGGCAGCGAACGGCTGGGGCGGAGTGTGCGGTGGGTGCACGCGGGCGAGGTCCCGCACATCGCCTCGCTGCTCAAGGGCGGCGAGCTGCTCCTGACGACCGGATACGGGCTCGGCACCCGCCCCGCCGAGCAGCGCGCGTTCGTCCGTACGCTCGCCGAGCGGGGCATCGCGGCGCTCGTCGTGGAGCTGGGCCCGCGCTTCACGCGGCTGCCGGCGGCGCTTGTGGACACGGCCCGTTCGACCGGTCTGCCCCTGGTCCAGCTGCACCGCGAGGTGCCCTTCGTGGCCGTCACCGAGGAGATCCACACCGAGATCGTCAACGGCCACTACGCGCTGCTCCAGCGGGCCGAGGAGGTCCACCGGCGTTGCACGGAGGCCCTGCTCGGCGGCGGCGGTATCCCGCAGGTCCTCGGCATCCTGGCCGCCTTCGGCGGCAACCCGGTGTTCCTGGAGACGACGGACGGTCAGCTCCTGTACGCGGCCGGGGCCGGCCCCGAGGGAACCGATCCGCTCCAGGTGTGGGAGGGCCTGCGCGCCCAGCAGAAGGACGCGCCGCCGCCCGCCGGTTCCGTGCTCGTCGACGTCCCCGGGGGCGGGCCCGGCACCGGGTCGGTCCGCGCCCGTCTGGTGCTGCTGCCCGTCCTAGAACCGCTCGCCCCCGTCCACCGCATCGCCGCCGAGCGGGCCGCGGGGATTCTGGCCGTCGTCCTGATGCAGGCCCGCCAGGAGGAGGAGCTGGCGGCGCGCGGGCGCGGCGACTTCCTCACCGACCTCGCCGAGGGCCGGATCGACGCGGAGGCCGCGCCCGCGCAGGCCCGCGTCCTCGGCTTCAAGCCCGGCGCCGGGCCGCTGCTCCCGGTGGTGATGCGGCTCGGCGACACGTTGTCGCCGGGGGGCGGCTGGGCGGTGCTGGCGCGTGCGGTCGCGGAGGAGCTGGCATCGGTGGGCGTGCCGGTGCTGCTGGGCGTACGGCCGGTCGAGGGGCGGGTGCCGCTGCTGGTGGGCCTGCGTACGGAGGCGGAGCGCCCGGCGGTCGCCGACCGGGTGGCGGCGGCACTGCGGGCGGGGGTGGAACGCGCCGGGATGCAACGCCCGGGCGCCCAGCCGCCGGTCGTCGTGGTCGGCGTCGCCGGCGGCTGGGCGGCGGCCTCGGCGGGCCTGCGCCACGCGGCGGAGACGGCGACGGCCGCCCAGGGTCTGCCGGACCGGCCCTGGTACGACGCCCGTCGCCTGGACATCGACCTGCTGCTGTGGCGGCTGCGCGACCAGCCGGACCTGGCGGCCTTCGTGGACCGCGCGATCGGCCCGTTGCGCACCCACGACGACCGCTCCAAGCCGCCGCTGCTGCCCACCCTGGAGACCTATCTGGCACACGCCGGCCGCAAGGCGGAGACGGCCCGCGAACTCCACCTCAACCGCCAGACGCTCTACAACCGCCTCGCGAGGATCGGGGAGTTGCTGGGCACGGACCTGGACGACCCGCAGACGGTACTGGCGCTGAGCCTGGCGCTACGGGCCCGCAGACACGTGAGCTGAACCGGTCCAGCTCCGCAGGTGCAGGTCTTCAGGTCCAGGTTTTCAGCTCAGGGGCCGCAGTTGGGTGAACTCGTCGTACACACTGAGCACTTGGGCAACCGTCTCGTCCTCGGTGGGCCAGGTGCCGATCTGCCGCACGCCCCGCTCCCGGAGGTGGTCCCGGCGCTCCGGATCCCCGAGAAGCCGCACCACGGCCTCGCCGAGCGCCGTCGCGTCGCCGTGGGGGACGAGTTCGGCCGCGTCCCCGACCAGCTCCGGAACGCCTCCGACGGCTGCCGCGATCAGCGGCACGCGCGCGTGGAGGGCTTCCTGGGCGAAGACCGAGCGGGACTCCCAACGGCTGGGCAGAAGGGCGAGATCGGCGGCGTCGAGCAGTTCGCTCACGTCGTCACGGTGCCCGATGAGCCGTACCGGCAAGCCCTCCTTCTCGATGCGGCCCTGCAGTTCCGCCCGCAGCGGCCCCTCCCCCACGATCACGAGGAGCGGCGCGGGATCGAGGCCACGCCACGCGCGTACGGAGTCCAGCAGGACGTCGTAGCCGCGGTGCCGGTCGAGGGAGCCGACGGCCATGAGCAACGGGCGGTCCGTGGCGCCGAGTTCGGCCCGGGTCTTGCTCCGGTCGGACTCGTCCCGCCCGCGGGCCCCGGACGGGGCGGGCAGCGCCACGGCGGACAGGCGGGCATCGCGGGCCCCGCGTCGCCTCGCCCGGTCCACCAGGTCGGAGGAGGTCCCGAGGACGACGGCGGCGGACTTCACGACCCGCCGCTCCAGAACCCTCAGCAGATGGGCGCGCGGCCCCTCGACATGGGCGCGGTTGTGCCAGGTGACGACGAGCGGGGTACGCCGTCCGCTGAGCGCGAGAGCGGCCCGGAAGGAGGCGTGCAGCCCGTGCGCGTGCACGAGGTCGGCGTTCGAACAGGCCGCGCGCAGTGCCGCCACCGAACCGGGGTCGCTGCTGCGCGGAATGGGCACGTGTTCGGCACCGGCGCCGGAGAAGTCGTAGGCGATGTCGGCGTCGGTGGGGGCGCACACGATGACCCGCACGCCTCTCGCCACGAGCCCCGCGGCCAGCGAACGCACATGTGCGCTGCTGCCGGCGTTGCCGCCGCCGAGCACCTGCACGGTGCGCAGCGATGACTGACCGTGCGGTGAGTGGCTGGTCACGTGGCCAGAGGCTCCTGGTTCGGCGTCGGGCGGTCACGAAGGAAGGGCACGGACGAAACGTACAGAAGGTTTGGGCGGAAGGGGTGTACCGCGCGGCTTCCTCCGGGTACGGGGGTTTTCCGTGCTCCTTCAAGGATGCCAGTACGTACGGGTGTTCCGAACCACGGAAGGGTGGGGCGGGTCACTCACTCGGGTGAGAGAGACCCCACTAACCGTCAGCTGTTCGAACGTCAGCCGTCCGCCCTGGCCGCCGCCAGCAACTCCTCCGCGTGGGCCCGCGCCGTCTCCGAGTCCTCCTGCCCGGCCAGCATCCGCGACAGCTCCCGTACCCGCTCCTCGCCCTCCAGCACCTTGACGCCCGACCGGGTCACCGACCCGTCGTTGGTCTTCTCCACCAGCAGCTGCCGGTCGGCGAACGCGGCGACCTGCGGCAGGTGCGTCACGACGACGACCTGCGCGCTCTTCGCCAGCTTCGCCAGCCGCCGCCCGATCTCCACGGCCGCCTTGCCGCCCACCCCCGCGTCGACCTCGTCGAACAGATAGGTGGGTACCGGATCGGTCCCGGCGAACACGACCTCCACGGCCAGCATCACCCGGGACAGCTCACCGCCGGACGCGCCCTTGGCGATGGGCCGGGCGGGCGCCCCCGGATGCGGGGCGAGCAGCAGTTCGACCTCGTCGGCGCCGGAGGGCCCGTAGGCGACGGTACGGCCGTCGACCTCGACCCCCTCCGGGTCCTCGGTCTGCCGGATGTCGAACGACACGCGCGCGTGGGGCATGGCCAGCGAGGCCAGCTCGGCGGTCACGGCGGCCGCGAACCGCGAGGCCGCCTCCGTCCGCGCGTCCGTCAGCGCCTGTGCCATTCCGCTCAGTTCGCCGCGCAGTGAGTCCCGCTCGGCGGTCAGCTCACCGATCCGCTCGTCGTCACCGTCGAGTTCGAGCAGCCGCGCGGCGCCCTTCTCGGCCCACGCCAGCACGCCGGCCACGTCGGAGCCGTACTTGCGGGTCAGCGCGGTGAGCGCCGCCCGCCGTTCCTCGACGGCCGCCAGCCGCAGCGGATCGGCGTCCAGGTCGTCGGCGTACCCCGCCAGCTCCCCGGCGACGTCCCCGAGCAGGATGCCGACCTCGCCGATCCGGTCGGCGAGCGCGGCCAGCGCGGAGTCGTGCGACCGTACGGCCTCCAGGGCCCGGTGGGCGCCCGCGACAAGCGTGGCCGCGTCGATGCCCTCGGGGTCCTCGGGGTTGCCGGCCAGGGCGGCGTGGGCGACGGTCGCGGCCGAGGCCAGCGCCTCCGCGTGCCCGAGCCGCTCGGCCTCCTCGGCGAGCTCGGCGTCCTCGCCGGCCCGGGGCTCCACGGCGGCGATCTCGTCGAGCCCGTACCGCAGCATGTCGGCTTCCTGGGCCCGCTCACGCGCGCGCGTGGTGATCTCGTCCAACTCGCCCGCGACGGCACGCAGCCGCCGGTACGCCTCCGCGTACTTGGTCAGCGGCGCGGCGACCGCGTCCCCCGCGTACCGGTCGAGCGCCGCCCGCTGCCGGGACAGCTTGAGCAGCCCCTGCTGGTCGGTCTGCCCGTGCACGGCGACCAGCTCGTCGGCGAGCTCGGCGAGCACCCCGACCGGCACGGACCGCCCGCCCAGGTGCGCCCGGGAGCGCCCCTCGGCGGAAACGGTACGGCTGATCAGCAGCGCCCCGTCGTCCAGCTCGGCACCGGCCTCCTCGGCCCGTACGACGGCCGACCCGCCCGGAGGCACGGTGATCCGCCCCTCCACGACCGCGTTCCTGGCCCCGATCCGCACCAAGGCCGCATCGGCCCGCCCACCGAGCAGCAGCCCGAGGCTGGTCACGACCATGGTCTTACCCGCACCGGTCTCACCGGTCACGGCGGTAAAGCCGGGCGACAACTCGACGACCGCATCGTCGATGACGCCGAGCGACCGTATCCGCATCTCCTCCAACACGAGGACGACCATACGAGGTCAGCCACTCAAAGTGCGACCCGCCCTTGTCACCCAGGGGGGTGGACCCACCCAAGGGGCGCGGGGAACTGCGCGAACAACCACAGCGCACCCGCACCCGCCAACGAATCCAAGCCACCCCCCACAAACCGCGTCAGTGAGGAGCCCCCCGCCACCCGGAAACAGGCAACGCGAACTTGGCGACAAGCCGATCAGTGAACGACGCATGATGCAACCGAGCCAACCGAACCGGCACAGCCCCCCGCCGAACCTCCACCCGAGCCCCCGGAGGCAACTCCACAGTCCGCCGCCCGTCACACCAAAGAACACCCGGCGGAATATGAGGCAGAACCTCCACAGCCAGCACAGAATCCGGCGACGTCACCAACGGCTTCGCGAACAACGCATGCGCACTGATCGGCACCATCAACAACGCCTCCACCTCGGGCCACACCACAGGCCCACCTGCCGAGAAGGCGTACGCGGTCGACCCGGTGGGCGTCGACAGACAGATCCCGTCACACCCGAACCCGGTAACAGGCCGCCCGTCGATCTCCAGAACAACCTCGAGCAGCTTCTCCGCCGACACCTTCTGCACGGCCGCCTCATTCAGCGCCCAGTCGGTGTGCACGATGTTGCCGTTCTGGTGGACGACGACGTCAATGGTCATCCGTTCCTCGACCTCGTACGCCTTCGTCACCACCCGGTCGACCACCTTGTCGAGGTCGTCGCGCTCGGCCTCCGCGAGGAAGCCGACGCTGCCGAGGTTGACGCCGAGCATCGGCACCCCGGACGCCCGGGCGAACTCGGCGCCGCGCAGCAGCGTCCCGTCACCGCCCAGCACGATGAGCAGCTCGCAGCCGTCGAGGCACTGCGCGGTGGCCTCCTCGATCAGCTCCACCTCCGGCGGCAACGGCAGGTTCGCCGCCTCCGCCGCGAGCACCCGCACCCCGAGTCCGGAGTGCACCAGCCCCTGGACCACGAGCTCGGCGCTTCTGATCGCGGCCGGCCGCCCGGTGTGGGCGAGCAGGAAAACAGTACGATCTCGGGTCGTAGTCAACGAGGCCCCTCCGCCACTGCACGGTCAACATCGGCCGGGTTGAGTTCGGGTGCGCCGGCCCGCAGCCACAGAAAGTACTCGACATTCCCCGAGGGCCCGGGCAGCGGGCTGGCGGTCACGCCCTGCACCCCGAGCCCCAGTTCCCCCGCCCTGGCGGCGACTCCGCGCACCGCCTCGGCACGCAGTTCGGGACTGCGTACGACTCCTCCACTGCCCAGTCGTTCCTTCCCCACCTCGAACTGTGGTTTGACCATCATCACCAGGTCGGCATCGGGTGCCGCGCACCGCGCAAGGGCGGGCAGCACGAGACCGAGCGGGATGAAGGACAGATCCCCCACGACAAGATCCACTGGTTCCCCATCGATCGCTTCGAGCGTCAACTCGCGTACGTTCGTACGGTCTTTGACGGTGACGCGTTCATCGCTCTGAAGAGACCACGCGAGTTGTCCGTACCCCACGTCGACGGCGACGACATGTGCTACGCCGGCGCGCAGCAGTACGTCGGTGAAACCGCCGGTGGACGCGCCGGCGTCCAGCGCCCGCCGGCCGCCGACCTTCAGCCCCTGCGGTACGAAGACCTCGAGTGCGCCCGCGAGCTTGTGGCCGCCCCGGGACACGTACTCGGGATCGCTGTCGTCGCTCACGACGACGATCGCGGCGGCGGTCTCCACCTGGGTGGCGGGCTTGGTCGCGACCGTCTTGCCGACGGTGACCCGCCCGGCGGCGATCAGCTGGCTCGCGTGCTCGCGCGAGCGGGCGAGCTTCCGCCGCACCAGCTCGGCGTCAAGACGGCGGCGTGCCACTCCTGCCACGTTCGGTTCAGCTCCTGGGGTCGTACGTCGTCGGGGGCGCCGGAGGTCCCGGACGGGCGTCGAGCGCGGTGAGCGCGTCGCGCAGCACCCGGTGTACATCCTCGTACACCTCCACATGTCCGTCCGTGGCGAGGTGGTCGGCGTCACCGAGCCGCTCGAGCTGTGCGTCGACGTCCGCGTTACCGGTGGCGGCGCGGGGGATGCCCAGCGGGGCCGGGGCGGCGGGGTCGGTGTCGGTGTCGGACGCGTCGGTGCCGGATTCGACGGCCGTCTCCGGGACGGCTTCCGGAACCAGGTCCGGAGCCGAAACCGGAACAGGATCTTCCTCCGGGCCCTCGGCCGGGGGCACTGAGTCGTTCATGCCCTGACGCTACCGCGAACGGCTGAGGTACCGTCGTGCCCGATGGCGACGATTGAGGAGTGCCGCAGCGCACTCGACAGGCTCTCGGACAACATGGCGGGCGCGAGCGGGGACGTACGCGAGGCGGCGGCCCTGGACCGTTCGCTGAGCTGCCGTATCACCGATCTGGACGTGACCTTCGTAGGACGGCTGAAGGGCGGCCGGATCGAGGTGCAGGACACCCTCCAGGGCCCACCCCGGGAGAAGGCCGAGATCCGGCTCACCATGTCCGGCGACGACTTGCTGGCGCTGGTCTCCGGCGAGCTGAACTTCGCGAAGGCGTGGGGCTCGGGCCGGGTGAGACTGGAGGCGGGCCTGAAGGATTTGTTCCGCCTCAGGAAACTCCTGTAGCGACCTGTGTACGGGCCTTGCGCGCGGCCGGCACCACCAGCGGCGTCCCGGTCTCCGGATCGTCGATGACCTGGCAGCGCAGCCCGAACACCTCTTCGACGAGCCCGGCCGTGACGATGTCGCCCGGCGCCCCCTCGGCGATGGCCTCGCCCCCGCGCAGTGCGATGAGATGCGTGGCGTACCGGGCCGCGTGGTTGAGGTCGTGCAGAACGGCGACCAGGGTCCGCCCCTGCTCCTCGTGCAGCTCGGCACAGAGGTCGAGGACGTCGATCTGGTGCTGGATGTCGAGGTAGGTCGTCGGCTCGTCGAGCAGCAGCAGCGGTGTCTGCTGGGCGAGCGCCATCGCGATCCACACGCGCTGGCGCTGGCCGCCGGAGAGTTCGTCGACGTAGCGGTCGGCGAGTTCCGCGACTCCGGTCCGCCGCATGGACTCCTGGACGACCCGCTCGTCCTCGGTGGACCACTGGCGCAGGATGCCCTGGTGCGGGTAGCGGCCGCGGCCCACCAGGTCGGCGACGGTGATCCCGTCGGGCGCGATCGACGACTGCGGCAGCAGCCCGAGTGTCCGCGCGACCTTCTTCGCGGGCATCGACTGGATGACCTGCCCGTCGAGCAGCACCCGGCCCTCGCTCGGCCTCAGCATCCGCGACAGGGCCCGCAGCAGCGTGGACTTGCCGCAGGCGTTGGGGCCGACGATGACCGTGAAGGAGTTGTCGGGTATCTCCACCGACAACCGCTCGGCGATCACACGCTGGTCGTAGGCGAGGGTGACACCCTCGGCGGACAGACGGTTCACGGTCTGGGTGCCCTTCTCGACGTTCTGGTTCACTGGGCCGCGCACGGCAGGCGTGTTGTCCGGGCCGCTCATATCCGGCCGGCCTTCCGCTCGGTGACCAGCAGCCACAGCAGATACACCCCGCCGAGCACACCGGTCACCACCCCCACGGGCAGCTGATCCGCGCCGAAGAGACGCTGCGAGGCCCAGTCGGCCACGACCAGCAGGGTGGCGCCCATACACATGGACGGCACCAGGTTCGGCCCGGGCGAGCGGGTCAGGCGCCGGGCGAGCTGCGGCGCGGTCAGCGCGACGAAGCCCACGGGACCGGCGGCGGCCGTGGCAGCCGCGGTGAGCAGCACGGCGGCCAGCATCAGCACCAGCCGTACGCGCTCGACGCGCACCCCGAGGGCGTACGACACGTCGTCGCCCATCTCCGTCATCCGCAGCCCGCGCGCGTTGGTGAGCACGACCGGTACGAGGACGGCGCACAGCCACACCAGCGGCCGCACCTGGTCCCAGCCCCGCCCGTTGAGGGAACCGGTCATCCACACGACCGCACGGGCCGCGTCGACGAGGTCCGCCCTGGTGATCAGGTAACCGTTGACGGCCGTGACGAGCGCGGAGACCCCGATGCCGACGAGCACGAGCCGGTAGCCGTGCACGCCCCGCTTCCACGCCAGCAGATAGATGGCGAGCCCGGTCACCAGCCCGCCCACGAGCGCCCCCGCGGTGACCTGGGCGGCGCTCCCGGAGAACAGCACGATCACGACCAGCGCACCGGCCGTCGAGCCCTGACTGAGGCCGAGTACGTCCGGACTGCCCAGCGGATTGCGGGAGATGGCCTGGAACAGCGCGCCGCCCAACCCGAGCGAGGCCCCGACCAGCAGCCCGACCAGCACCCGGGGCAGCCGCAACTGGCTGACGACGAACTCCTGGCCGGTGTTTCCGTCCCCCAGCAGGGTCTTGATCACATCCCCGGCCGGGATCGGGAAGTCCCCGGTACCGACCAGCAGCACGCTCGCGGTGAGCGCTGCCAGCAGCAGCGCCACGACGACGACCAGCGCCCGCACGTCCAGCCGGAGGGAGAGCCCGCCCGGGGTCCGTACGACACGGCCTGTGCCGGCGACCCGCCGGGCGGGCCGGACAAGGTTGCTCTTCACAGCTGGGCCGTCCTCCGCCGTCGTACGAGAAGAATGAAGACCGGGCCGCCGATGACCGCGGTGACGATGCCGACCTGGAGTTCCGCCGGACGGGCGACGACCCGCCCGATGACGTCGGCACCGAGCAGCAGCACGGGCGAGAGGACGGTCGCGTACGGCAGGATCCAGCGCAGGTCGGGTCCGGTGAAGGACCGTACGACGTGCGGGACCATCAGGCCGACGAAGACGATCGGGCCGCAGGCGGCGGTCGCGGCACCGCACAGCACGGTCGCGGCGGCCATGGACAGCGCCCGGGTGCGGTTCAGGTCGGCACCGAGGGCGCGGGCGGTGTCGTCGCCCATCGCCACGGCGTTGAGCGGCCGGGCGAGCAGCAGCGCGAGAACGCTGCCGACCACGATGAACGGCAGGACCTGGCTGATGGTGTCGTCGGTCGCCGAGGCCAGGGAACCGACCGTCCAGAAACGCATTCTGCTCAGCGCGGCGTCGTCCGTGATCATCACGGCCTGGAGATAGCCGTACAGCGCGGCGCTGATCGCGGTGCCCGCGAGCGCGAGCCGCACGGGCGTGGCACCCCGGCTGCCCCCGAGGAACCAGACCAGCGCCCCGACAGCGGCGGCCCCGAGAAAGGCGAACCACACATAGCCGCTCAGCGAGGTGACGCCGAGGAAGGTGATGGCGGTGACCACGGCGGCCGAGGCGCCCGCGTTGATGCCGAGCAGCCCTGGATCGGCCAGCGGGTTGCGCGTCAGCGCCTGGAGCACGGCTCCGGACAGCCCGAGCGCGGCACCGGCGAGCAGACCGAGAAGGGTACGCGAGACGCGCTCGCCCACGACGACGTCGCCGTAGGTCCCCGAGTCCTGGAACAGGCCGTGCCAGACCTGTTCGAGGGACAGCCCCTTCGCGCCGATCGCGATGCTCGCGAGGGCGACGAGAAGCAGGATTCCCACGGAGACGAGGAGCCCCAGGGCCCGTATCGCCTGCCGCTTGGGGGGCGCGGGAGCGGTCTGCGCGCGCTGCTCGGGAGGACTGTCGACGATCACGAAGTTAGGTTAGCCTACCCTCTCTAACGTCTCAGTCCCTGCCCCGCGAGCGCCCCGCGAGCGCCTCCGACACAGGCCACGTTGACCCTTCGACGCGTCGAAGCCCTCACAACCCGAGCCGCGCCAGCGCTTTCCCCCCGTCCAGCGTGCACACGCCGTCTCCCGCGGCCGTCCAGGCCGCCGCGCACAGCGCGCGAAGCCCGTCGAGGGCCTCCCCGTCCCCGGTCAGCTCCAGCCGCTCCTCCCCCGCCGTGGCCGTCCATCCCCCGCACCGGAATCCGCCGCCCCCGTCCGTCTCCGTCACCTCCGGCTGCCCGGTCAGCAGCCCCCGCAGGTCGGCGTCGACATAGGTGGGCCGGTGCTGCGGCGGCGCGGCCAGCAGCTGCGCGCCGTCCGCCACGCCGGTCAGCACCAGCAGCGAGTCGACGTCCCCGTTGAACGCGCCCTCGATGTCCGTGTCCAGCCGGTCCCCGACGACCAGGGGCCGCTTCGCACCGGTCCTCAGCACGGTCTCCCTGTGCATCGGCGGCAACGGCTTGCCCGCCACCTGCGGTTCGGCCCCGGTCGCGATGCGCACGACCTCCACCGCTGCCCCGTTGCCCGGCGCGATCCCACGCCCGCTGGGAATCGTCAGATCGGTGTTGGACGCGAACCAGGGCACCCCGCGCGCGATGGCGTAGCACGCCTCGGCGAACCGGCCCCAGGGCAACTCGGGCCCGCCGTACCCCTGCACGACCGCCACCGGCTCGTCCTCGGCCGAGTCGACGGGCTCGAGCCCGCGCTCGCACAGCGCGACCCTGAGCCCCTCGCCGCCGATCACCAGCACCCGCGCCCCCGCCGGCACCTGGTCGGCGATCAGCCGGGCCACGGCCTGCGCCGAGGTGATGACATCGGAGCCCTCGGTCGCTATGCCCAGCTCGGTCAGGTGGCCCGCCACCGCGTCCGGGGTACGCAGCGCGTTGTTGGTGACATAGGCGAGCCGCATCCCACCGTCCCGCGCGACTCCGAGCGACTCGACGGCGTGCACGATCGCGCTGCCCCCCGCGTACACCACCCCGTCGAGGTCGAGCAGCGCCGTGTCGTACGCCTCGCTGAGGGCCCGCGCACTGCCCTCGGGCCGCGTCCTGACGGTCTGGCTCATTGTGCATCGCTCCTCGTTCGACCGGCTTTCCCCCGATCATCCCCCATGGCACTGACAGCCCTACGATGCACCAATGAACACTGCAGGTCCCGCGGACGTACCGGCTCGCATGGGCCTTCAACTGACCCCTTTCCGGGGCCTGCGCTACGACCCCGACCGGGTCGGCAGCCTGGCCGCCGTGACCTCCCCGCCGTACGACGTCATCGTGCGCCCGGACGGCCTGATACACCTCGAATCGGCCGACCCGCACAACATCGTCCGGCTGATCCTCCCCCAGGCGGCGACCCCGTCCATCCGCAACGAACAGGCCGCCGACACCCTGGACGACTGGCTGGCCGAAGGCATCCTGACCACCGACCCCGAACCCGCCCTGTACGTCTACGAGCAGCGCGACACGACCGGCCACCTCCAGCGCGGGGTCATCGGCGCCCTGCGCCTGTCGGAGCCCTCGGAGCGCGTCATCCTGCCCCACGAGGACGTCATGCCGCACGTCGTGGCGGAACGCGCGGCCCTGATGCGCGCCACCTACGCGAACCTGGAACCCCTCCTCCTGACCTACCGGAGCGACAACTCCTCCGCCCCGGCGCCCCACGCGACCAGCACGCTGATCGAACGGACGGCCGACCAACCCCCGTTGCTCTCGACGACCACGGAGGACGGTTACAGCCACCGTCTCTGGGCCATCACCGACCCCGCCGAACTGGCCGGGATCCAGACAGATCTGGCACATCACCAGGCCCTCATCGCCGACGGCCACCACCGCTGGGCGACGTATCTGCGTCTACGCGCGGAGCACCCCTCCCCCAGCCCCTGGGACCACGGTCTGGTACTCCTCGTGGACACCGCCCGCTACCCCCTGCGCGTCCGCGCGATCCACCGCCTCCTGCCCGACCTCCCGGTCTCCGACGCCCTGACGGCCCTGGAAGGCCACTTCCGGGTACGTCACCTCTCGGCTCCCCTCCCCGACGCGCTCACCGCCCTCGCGGAGGCGGCCACCACGGGCAACGCCTTCCTCCTCGCCGGCGACGGCGCCTTCCACCTGGTGGACCGCCCGGACGAGGCCCTCCTGGCCCGTACGATCCCGGCCGACCGCCCGCAGGCCTGGCGCACCCTGGACGCGACGGTCCTGCACGCGACGCTCCTCGCCCACATCTGGCACATCCCCGAGGACTCACCGGCACGCATCGCGTACATCCACGACACAGCGGCCACCGTGGAGAAGGCGGAACAGGACGGCGGTACGGCAGTCCTGATGCACCCGGTCCGCGAGGAGGTCGTACGGGACCTGGCGCGCCAGGGCGTCACGATGCCCCGCAAGTCGACGTCCTTCGGCCCCAAACCGGCCTCGGGCCTGGTCCTGCGCACCTTGGCGCACTGAAACGCGGAAGGGCGGGACCCCTGACCGGGATCCCGCCCTTCACCTAGTGCCGCAGATCAGCGCTGCTCGTCCTCGGCGCTGTCGTCGTCGGCGGCGACGGTGTCCGCCGATTCAGCGGCAGCCGCGACAACTTCGCCGCCGTCGCTCACCACAGACCCGACACCCCGGTCCTGGTCCTGGTCCTGGTCCTCGTCGGCATCGTCGTCGCTGTCGCTCTCGCTGTCGTCGAACGCGTCGAGGAACTCCACGCCGTCCAGCTCGGCGAGCCGGTCCGAGGCGTCCGTGCTGCCGTCCTTGTCGGACTCGACGGCCTTGGCGAACCACTCCCGCGCCTCGTCCTCACGCCCGGCCGCCAACAGGGCGTCGGCGTACGCGTACCGCAGTCGCGCGGTCCACGGCTGCACGGAGTTGGAGGCCAGCTCGGGGCTCTGCAGGGTCACGATGGCAGCGTCCAACTGATCCATGTCACGCCGGGCACCGGCCGCGACGAGCCGCATCTCGACCTGACCGGCCTTGTCCAGCTTGTGCACCTCGGGCGCCCCGGCCATGTCGAGCGCCTTCTCGGGCCGCCCGAGCCCACGCTCGCAGTCGGCCATGACGGGCCACAGCTCGACGTTCCCCGTCATCCGCCGAGCCGCACGGAACTCGGCCAGCGCCTCGCTGTACTTCTGGTTCGCGTACGCGGCGAACCCGGCCGCCTCCCGTACGGCGGCCACGCGCGAAGCCAGCCGCAGAGCCACCCGCGAATACCCATAGGCACTCTCGGGGTCCTCGTCGATGAGCCGGGCGACCATCACCAGGTTCTTGGAGACCTCCTCGGCCAGCCCCTTGGGCAGGCTCATCAGCTCCTGGCGTACGTCCTTGTCGATCTCCTCGCCCGTGACGTCCTCGGCGATCGGCAGCCGCTTGATCGGCTCCCGGTCCCGGTCACGCTCGTCACGGAACCGCCCACCGTCGCGGCGGTCGTCCCGGCGGTCATCACGCCCCCGGAAACCGCCGCCACCACCGCTGGGCCGACCTCCACGGTCGTCACGCCCACGGTAGCCCCCGCCGGACGGACGGCCACCCCGGTCGTCGCTCCGTCCACGGAACCCACCGCGATCGTCGTCCCGCCGCACAAACCCAGAACGCTCACCACGGTTGTCGTCGCGACGGAACCCGCCACGGTCACTGTCCCGACGGTCGTCCTCACGCCGGAAACCACCGCGGTCACCACGGTCGTCACGCCCGCGGAACCCACCGCCGGCGGGGCGCCCACCACGGTCGTCGTCACGGCGGAACCCACCGCCGGCGGGACGGCCACCACGGTCGTCGTCACGCCGGAACCCACCGCCAGCCGGACGGCCACCACGGTCACCGCCGCGGTCGTCGCGGCGATCGTCACGCCGGACGAACCCGCCACGATCCCCACGGTCGTCACTCCGCCCACGGAACCCACCGCGATCATCATCCCGACGGAAACCGGAACGCTCACCCTCACGTCGGTCATCACGCCGGTCGTCCCTGCGGTCGTCACGCCCGCGGAACCCACCGCCGGCGGGGCGCCCACCACGGTCGTCATCACGCCGGAACCCACCACCGGCGGGACGGCCACCACGATCGTCATCACGCCGGAACCCACCACCGGCCGGACGGCCACCACGGTCACCGCCGCGATCGTCCCGACGATCGTCACGCCGGACAAACCCGCCACGATCCCCACGGTCGTCACTCCGCCCACGGAACCCACCGCGATCATCATCCCGACGGAAACCGGAACGCTCACCCTCACGGCGATCGTCACGCCGGTCGTCCCTGCGGTCATCACGCCGGTCGTCCCGACGAACGAAGCCACCGCGGTCACCACCACGGTTGTCGTCCCGCCGGAAACCACCACGGTCGCCTCGGTCGTCACGCCGGGGCCCCGACGGACGGTCCGGGCGGTCCGAACGCTCGTCACGTCGGAAAGCGGGACGAGCCCCGCGATCGCCGTCGCGACGGTCATCGCGGCGCGCAAAGCCGCCGCGCTCACCCCGGTTGTCGTCGCGGCCCCGGCTGTCGTCCCGCCGGAAGCCGCCGCCACCACTGGGCCGCTCGCCTCGGTCGTCACGGCGCGGCCCTGCCGGCCGGTCGTCGCGGCGGCCGTACCCACCCGTCGTCGGTCGCGCACCGCGGTCGAAACCACCACGGTCGTTGTCACGACGATCGTTGTCGCGTCGCGGACCACCTCGGTAGCCGCCACGGTCGCCGCGGTCACCACTGTCCCGGCGGCGCTGGTCGCGCTCCGGGCGCTCGTCGGGAGAGTTGGTGGACATGATGGGTGACTCCTGTCTTCGGTACCGCAAGCTATTTTAAAACGAAAAAGGACCCCTGGTCCCAGCGTGAACGCTGGGACCAGGGGTCCTCCAAAGATTGTTCGGCGGCGTCCTACTCTCCCACAGGGTCCCCCCTGCAGTACCATCGGCGCTGAAAGGCTTAGCTTCCGGGTTCGGAATGTAACCGGGCGTTTCCCTCACGCTATGGCCACCGAAACCCTATTGGTTTCGAGCGAACAAGCACACTCTTCAGTTGGATGTTCTGCTCAAAAGCCGACAACGGTCGTTGTCTCAGAACTAACACAGTGGACGCGAGCAACTGAGGACAAGCCCTCGGCCTATTAGTACCAGTCACCTCCACCCGTTACCGGGCTTCCAGATCTGGCCTATCAAC
>NZ_JBEYVP010000052.1:0-73694 GCF_040644035.1 Streptomyces sp. NPDC047042 | reverse complement strand
CAAGGAACGGACGCTTCCTTCGTACTCACCCTCTCGGGCTTTCCTCCGGGCTTTTCCCTTCGGTCTTGCTGTCTTGCGTTTCCGACTCTATCAGATCATTTTCTGATCCGATTCCCTGTCGGCTGGCTCGTCTCGGGCTTTTCGGCTTTCGCCTGTCGGCCTTTCGACATTCACTACGTTAGCCGATTCCCTCGGCAACTCATAATCGAGTTCCTCGCGTTCGCAATTCAGCATGCAGGCACGCCGAAATTGCCCCCGCGGAAAGGGAGTCGTAGGTAGTGGGTTGGCCACTTCCGGCTGCAGGCGATCGCCGTACCCGGTTCAAGCGGCTCGGACTACATTACGGACCCCCCAAGGGCACGTCAAGTTGAGCGACGACGGGGCGCATGGGCCCGATACGGGCTCACCGTAGGGTCGTTGGTGATCCAGAAGCGCCAGGGGTGGACGCCTCCGTCGCCGGCCACGCCGGTGCGCGGACCGCTGCTCACCTGGCCCGGGCCAACGGGGGTGCCCGTCAGGATCGTGATCGGCGCGGCCCCGGGTGCGCAGGCGTCCGTACCGTCGAGTGCTCTGTCCACTCCCAGGGCCGTGGCCAGGCGGGCCGGTCCTTTGGCCAGTTCGTTGCCGTTTCGGGCCGAAATTCGACGTTTGCGGGCGAGGTCGGCACCCTCGATGATCTCGCCGGCGCGGAGCAGGACCCCGCTCGCCGTGCCCTCGGGGCCGCACACCAGGTTCATGCAGTGCCACATGCCGTAGGTGAAGTAGACGTACACATGACCGGGCGGACCGAACATCACGCTGTTGCGGGCCGTGGGGCCCCGATAGGCGTGGGAGCCGGGGTCGTTCGGGCCGTCGTACGCCTCCACCTCTGTGAGGCGCAGTTCGATCGGACCTTCCGGGGACGTGCGTACGAGGATTCGGCCCAGGAGATCCGGGGCGACCTCCAGGACCGGCCGGTCGAAGAAGTCCCTGGGGAGGGGCGTACGGTCAGCGGGCGCGATCATGCCGTCCGAGCGTAGTGCAGGCGTGTCCGGGTGAACGGGGTGGCCAGGATGCCTCCGCCTTGCCAGGGTGAGAGCGGAACCGGCCACGGCCGGATCGCGTTTCTAAGGATCAAGGGATCGCTAGGGATCGCTGGAGAAGGAGAGACATGGCGTTCAAGAAGCTGCTCGCGAGCCTGGGTGCCGGCGGGGCCTCGGTCGAGACGGTGTTGACGGAGGTCAACGTCGTTCCGGGTGGTGTGGTCCAGGGTGAGGTACGAATCCAGGGCGGTTCCGTCAACCAGCAGATCGAAGGACTGTCCGTCGGGCTTCAGGCCAAGGTCGAGGTCGAGGGCGGCGACCAGGAGTACAAGCAGGACGTCGAGTTCACGAAGGTACGGCTGGGCGGCGCCTTCGAGGTTCAGGCCGGTGCCGTGCACGTCGTGCCGTTCGGGCTGGAGATCCCCTGGGAGACGCCGATCACGACGATCGACGGCCAGCCGCTGCGGGGGATGCACATCGGCGTGACCACGGAGCTGGCGATCGCCCGTGCCATCGACTCCGGTGACCTGGACCCGATCAACGTGCACCCGTTGCCCGCGCAGAAGGCGATCCTGGACGCCTTCATCCAGTTGGGCTTCCGCTTCAAGAACGCGGACATGGAGCGCGGGCACGTCCGCGGTACCCGGCAGAAGCTCCCCTTCTACCAGGAGATCGAGTTCTTCCCGCCGACGCAGTACCGGGGCCTGAACCAGGTCGAGTTGACCTTCGTCGCCGACGAGCACTCGATGGACGTCGTGCTGGAGATGGACAAGAAGCCGGGGCTGTTCAGCGAGGGCAGTGACACCTTCCGCTCGTTCCAGGTGGGGCTGCACGACTACCAGGGGACCGACTGGGCCGCGTACCTGAATCAGTGGCTGGCCGAGGTCGGCAGCAAGCGCAACTGGTTCTAGTCGCCGGAGAAGGCCGCAAGGACAACCGATCCCACCAGGAGGTACCGAGGTGACCGAACTCAAGAGGCCGCCGCTGCCGCACGACTTCCATCCGCCCGTGCCGTCGTTCACGGTCACGAGTGAGGATGTCGAGGCCGGTTCGACCCTCAAGGGCGCTCAGGTCTACGCGTCCGGCAACACCTCACCGCAGCTGCGGTGGGAGGGGTTCCCGCCGGAGACCAAGAGCTTCGCCGTGACCTGCTACGACCCTGACGCGCCTACGGGCAGCGGGTTCTGGCACTGGGTCGCGTTCGACATCCCCGCTTCGGTGACCGAGTTGCCGACGGGTGCGGGCAGCGGCAAGTTCGAGGGGCTGCCCGAGGGCGTGGTCCAGGCGCGCAACGACTACGGCACGAAGGACTTCGGCGGTGCGGCGCCGCCGGCCGGGGACGGTCCGCACCGGTACGTGTTCACGGTGTACGCCGTGGACCAGGAGAAGTTGGGTCCGGACGCGGACGCGTCGCCCGCGGTCGTCGGTTTCAACCTGCGGTTCCACACGCTCGCACGGGCCCAACTCGTCGCCGAGTACGAGGTTCCCGCTGAAGACTGACGTTCATTGAACGTTTGCCCGCCTCTGGTCATGGAAGTGATCAGAGGCGGGCATTTTTTATTGCGTTGTCCATCTCGGCGTGCCCGGCCAGAGTTGATCCAAGCCCGCCAGGGGGTGGGCCGGTGAGCATAGGAGGTGGGCTGGATGCGAGACACGCTGGTGCTGAACGCGAGCTTCGAGCCGCTGTCGACGGTGACGTTGAACCGAGCCGTCGTTCTGGTGCTGCAGGACAAGGCTGTTGTCGAGCAGGCCCACCCCGAGATCCGTATGCGGGGAGCCGCTGTCGACATACCCGCGCCACGGGTGATCAGGCTCTGCCGCTACGTCCGGGTGCCGTTTCGAAGACAAGCACCGTGGTCGAGGCGCGGAGTACTGGTCCGGGACCGGCACAGGTGCGCGTACTGCGGTCGGCGGGCGACGACCGTGGACCACGTGGTGCCGCGGGCGCAGGGCGGGCAGGACTCCTGGCTGAACACCGTCGCGTCGTGTGCGGAGGACAACCACCGCAAGGCGGCGCGGACTCCGGAGCAGGCGGGGATGCCGCTGTTGCGGCTGCCGTTCGAGCCGTCGCCTGCCGATGCGATGCTTTTGGCTCTGGGGCAGGACGACTTCGAGGCGCTGCCGGAGTGGTTGGCTCAGCCGGCTGCGTAGGTTTGTGCGGGTATGGCTTGTTCAGGTCCGCTGGTTGTTCGTTCGCTGCGGGTTGTTTGTGGCTTGTCGCGCAGTTCCCCGCGCCCCTAGGGGGGCGCGGGGGGCAGTCGTATGTCAGTCGGTGATGGACGGCTTCTCTCGGCGTTCCGCGCCGCCGCCTCCCCCGTTGCCTCCGCCGCCCGAACCGCCGCCCAGGTTGCCGAAGTTGCCCATGGCACCGGAGAGGCCCTTGAGGGCGTCGCCGATTTCGCTGGGGACGATCCAGAGCTTGTTGGCGTCGCCCTCGGCGATCTTCGGGAGCATCTGGAGGTACTGGTAGGAGAGGAGCTTCTGGTCCGGGTCGCCGGCGTGGATGGCCTCGAAGACCGTACGGACGGCCTGGGCCTCGCCCTCGGCGCGCAGGGCGGCGGCCTTGGCCTCACCTTCGGCGCGCAGGATCGCGGACTGCTTCTCACCTTCCGCCGTGAGGATCTGGGACTGGCGGATACCTTCGGCGGTGAGGATCGCGGCGCGCTTGTCACGGTCGGCGCGCATCTGCTTCTCCATCGAGTCCTGGATGGAGGTCGGCGGCTCGATCGCCTTCAGCTCGACGCGGTTGACGCGGATGCCCCACTTGCCGGTGGCCTCGTCGAGGACTCCGCGCAGTGCCGCGTTGATCTCCTCGCGGGAGGTCAGGGTCCGCTCCAGGTCCATGCCACCGATGATGTTGCGGAGCGTGGTGACGGTGAGCTGCTCGATGGCCTGGATGTAGCTGGCGACCTCGTACGTCGCCGCCCGCGCGTCCGTCACCTGGTAGTAGATGACGGTGTCGATGTTGACGACCAGGTTGTCCTGGGTGATCACCGGCTGCGGCGGGAACGGCACGACCTGCTCGCGGAGGTCGATGCGGTTGCGGATGGTGTCTATGAACGGGACGACGATGTTCAGGCCCGCGTTGAGTGTCCGCGTGTAGCGGCCGAACCGCTCCACGATGGCGGCGCTCGCCTGTGGAATGACCTGGATGGTCTTGATCAGGGCGATGAAGACCAACACCACCAGAATGATCAGGACGATGATGATGGGTTCCATCGTGGCTCCCCGTACCCTTCTCCGCCTTGGCGCTTACGGAAAGATCGTATGCCTGTTGAAGATCTTGCTTGTGAAGATCTTGCTGGACGAGTGTGACAGACCGTCGGCTGCCCCGTGGACGTTCCGTTCACTTGCGTCGTGCGAGGTCACATGACGATCGCCGTGGCCCCCTCGATCTCGACGACGTCCACCTCCTGGCCTACCTCGTAAGCGAGTTGGGCGTCCAGGGAACGGGCCGACCAGACCTCTCCGGCGAGCTTGATCCGGCCACCGGAACCGTCGACGCGTTCCAGGACGACGGCCTGTTTGCCCTTCAACGCGTCGATCCCGGACAGGAGTCGGGGCCGGTCGGCGCGTTGCCGGGTCGCGATGGGCCGTACGACGGCGATGAGCGCGGTCGACACGACGGCGAACACGAGCACTTGGACGACGACCCCGGCGCCGAGTCCCGCCGCGCCGGCGGCGGCCAGCGCGCCGGCCGCGAGCATGCCGAGTTCCGGCATCGCGGTCACGACGAGCGGGATACCCAGCGCCACCGCGCCGACGAGCCACCACACCCATGCGTCGATGTCGTTCACATCGTCATGGTAGGTCCGCGGGCCTGGTCACCGACAGTGCGCCGATCAACTTGGCACAGGCTTCTTCCAGTTGTTCCAGTCGTTTCACAAGGTGGTTCGTGTGGTCTCAGGACATCGAGAGGCCCTGCGCGGTCCACCGTTCGCCGACCTGCTCGACGACGAGGGGCAGGCCGAAGCACAACGACAGGTTGCGGGAGGTGAGTTCGAGCTCCAGGGGGCCGGCGGCGAGCACCTTGCCCTGGCGGATCATCAGCACGTGGGTGAAGCCCGGGGCGATCTCCTCGACATGGTGCGTGACCATGATCATGGAGGGGGCGATCGGGTCGCGGGCGAGACGGCCGAGACGGCGTACGAGGTCCTCGCGGCCGCCGAGGTCGAGGCCGGCGGCGGGCTCGTCGAGGAGCAGCAGCTCGGGGTCGGTCATCAGGGCGCGCGCGATCAGGGTCCGCTTGCGTTCGCCCTCGGAGAGGGTGCCGAAGCGGCGGTCGAGGTAGTCGCTCATGCCGAGGCGGTCGAGGAAGGCGCGGGCGCGCTGCTCGTCGATGTCCTCGTACTCCTCCTGCCAGCCGGCCGTCATGCCGTACGCGGCGGTCAGGACCGTCTGGAGCACCGTCTGACGCCTGGGCAGCTTGTCCGACATGGCGATGCCGGCCATGCCGATGCGCGGGCGCAGCTCGAAGACGTCGACCCTTCCGAGGGTCTCGCCGAGGATGGTGGCGGTGCCCTGGCTGGGGAAGAGGTAGCTGGAAGCGAGGTTGAGGAGGGTGGTCTTGCCGGCGCCGTTCGGGCCGAGGATGACCCAGCGCTCGCCCTCCTTGACCGACCAGGAGACCTGGTCCACCAGAGCCCGGCCCTCGCGGACCACGGATACGTCCTCCAGCTCCAGAACATCGCTCATGAGCGGGTTGTCTCCCAATGCAGTGTCGGCCAGTCTCGCGAATCGTGTGCGCCCGTGGGCGCAGCCCCCCACGAAATCTACGCCACCGGTCGGCCGGTCCCGCCCCTCGGTCGGTCCTTAGGGTGGGGGCATGCTCTCGGAACCACGCTCAGGACGACTGGCCGCATGGGGAAATGCCCTATTGGCCGGACTTGTTTCGCCGGACGACGCGGTGACGGCCGTCATCGGGGAGGACGCGGTGCACCGGGTCGAGGGGCTGCCCGGTGAGTCGGCGCCCGTCGGTCTCACGCTCGCGCTGGGTCGGCTGCGGGCGCTCGGCGCGTCCGGGCTGCGGATCGCCCTGCCCGCCCCCGGGCATCCGCTCGGGCTGAGTGGTCCCCCCGAGTTCAACACGAGGGCGCTGGAGGCGGAGGAGGCGG
This sequence comes from Streptomyces sp. NPDC047042, assembly GCF_040644035.1. Lineage (NCBI taxonomy): Bacteria > Bacillati > Actinomycetota > Actinomycetes > Kitasatosporales > Streptomycetaceae > Streptomyces > Streptomyces sp. NPDC047042. The sequence continues at coordinate 67,558 of NZ_JBEYVP010000052.1, read as the reverse complement.
TGATCTGCGAGGGCGCCGCGTTGGGGCTGGTGCCTGAGGTGTACGAGGCCGGGCCGGCCGGGGACGTGCACGTCGAGGTCGTCTGGCACTGTCTGCCGGTACGGGAGGCGCCGCCCGCCGATGTGCCGTCCCTCGGGGAGGCCGAGCGGGAGCTCGCGGAGGCACTGCGGGACGCGACGGCGCTGTTGTCCCGGCTGGACCTCGCCGGGTCGGGGCCGGTAGCGGAGGCGGCGATCGACGCGTACCGGGCGCGTGCGGAGCGGGGGCGCGAGGTGTTGGCACCGGGGTATCCGCCACGGGCGGTACGGGTGCTGGAGTTGGCGCAACGCGTGGGGCTGCTGGTCTCGGTGGCGTCGGAGAACGGGCCCGGCGGGGCGGTGAGCGCGTCGGAGATCGCGGCGCGGGCGGAGGCGTTGCGGCCGGTGGAGCGGACGGCTCGGCGGGCGCAGGTCGCGGCGTACAACTCCGTTGTGGTGGAGCGGGGGGTGCGGTGAGGTTTGTTGTGCGGTGCGGGTCTGCTGGTGTGGGCGTTGCTGGGGGCTGCCGCCCCCAGGCCCTCGCTTCGGCCTGAACGGCCTCGTCCTCAAACGCCGGACGGGCTGGGGGGGTGACCGGCCTCCCGGGCGTGCCCAGGAGGCCGGAGGTCAGGACCTCAGTGGTTGAGGCCGAGGTTGCCGAAGGCGGGGTTCAGTGCGCCGATGACGTTGACGCTGTTGCCCACCACGTTCACCGGGACGTGCACCGGGGCCTGGATGAGGTTGCCCGAGGCGACGCCCGGCGAGCCGACGGCCTGGCCGCCCGCGTGCGCGCCCTCCGTGGCGGAGGCGAAACCGGCGCCGGCGGCGACCAGGCTGCCCGCCACCATCGTCACGGCGGCGGCCTTCTTCAGGTTCTTCATGTCTGAGCCCTCCCTTTGCGTTCACCGCGGCAGGTCGCCGCGGCACGCACTGAAGAACGCCGGAGATCCACGAAGGATGCGCCATCTGGGGGACATTCCCACGACGGTATGAATCTCAGCCCGGAAGGGAACGTTCCGAGTTGCCGGTCATCAGGTCACACCGTGACGTACCGCCCACAACGCCGCCTGGGTGCGGTCCGCCAGGTCGAGTTTCATCAGGATGTTCGAGACATGCGTCTTGACCGTCTTCTCGGACAGCACCAGGGCGCGGGCTATCTCCCGGTTCGAACGGCCGTCCGCGATCAGGGTCAGCACCTCCCTTTCCCGCTCGGTGAGTGAGCCGCCCCTCCTCTGGCCCGAGTGGGTCTCCTCCTGGGTCAGCAGCGCGTCGGCGACCTCGGGCTGGAGCAGGATGTGTCCGGCGTGGACCGAGCGGATGGCACCGGCGAGGGCGTCCGGGTCGATGTCCTTGTAGACGTAGCCCGCGGCGCCCGCGCGGAGGGCCGGGATCACCGTGCGCTGCTCGGTGAAGCTCGTGACGATCAGCACGCGCGCGGGGTTGTCGAGTTCACGGAGTCTGCGCAGCGCCTCGACGCCGTCCATCCCCGGCATCTTGACGTCCATGAGGACGATGTCGGGTTTCAGTTCCTGCGCGCGGTCGACTCCCTCGGCGCCGTCCGACGCCTCGCCCACGACCTCGATGTCGTCCTGTACTTCGAGGAACGTGCGCAGGCCCCGGCGGACCACCTGGTGGTCGTCGACCAGCAGCACCCTGATTGCGTCAGCCACCGGGGACCTCCATCTCGATCGTGGTGCCCTTTCCGGGCGCCGATTCCACGTCCAGGCTGCCGCCGGCGCCGCTCGCCCGGTCCCGCATGGAGACCAGTCCCAGGTGGCGTCCGGCGCTGCGGACCGCCGTCGGGTCGAAGCCGCTGCCGTCGTCGGTGACGCGCAGGACGGCGCCCGGGCCTCGCTTCGTCAGGGTCACCTCCACCAGGGCGGCCCCGGAGTGCCGCAGGGCGTTGTGCAGGGCCTCCTGGGCGACCCTGAGCAGCGCCTCCTCCTGGGCCGCCGGCAGGGCGCGGACCCCGCGGCTGTCGAAGGTCACTCGCGCGGAGTGCGCGCGGTCGAGGACCTGGACGTGGGTGCGGAGGGTGGCGATCAGGCCGTCCTCGTCCAGGCCTGTGGGACGCAGCTCCACGACCGCCGCGCGCAGTTCGTCGGCCGCCTCCGCCGCGAGGACGGCCACCTGCTGCAGCTCGTCCTTGGCGCGGGCGGGGTCGCGGTCCACCAGGGTGGTGGCGGCCTGGGCGGTCAGGCGCAGGGAGAACAGTTTCTGGCTGACCGCGTCGTGCAGTTCGTGGGCGAGCCGGGAGCGTTCCTCGACGATGGTCAGTTCGCGGCTGCGTTCGTAGAGGCGGGCGTTGGTCAGTGCTATCGCCGCGTGCTGGGCCAGGATGGAGAGGAGTTCCTCGTCGTCCTCGGTGAAGCCGCAGTCCCCGGAGGTCTTCACGCAGTTCTTGTTGGCCAGGAACAGTGCGCCCAGTACCTCCTCGCCGTCCCGGATCGGCAGGCCGAGGAAGTCGGACATGTCGGGGTGGGCGGAGGGCCAGCCCTCGAAGCGCGGGTCCTCGCGGACGTCGGCCAGGCGCTCGGGGCGGGCCTCGTGCAGCATCGCGGCGAGGATGCCGTGCTGGCGCGGGAGCGGGCCGATGGCCTTCCACTGGGCGTCACTGACGCCGTCGACCACGAACTGGGCGAAGCCGCCGTGGTCGTCCGGGACGCCCAGCGCCGCGTACTGCGCGTCGAGCAGCTCTCTGGCGGAGGCGACGATCGTCTTGAGGACGTCGCGCACCTCCAGGTGCCTGCTCATGGCCAGCAGCGCGGCGCTCACCGCGGCCAGGCCGGACCGGGGTCCTTGACTCATGTCCTCACGGTACCGGCGGGGTGTGACAGTGCGTATCCGACCTGTGGCGGCCCCGCCTGCGACGAAGGGCCTAGGGCGAAGGGCCCTGCCGTATTGCGGCCCTTGGACGAGGCGGCCGGGAGGGGTCCGTTCCTACGTTGGGTGTGCTGCCACTTCGGCAGCCGGGGACGAGGGGACAGGTTGTCATGCCGGTAGCGATCATCACGGGGGCCTCCAAGGGGCTGGGGCGGGCGCTGGCCTCGGCACTCGCGCAACGGGGCTGGGATCTCGTACTGGACGCCAGGACCCCGGAGGTGCTGCACGCAACCGCGGAGGCGCTCGGTGCGTACGGAGGGCGGGTGGAGGCCCTTGCCGGGGATGTCACGGACGCCGGTCACCGCGCCGGGCTGGTGTCGGCCGCGCGGAAGCTGGGTGGCCTCGATCTCCTGGTGAGCAACGCGAGCGCGTTGGGCGCCGAACCGCTCGTACGGCTGGAAGGGCTGCCCCTGGAGGGGCTGCGGCGGGCGCTCGAGGTGAACGTGGTGGCCGCGCTGGGGCTGGTTCAGGAGGCGTTGCCGCTGCTCAGGGATGCTGCGGCCGGGGCGGTGATCGCCGTGAGTTCGGACGCGGCGGCCGAGGCGTACGAGACCTGGGGCGGCTACGGGGCGTCCAAGGCGGCCCTCGACCAGCTGGCGGCGGTGCTCGCGGAGGAGGAGCCGGGCCTGCGGGTCTGGGCGGTCGATCCCGGTGACATGGGGACGGAGCTGTACGCGGCGGCCGTACCCGACGACGCCGAGCCGCGGCCGGCGCCCGACAGTGTCGTACCCGCGTTTCTGCGGCTGCTGGACGAGCGGCCGGCGAGCGGGCGGTACTCGGCGCCGTCCCTGGTGGAGGGGCGATGACGCTGGCCGTGCGGGTGCCGGAGGAGCTGTCGGCGCGAGTGCCCGCCGAGCAGCGGGGGCCGGGGCTGGACCGGGACGCCGTGAGGCTGCTGGTGTCGCGGGGGACGGCGGTGACGCATCACGCCTTCTCGGAGTTGCCCCGGCTGCTGCGGGCGGGGGATCTGCTGGTCGTCAACACGTCGTCGACGCTGGCCGCCGCTCTGGACGGATGGGTCGGGTACGCGCGCGTGGTGGTGCATTTCTCGACGCTCGGGGACGACGGGCGATGGGCCGTCGAGCTGCGGGACCCCGACGGGACGGGCACCACGCGCGTGCGTGCGGGCGGGGCCGCGGGGACGGCGGTGCGGTTGCCCGGGGGCTCGGAGCTGGTCCTGGAGGAGCCGCTGAGCTTGCGTGGCCCCCGGCTGTGGTGGGCGCGGGTGGACGGGCAGGTGCTGTCGCTTCTGCGGGAGCACGGGCGGCCCATCCGGTACTCGTACACGGAACGCGATCAGCCGTTGTCCGTGTATCAGACGGTGTTCGCGCTGCCGTCCCGCGACGGGGCGGGCAGCGCGGAGATGCCGAGTGCCGCGCGGCCCTTCACCGCGCGGCTGGTGGCGGAGCTGGTGAGCCGGGGTGTGCAGTTCGCGCCCGTCAGGCTGCACACCGGGGTCGCGTCCGCGGAGGCGCACGAGCCGCCGTATCCGGAGCGGTTCGCGGTGCCGGAGGCCTCGGCGCGGCTGATCAACGCCGTGCGGGCCGGGGGTGGGCGGGTCGTGGCGGTCGGTACGACGGCGGTGCGGGCCGTGGAGTCGGCGGCCGGGCCGGCGGGTGTGGTCCGGGCGGCCGGCGGCTGGACGGACCTGGTGGTGACGCCCGAGCGCGGGGTACGGGTCGTCGACGGGCTGCTGACGGGGCTGCACGAGCCGGAGGCCTCGCATCTGCTGATGCTGGAGGCGGTCGCGGGGCGGGCGGCGATCGACCGGGGGTACGAGGAGGCGCTGCGTGAGCGGTATCTGTGGCACGAGTTCGGGGACGTGCACCTCCTCCTTCCTGCCGAGGCGCGCAACGGCGCCTCACGCTGAGCATTGCTCTCGCAACCAGCAGTGAGGCGAAGGGGCGGCGCGTGTGACCCCGAACATAGGGCGCGCATCACTTACTAGGGGGTATAGGAGACAAACATCCACTAGGTGAGCGGGAAAGACGCTCCGATCTGTCCTATTTTGCCCTTCCCGGATCCACTACCCCTCGTAGTACGTCACACCTTTGCCACATTATTTTGCGGCCGCTAAGAATGGCAGCCGTCGCTCAGCGCCGCGGGTTCCGCCCGCGGCGTTTGTGCCGGAAGCACCCCTGTCCCCGGACATCGAGCGACCTCCGCGCTATTCGAAGAGGTCCATCCGCCATGCCCGAGAACACCGCCACTTCTGGCCGTCGTCGTACGTCGGCCAGGACCCGCAAGCTCGCGATCGCCGGTGCCGCCACGCTCAGCGCCGCCGCCCTCGCGTTCACCCTCGTACCGAGCGGCGACACCCGGCCCGCCTCCGAGGCCGTCACCACCGCTCCCGTGGTGTTCAGCCAGGAGCAGGTCAGGGACGTCAAGGCGAGCATCACCGACCAGCTGGCCGGCGCGACCGTGAAGGCCGAGGCCGCCGCCGCGAAGAAGAAGGCGGCCGACGCCGCTGCCGCGAAGAAGGCCGCGGCGAAGAAGGCCGCCGCCAAGAAGGCAGCGGCAAAGAAGGCAGCGAAGAAGAAGGCAGCGGCGAAGGCGGCCAAGGAGCGCAAGGCGAGGGAGGCCGCGAGCCGGTCCGCCAAGCGTGCCGCGCTCAGGAAGGCCGCCAAGAAGACGTACGCGAACAACCTCGACGGCTGGATCCGCGAGGCCCTCGACATCATGGGCCGCAAGGGCATCCCGGGCTCCTACAACGGCCTGTACCGCAACATCATGCGGGAGTCGACGGGCAATCCGAACGCCGTGAACGGCTGGGACATCAACGCCCAGAACGGCACCCCGTCGATCGGTCTGCTCCAGGTCATCCAGCCGACCTTCAACGCGTACCACGTCTCCGGCACCTCGACGAACATCTACGACCCGGTCGCCAACATCACGGCCGCCGCCAACTACGCGGCCGACAGGTACGGCTCGATCGACAACGTCAACGGCGCGTACTGAGGCCTGCGCGGACCTCTGACTCGTACAGGCGAACTCGTACAGGCGAACTCGTACAGGGCGAAAGGGCGGCACCCCCACCGGGGTGCCGCCCTTCACCGTCGTACGGCCGTGGTCACTTGCGCATGACCTCGGGCTCGTGGCGGCGCAGGAAGCGGGCCACGAAGAAGCCGCAGATCACGCCGAGGGCGATCAGGGCGACCATGTCCATGCCCCAGGCGGCGGCCGTGTGGTCCCAGAGGGGGTCCGTGTTGGAAGGGTCGTCGACGTTCGGGCTGATCTTGTTGAAGTCCAGCGTGGCGCCTGCCGCGGCGACCGCCCAGCGGGACGGCATCAGATACGAGAACTCGTTGACGCCCATGCTGCCGTGCAGGATGAACAGGCAGCCGGTGAACACGACCTGGATGATCGCGAACATGACGAGCAGCGGCATGGTCTTCTCGGAGGTCTTCACCAGCGACGAGATGACCAGGCCGAACATCATCGAGGAGAAGCCGAGCGCCATGATCGGGATGGAGAGCTCGAGCAGCACGAGCTTGCCGAAGATCACGCCCTCGTCCGGGATCGTCCGGCTGGAGAAGCCGATCGCGCCGACCATGAGGCCCTGCAGGACCGTGATGAGGCCGAGGACGATCACCTTGGACATCAGATACGCGGAGCGTGACAGACCGGTCGCGCGCTCCCGTTCGTAGATGACCCGTTCCTTGATCAGCTCGCGGACCGAGTTCGCGGCGCCGGCGAAGCAGGCACCGACCGCGAGGATCAGGAGCACCGTGGTGGCGGTGCCGTTGGGCACGATGGTGCCGTTCTTGCGCGGGGGGTTGGGCAGGAGGCTGTTGTCCGGGTCGATGAGCAGGCTGACCGCGCCGAGGACGGCCGGCAGGATCACCGTCAGCGCCAGGAAGCCCTTGTCGGAGACGATGACCGCCGTGTACCGCCGGATCAGGGTCATCAGCTGGGAGCCCCAGCCCTGCGGCTTGGGCGGGCGCATGGCCTGGGCGGGTGGCATGTCTACGGACTGTGCGGCGACGGCGTCGATGTCCGCGGCGTACATCTGGTAGTGCTGCGAGCCCTTCCAGCGTCCGGCCCAGTCGTAGTCGCGGTAGTTCTCGAAGGCGGAGAAGACATCGGCCCAGCTGTCGTAGCCGAAGAAGTTCAGGGCCTCCTCGGGCGGGCCGAAGTACGCCACCGCACCGCCCGGCGCCATCACCAGCAGCTTGTCGCACAGCGCCAGTTCGGCCACCGAGTGGGTGACGACCAGGACCGTACGGCCGTCGTCGGCGAGGCCGCGCAGCAGCTGCATGACATCTCTGTCCATGCCCGGGTCGAGGCCGGAGGTCGGCTCGTCCAGGAAGATCAGCGACGGCTTGGTGAGGAGCTCCAGGGCCACCGAGACGCGCTTGCGCTGGCCGCCGGAGAGGGAGGTGACCTTCTTCTCCTTGTGGATGTCGAGCTTCAGCTCGCGCAGCACCTCGTCGATGCGGTGCTCGCGCTCCTGCGTCGTGGTGTCGGCGGGGAAGCGCAGTTTGGCCGCGTACTTGAGGGCCTTCTTGACGGTCAGTTCCTTGTGCAGGATGTCGTCCTGCGGGACCAGACCGATGCGCTGGCGCAGCTCGGCGAACTGCTTGTACAGGTTGCGGTTGTCGTAGAGGACGTCGCCCTGGTTGGCGGGCCGGTAGCCGGTGAGCGCCTTCAGGAGCGTCGACTTGCCGGAGCCGGACGGGCCGATGACCGCGATCAGCGACTTCTCCGGGACGCCGAAGGAGACGTCCTTGAGGATCTGCTTGCCGCCGTCCACCGTGACCGTCAGATGGCGGGCCGAGAAGGAGATCTCGCCGGTGTCGACGAACTCCTCGAGATGGTCGCCGACCAGGCGGAAGGTGGAGTGGCCGACGCCCACGATGTCGTTCGGGCCGAGCAGCGCGGTGCCGCCCTTGGCGATCGGCATGCCGTTGACGTACGTGCCGTTGTGCGAGCCCAGGTCGCGGATCTCGAAGCGGCTGTCGGGCGTCGCGTGGAACTCGGCGTGGTGGCGGGAGACCTGGAGGTCGGAGACGACCAGGTCGTTCTCCAGCGCGCGGCCGATGCGCATCACGCGGCCGAGGAGCAGCTGGTGGAAGGTGGTCGGGCTGCGGTCGCCGTAGACCGGCGGCGCCCCCGCGCCCGGGCCTGCCGCGCCCGGTCCGGGGCTCTGCTGTTGCGGGATCGCGGCGGCGTGCTGCTGCGGCTCGGGCCGCGGCCAGCCCTGTTCCGGCGCCTGCTGCTGGGGCTGCTGGGCCCAGCCGGGGGCCGCGCCCTGGGCCGCGAACGGCTGCTGCTGAACCTGTGCCGCCTGCGGTGTCGCGACCGAGGCGGCGCCGCTGGAGAGGTTCAGCCGCGGGCCGTCGGTCGCGTTGCCGAGATGGACGGCCGAGCCCGGCCCGACCTCCATCTGGTGGACGCGCTGCCCCTGCACGAAGGTGCCGTTGGTGCTGCCGTGGTCCTCGATGGCCCAGCTCCGGCCGCCCCAGCTGATCGTGGCGTGCCGCCAGGAGACCCTGGCGTCATCGAGCACGATGTCACCCTGCGGATCGCGTCCGAGGGTGTAGGGCCTGGACGAATCGAGCGTCCAGGTCCGTCCGTTCAATTCCAGTACGAGTTCCGGCACTCCATGCCCCACTGTGTTGTCCCCCGAATATCTGCCCCAACACGGGGAGTCTAGGGATGTCGAACATCGTGGGGAACTATTTCAGGCTCAGTCCCCTGACCGAAAGTCGGGCCTTGCGCGCGGGGCGTAAAAGCGGACAGCGACGCGCCGTTGACGGGGTGGAGACGGGCCCGGAGAGTGGTAATCCCACGCGAGGGGGACACGCGCGGTGGACGCCGCCGCGCGGATCGGGGGGCCGACGATGAACATCGGGACATCCGAACGGGACCGTAGGCCGCCGTGGGGGGACGTGGCGCTCTCCGCGATCGTCGCCGTGAGCTGGGCGTTGATCGGAATGGCGGGAACGGCGGCGCTCGGACTGCATCTGCTGGAGGCGGACTCCACGGCCTCGCTGGGGCCGATGACCGCGGCTGTCGTGGCGCTTGGGGCTGGTGGTTCGGTCACGCCGTCCGGTGATGTGTCGGCCTTCGGCCTGCAAGGGGCGGAGGCGGCCACCGCCATCGAGATCGCGCCACTGGGCGTCGGCCTGGTGGGGGCGCTGCTTCTGTCGTTCTTCTTCCTACGGTCCCTGCGCGGGGCGGGAGTTGTGATCTCCCCGTCCGAACTCCTCGCGCGCGCGGGCACGATGGTCGCCTTCTTCGTGGCGGCCCTGGGCGGGCTGGCGTGGGCCGGGCACGACGTCATCACGATCGACGGGGGCAGCCTGGGCCTCGATGATCTGCCGGGTACGGGCGGAGGCGGCGGCGGGGGCATCGAGATCCCCGGGGTCGGTGACATCGGGGGGCTGCTGCCCGACCGGGTCGGCGATCTGATCGGCGCGAAGGCGGCGGTCGGCTTCACCGTCGACACCGTCCCCACGCTGCTCGGCGGCCTGGTGTGGGCGGCCGCGGTCCTGACGATCGCGCTTCTGGCGTCCCGCCGTACTCCGCTGCCGCGCGGTTGGGAGGCCGTGCACCGCGTCGTCCGTCCGGCGGTGTCCGCGTTCGTCACCGTCGCGCTGGTGGCGGTGGCCGCGGGGCTGGCGGCGGCCGGGTACGCGGCGATCGACGACGCCCACCCCAAGCGCATCGCGGGCGCGGCGCTGCTCGGCGCGCCCAACGGGGTCTGGCTGGGCATCCCGATCGGCCTGTTCGTCCCGTACGACGGCAGCGCGTCCGGGGTGCTGGTGAACTTCCTGCCGGATCCTCTGGACCGGCTCCTCAGCTCACCGGACGACCAGTCGGTGAGCCTCGGCCGGCTGGCCGAACTGGACAGCCGGGTCTGGCTGCTGGGGGTCGCGGCGGCCTTGATGATGCTGCTCGCGGGCATCCTGACGGCGGCACGCACACCGCTGGCCCGCGGGGTCGGCCCCGCCGACGTCGACGGCCGGGTGCCGCTCGCCGTACGGGACCCGGGCGCCCTGCGTTTCGCCGGCCGCTGCGCGCTGCGGCTGGGGGCGGTGACGGCGGTGGCGTTGCCGCTGCTGGCCTGGCTGGCGGAGGTGTCCGTGGACGCCTCGATCTCGGTGCTGGGCTTCGACGCGTTCGGCGCCGGAATCGAACTGCACGGGCAACTGATCGCGGCCCTGCTGCTGGGCGCCCTGTGGGGCGCGATCACGGGAGCGACGGGCGCGCTACTGGCGTACGCAAGCGGGGCGGCGGGCTGGCGGGCGGTCCCGTTGGCACTGGGTGACGCGTGGGCGGGGCCGGCGGGGCCAGGTGGGGCAGAGGGGGGTATCGCGGGCGGGGTAGCGGGGGTGGCGGGCGGAGCGCCTGGGCCGACGGGGGCAGGCTGGGGGCCGGAACCTGCGGGTGGGGTGCCCGGGCCGGTGGGAGCGGGCTGGGGGCCAGGCTCTGCGGGCGGAGCGCCTGGGCCGGCGGAAACAGGCTGGGGGCCAGGTTCTGTGCAGGGGGCACCTGGACCGGTGGACACAGGCTGGGACGCAAGCTCTGCGGGCGGAGCACCTGGATCGGACGCAACAGGTCAGGGGCCAGGCTCCGCGGGCGGAGCGCCTGGCCCGGCGGAAACAGGCTGGGGGCCAGGTTCTGTGCAGGGGGCGCCTCGACCGGTGGACACGGGCTGGAACGCAGGCTCTGCGGGCGGAGCGCCCGGACCGGTGGTAGCGGGCGGAGTGTCAGGTTCGGGGGCCGGTGCGCAGGGGGCGGGGGGAACCGACGGGATGCCGGGCGGGGCGGCCGAGGAAGGGCGGTACGGCGTTCGGCCGGAGCAGGTCGGTGGCGCCGGGGCGCACCCCGGTCCGTACGCTCCCGGGGAGCCCTATCGGCCGCCGAACCGTGACACCAATCCGTACCTACGGCTGCCAGAGGGGCGCGCGGAACCCGAGGACGCGCGACCGGCCGAGTGGGGGCAGCCCTATGAGGGCGGGCGGGGGGCAGGGTCGGGAGTCGAGCCGTCGTGGGAGAGCGGTTGGGGCCCTGACGGTCGACAGCCGTACCAGGGCGGGTGGGTACCCGACGCCCCGCGTACGGGGGCGCGGTCGCCCGATGGGAGCAGCGCACCCGAGTGGACCGGTTCCGGCGGGGCGAGAGGTGAGCAGCAGGGCTCGGACGATGGTGGGGGTTCGGGGGACGACGAGTCGCCGCCCGAGAACCTGTACGGGCTGCCGACCATGGCCAGGCCCCTCTCCCCGCCGCCGCGGCGGACCGGATGGCGCAGGGGTGGGGCATCGGGGTCCGAGCCCCAGAAGCGGACGCCTCCCCCGCCGCCTCCGCCCCCGCCCCCGCCCCCGCCCCCGCCCCCACCGCCACCGCCCGGTACGCCCAAGGGGCGGCGCTGACCTGCGCGTAAGCTGCTCGCCATCCCCGCGAAACGTACTGTTCCCTGTCCGTCAGTCGGACCGCGTGCGCGGAAGGCACTGGGTGCCGGATACGGTGGAAACACCATGAACGCTACGCAGACCGCTGACGTACCCACCCTTCTCGTCAAAATCTTCGGCAAGGACAGGCCGGGCATCACCGCCGGTCTGTTCGACACACTTGCCGCCTACTCCGTTGACGTGGTCGACATCGAGCAGGTCGTCACGCGTGGCCGCATGGTGCTGTGCGCGCTCGTGACGCAGCCGCCTGCCGGGCTCGAAGGCGATCTGCGGGCCACCGTCCACAGCTGGGCGGAGTCCATGAAGATGCAGGCGGAGATCATCTCCGGGCTCGGTGACAACCGGCCGCGTGGGCTCGGACGTTCCCTCGTCACCGTGCTCGGGCATCCGCTGACCGCCGAGTCGACGGCCGCGATCGCCGCGCGGATCACCAGGACCGGCGGCAACATCGACCGTATCTTCCGGCTCGCCAAGTACCCCGTGACGGCGGTCGAGTTCGCCGTCTCCGGTGTCGCGACCGAGCAGCTGCGCACCGCCCTGGTCACCGACGCGGCGGCACTCGGTGTCGATGTCGCGGTCGTCGCGGCGGGGCTGCACCGGCGGGCACAGCGGCTGGTCGTCATGGACGTGGACTCCACGCTCATCCAGGACGAGGTGATCGAGCTCTTCGCCGCGCACGCGGGCTGTGAGGACGAGGTCGCCGAAGTGACCGCCGCCGCGATGCGCGGGGAGCTGGACTTCGAGCAGTCGCTGCACGCGCGGGTGGCGCTGCTGAAGGGGCTCGACGCGTCGGTCGTGGACAAGGTGCGCAGCGAGGTCCGGCTCACCCCGGGTGCGCGCACGCTGATCCGTACGCTGAAGCGGCTCGGCTTCGAGGTGGGTGTCGTCTCGGGTGGGTTCACCCAGGTCACCGACGATCTGAAGGAGCGGCTCGGGCTGGACTTCGCCCAGGCCAACACGTTGGAGATCGTCGACGGGAAGCTGACGGGCAAGGTCGTCGGCGAGATCGTGGACCGGGCGGGCAAGGCTCGGCTGCTGCGGCGGTTCGCGGCGGAGGCGGGGGTGCCGCTGGATCAGACCGTGGCGATCGGCGACGGGGCGAACGACCTGGACATGCTGAACGCGGCGGGGCTCGGTGTCGCGTTCAACGCCAAGCCGGTCGTGCGGGAGGCCGCGCACACCGCGGTGAACTTCCCCTTCCTGGACACCGTGTTGTATCTGCTGGGTGTCACCCGGGAAGAGGTCGAGGCGGCGGACACCCAGGAGTAGTTCTCGGGGTGTTGTGCGGGGCGGCGACTCGTGGGTGGAGGTGAGTGGACGCCGCCGGCTGCGGGTGGCAGGCCTGGTGCCGCCGGTCGGCACCAGGCCCTGGTGCTACTCGGTCGGTGCCCAGAAGTCGAGCAGTGTCGCCGTCTTCGGCTCCAGGCCCTTCCAGGAGCCTGTGAAGGACAGGGTCGCGAAGGCAGCCGCGGGGAAGCCCCGACGGGTGAGCCTGGTGCGTGAGTCGCTCTCGGACTCTTCGGCCAGGATGTCGGTGAGTGCCTGCACTCCTGGGTTGTGGCCGATCAGGACCACGTTCTGGATGTCGTCCGGGGTTTCGTTGAGCAGGGCGATGAGTTCGCCCGGTGAGGCTTCGTAGATCCGCTCCTCATAGACGGTCTTCGGCCGTTGCGGGAGTTCCTGGACCGCCAGTTTCCAGGTCTCGCGGGTCCGGGTGGCGGTGGAGCAGAGGGCCAGGCCGAAGGGGATGCCGGTGTCGGCCAGCCTGCGTCCGGCGACAGCGGCGTCCTTGCGGCCCCGGTCAGCGAGCGGCCGCTCGTGATCAGTCACCTGGGGCCAGTCGGCCTTCGCATGCCGGAAGAGGACGATCCTGCGGGGTTCTGCGACGCTCATGGCATCCAGCTTCGCATGAAACACGCCATCAGGCGCAGGGAGTTGACGGGCGGCTCCGCAGGTGGGAATGGGGTCTCCACGGTGCTCAGCGCGTCACCAGCTCCCGGGCTCGCTCAAGGAGGTGGGCGATCATCGGGTCGCCGCTCGCGGCCTGCGCGTCGGTCGGGTTCAGCATCAGGAGGAGCAGCGCGACGAACGCGATCGTCGGCAGGGCCAGGGCCCACCAGGGCAGCCGTATGTCGACGTCACGCCTGGTCGGCGAGAGGGGCCGGGAGTGCGTGCGGGCCGACATGGTGCCTCCGTGGGTCTACGAGCCGTCTGTGGCCCGCGTCTCGCGGCCACACCACGAAGTTACGGAACCCGCGGCCCTCAACCCATCCGGTGATCCACCCACTTGACCCTGAGACTCACCCCCTAGGGGATGGTGGGGCTACCCCCACCCAAGGCCGTCACGGTGAGGCGATCGTCGCGATGACGGCGATGATCACGAAGATGGCGAAGAACGAGCCGAAGACGAGCAGCATCTTCTTCTGGCCGTTCTGGGGGTTCGGATCGAGCACTGGCATACGGCCAGTCTCGCACCTGTCCCCCCGACTGCTCCCTGCGGGGTGCGCGCACCCGGTGGGGTGGGGTCAGCGGGCCGCGGCCTCGTCCTCCACCGTGCGGTCACGCCCCGCGAGTACCCCGACGACCATCTGCGGCAGCATCAGGCCGGCCATCAGCGCGAGCGGCAGTCCCCAGCCGCCGCTGTGCTGGTAGAGGACACCTACGAGGAGCGGCCCGGGGATGGAGATGAGATAGCCGGTGCTCTGGGCGAAGGCCGACAGCTGGGCGACGCCCGCGCCCGTCCTGGCCCGCATCCCGACCATCGTGAGGGCCAGTGGGAAGGCGCAGTTGGCGATGCCGAGCAGTACGGCCCAGATCCAGGCTCCGTCGGCGGGTGCGAGGTACAGGCCCGCGTAGCCGAGGAGTCCGCAGCCGCCGAGGGCGAGCACGATCGGCCCCTGGTGGGGCAGGCGCGTGGCCACGCGCGGGATGACGAAGGCGAGGGGCACGCCCATGGCCATGGTCACGGCGAGCAGCAGTCCCGCGGTGCCGGCCGGGACGCCGGCGTCCCGGAAGATCTGGGCCATCCAGCCCATGGTGATGTAGGCGGCGGTCGCCTGCAGCCCGAAGAACACCGCGAGCGCCCAGGCGGTACGGCTCCGGGTGATGCGCAGGGCGCCGGTCTCCCGTCCCGTGGCGGACGTCCCGCGCGCGGGGTGCGCCTCCGGCCCTGCTCCGCTGGCGCCCCGGACCCCGTGCCCCGTGGGGGACGTCCCGCGCGCGGTGTGGGCCCCGGGCCTCGGTCCGCCCGCGCCCCGATCCCGTACCAGCGGGATCCAGGGCACCACCGCGGCCGCCGCGAGGAACGCCCAGACGGTCAGTCCCGTCTGCCAGCCGCCCCCCAGCGCCTCGGTCATGGGCACGGTGACCGCCGCCGCGGCGGCGGTGCCGAGGGCGATGGCCATCGAGTACACGCCCGTCATGGAACCGACCCGGTCCGGGAACCAGCGCTTGACGACGACCGGCATCAGGACGTTGCTGACCGCGATCCCCATGAGGGCGAGCGCGGTGGCGGCCAGGAAGCCTACGGCGGTGCCCGTCCAGGGCCGGATCGCCAGGCCGGCGGCGATGGCGACCATGCCCGCGCAGACCACCGCCCCGAGGCCGAAACGGCGGGCCAGGCGGGGTGCCAGGCCGCCGAAGAGGGCGAAACAGAGCGGCGGTACGGAGGTGAGGACTCCGGCGGCGGTACCACTCATACCAAGTGCGTCGCGCACCTCTTCGAGGAGGGCGCCGAGGCTGGTGACGGCCGGGCGGAGGTTGAGGGCGGCCAGCACGATGCCGACGACGACCAGCCGCGTGAGCCACACGCGCGCGCGTGGTCCCACAGTCGCTGTCGACGTGGATGTGGATGTGGACTCCGTCGTCCGGGTTTCCTCGCTCACCATGCCATCCAGCATAGGATCATAGGATGATTGGTTGTAGTCCTCCGTCCGAAGGTGCGCCATGCCGCCGCTGAGCCATCCCCGTCGATCGGTCCTCTCCGAGCAGGTCATCGCCGCCCTGCGCAACCAGATCACCTCGGGCGAGTGGCCCGTCGGCTCCCGCATTCCGACGGAACCGGAGCTGGTCGAGCAGCTCGGGGTGGCCCGGAACACGGTCCGGGAGGCGGTCCGGGCCCTCGCGCACAACGGGCTCCTGGCCATCCGCCAGGGCTCGGGCACGTACGTCGTGGCGACCAGTGAGCTGGCCGGTGTCATGCACCGCCGGTTCGCCGACGCGGACCCCCGGCACATCGCCGAGCTGCGTTCCACACTGGAGTCGGGCGCGGCCGAACTGGCGGCCCTGCGGCGCACCGAACGCGACCTCAAACAGCTGGACGCGCTCCTGGAGCGCCGGGAGGAGGCCTGGGCGTCCGGCGACGCGGAGGCGTTCGTGACGGCAGACGCGAGCCTGCACATGGCGGTGGTGGCCGCTTCCCACAACGACGTGATGACGGCGATGTACGCGGACCTGGGTGAGGTCCTGCGGGACTGGCTGCGCGACGACGTGGGTGGGGAGCTGACCCCCCGGTCGTACGTGGACCACGCCCCGCTCGTCGACGCGATCCGCGCGGGCGACGCGACGGCCGCCGCGAGGGAGGCCGCCGGCTATCCGTTCGTGTGCCGGTTCAGGGCGTCCGCTGCTGGTGGCTGACCCACACCGAGCGGACCTCCTTCCAGCAGCGGCCGGTGAGCCGTACGGTCTGCGCCGGGCCGGCCTCCACCAGGGCGCCGTCGCTGTCCAGGTCCCACCAGCGGGCGCACTCGATGTGCAGACGCACGCGGTCGGCGGGCACATAGGGGTTGTGGCAGTACGCGGTCACCTCGGAGCCGGTGACCCGGGTGTGACAGGTGGCGCCGAAGGGCTCGGGCCGTTCCGGCTGCCGGGCCGCCACGCGCGCGTGGGGCACGGCCTCGTACGGAACAACGGTTATGAGCGCGGCGGCGGCGAGCAGCGGGGCGAAGCTGCGGGACAGGCGCACAAGGGGGACCTCCTCGGCCGTGCTGGGGAGGAAACGCGAGGTCGACGCGTACTCCAGCGTGCCCGGTCACCCCTCCCCCGCGCCCGGTCGGATGCGCCGAACGGGTGAAGGCGTACCGACGCACCGAGGGCCCGCGCCGGAAGCGGCGCGGGCCCTCGAGATGTCGGCCGTGCCCCGAGGCAGCGGCAGCGGTGTCACGCGCCGATCGCGTGCAGCCCGCCGTCGACGTGGATGATCTCGCCGGTGGTCTTCGGGAACCAGTCGCTGAGCAGGGCGACGATGGCACGGCCGGCCGGCTCGGGGTCCTTGAGGTCCCACTCCAGGGGCGACCGGGCGTCCCACACGGAGGCCAGCTCGCCGAAGCCCGGGATGGACTTGGCGGCCATGGAGGCGAGCGGGCCGGCGGAGACGAGGTTGCAGCGGATGTTCTGCTTGCCCAGGTCACGGGCGACGTAACGGCTGGTTGCCTCCAGGGCGGCCTTGGCCGGGCCCATCCAGTCGTACTGCGGCCAGGCGAACTTCGCGTCGAAGGTGAGGCCGACGACCGAGCCGCCGTTCTGCATCAGCGGCAGGCAGGCCATGGTGAGCGACTTCAGGGAGTACGCCGAGACGTGCATGGCCGTGGCGACCGACTCGAACGGCGTGTTCAGGAAGTTGCCGCCGAGCGCGTCCTGCGGGGCGAAGCCGATGGAGTGGACGACGCCGTCGAGGCCGCCGAGCTCCTCGCCGACGAGGTCGGCCAGCCGTCCGAGGTGCTCGTCGTTGGTGACGTCGAGCTCGATGACCTTGGTGGGCTTGGGCAGCTTCTTGGCGATGCGCTCGGTCAGCGTGGGCCGCGGGAACGCGGTCAGAATGATCTCGGCGCCCTCTTCCTGAGCCAGCTTGGCGGCGTGGAAGGCGATGGAGGACTCCATCAGTACACCGGAGATGAGGACGCGCTTGCCCTCGAGAATTCCGCTCATGGTGATCAGTGACCCATTCCCAGTCCGCCGTCAACGGGAATGACGGCTCCAGTGATGTACGAGGCGTCGTCCGAGGCGAGGAACCGCACCGTTGCGGCGATCTCCTCCGGCTGCGCGTACCGGCCGAGCGGCACCTGCTTCACGATGTTCTCGCGCTGCTCGTCGGTGAGGACCTTGGTCATGTCGGTGTCGACGAAGCCGGGCGCGACCACGTTGAAGGTGATGTTGCGCGAGCCCAGCTCACGCGCGAGGGACCGCGCGAAGCCGACCAGACCGGCCTTGGAGGCGGCGTAGTTGGCCTGACCGGGACCGCCGAACAGACCGACAACCGAGGAGATGAGGACGACGCGGCCCTTCCTGGCGCGCAGCATGCCGCGGTTGGCACGCTTGACGACGCGGAAGGTGCCGGTGAGGTTGGTGTCGAGGACGGAGGTGAAGTCCTCCTCCGACATACGCATCAGGAGCTGGTCCTTGGTGACGCCGGCGTTGGCGACGAGGACCTCGACCGGACCGTGCTCGGCCTCGATCTCCTTGTAGGCCTGCTCCACCTGCTCGGTGTCGGTGATGTCGCACTTGACGGCCAGGCAGCCCAGCTCTGTCAGGGCGGCCGGCGGCTCACCGGAACGGTATGTGATGGCGACCTTGTCGCCGGCCTCGGCGAACGCGCGGGCGATGGCGAGGCCGATGCCCCGATTGCCTCCGGTGACGAGAACCGAGCGGCTCAACGGATCACCCTTTCGTTAGCGGTTCAACACCTGTCCGAACAGCAGGGTTGACAGGCTGCTTCTGCGAAAATCTATCGGTCCGTCCACACCTGCGGACAATCGGGCACCGACAGTGGCTCACCCCTGGTCCTGTGGGGTCCCTACAGTCGGCGCCCTGTCGCCTCGCCTCTCCCGCGCTGTCCTGATCGAGGCCAATCCGTTGGAAGCCGTGCTGTCGGACCTGCATGATTCACTGCGAGACAGACGCATCACACTGCGCATCACACTCACCGTGACAAGGAGAGGCCGCTCATGGCCCATGAGGTCGATCAGTCATTCCTGGCACTGCCCCTACGCGCGTTGGCCGACGCCGCCCTCGCACGCGCGCGTGCGCTCGGTGCCGAGCACGCGGACTTCCGGTTCGAGCGGGTGCGCAGCGCGTCCTGGCGGCTGCGGGACGCCAAGCCGTCCGGATCGTCGGACACCACGGATCTGGGGTACGCGGTGCGGGTGGTGCACGGCGGTACCTGGGGGTTCGCGTCGGGCGTGGATCTGAGCATGGACGCCGCCGCGAAGGTCGCCTCGCAGGCCGTGGCCATGGCGAAGCTCTCCGCCCAGGTGATCAAGGCGGCGGGGTCCGACGAGCGGGTGGAGCTGGCCGGTGAGCCGGTGCACGCCGACAGGACGTGGATCTCGTCGTACGAGATCGACCCGTTCACCGTGCCCGACGAGGAGAAGGCGGGTCTGCTCGCCGAGTGGAGCGCCCGGCTGCTCGCGGCGAACGGGGTCAACCACGTCGACGCCTCGCTGCTCACGGTGCACGAGAACAAGTTCTACGCCGACACCGCGGGGACCGTCACGACCCAGCAGCGGGTGCGGCTGCACCCGCAGTTCACGGCCGTCTCCGTCGACGAGTCGAGCGGCGAGTTCGACTCGATGCGGACCATCGCGCCGCCCGTCGGGCGCGGCTGGGAGTACCTCACGGGCACCGGATGGGACTGGGATTCCGAGCTCGAACAGATCCCTGAGCTGCTCGCCGAGAAGATGCGGGCGCCGAGCGTCGAGGCGGGGCTCTACGACCTGGTCGTCGACCCTTCCAACCTGTGGCTGACCATCCACGAGTCCATCGGCCACGCCACCGAGCTGGACCGGGCGCTGGGTTACGAGGCCGCGTACGCCGGCACCTCCTTCGCCACCTTCGACCAGCTCGGCAAGCTCCGGTACGGCTCGGAGCTGATGAATGTGACGGGTGACCGCACCGCCGAGCACGGCCTCGCGACCATCGGCTACGACGACGAGGGCGTAGCCGGTCAGTCGTGGGACCTGGTCAAGGACGGGACGCTGGTGGGCTACCAGCTGGACCGGCGGATCGCGAAGCTCACCGGGTTCGAGCGGTCCAACGGGTGCGCGTACGCCGACTCCCCCGGGCATGTGCCCGTGCAGCGCATGGCCAATGTGTCGTTGCGGCCCGATCCGGGCGGGCTGGCGACCGAGGATCTCATCGGCGGGGTCGACCGCGGGATCTATGTCGTCGGAGACCGGTCCTGGTCCATCGACATGCAGCGCTACAACTTCCAGTTCACCGGGCAGCGGTTCTTCAGGATCGAGAACGGCCGGATCACCGGGCAGCTGCGGGACGTGGCCTACCAGGCGACGACCACCGACTTCTGGGGCTCCATGTCGGCCGTCGGCGGACCGCAGACATACGTCCTCGGCGGTGCCTTCAACTGTGGCAAGGCCCAGCCGGGGCAGGTCGCGGCCGTGTCCCACGGGTGCCCGTCGGCCCTCTTCCGGGGCGTCAACATTCTGAACACCACGCAGGAGGCCGGTCGATGAGCGCTCACCGCAACAAGGCGAACAAGCCGCACGAGATCGTCGAGCGGGCCCTCGAGCTGTCCCGGGCCGACGGATGTGTCGTGATCGCCGACGAGGAGTCCACCGCCAACCTGCGCTGGGCGGGCAACGCCCTCACCACCAACGGGGTCACGCGCGGGCGCACGCTCACCGTCGTCGCGACCGTCAACGGCAAGCAGGGCACGGCCTCTGGGGTCGTCTCCCGCGCGGCCGTCACCGCCGACGAGCTGGAACCGCTCGTACGGGCCGCGGAGGCCGCCGCGCGCGGCGCCGGGCCGGCGGAGGACGCCCAGCCGCTGGTCGGGGGCGTGCCGGAGTCCCCGGACTTCACGGACGCGCCCGCCGAGACCTCCTCCGCGGTGTTCACCGACTTCGCGCCGACGCTCGGCGAGGCCTTCGCACGCGCGCGTGCGGGCGGCCGGGAGCTGTACGGCTTCGCCAACCACGAGCTGGTGTCGAGCTACATGGGTACGTCGACGGGGCTGCGCCTGCGCCATGACCAGCCCAACGGGACGCTGGAACTGAACGCCAAGTCCCCGGACCGTACGCGCTCCGCGTGGGCCGGGCGGTCGACGCGGGACTTCAAGGACGTCGACCCGGCCGCCCTCGACGCCGAACTCGCCGTACGGCTCGGCTGGGCGGAGCGGCGCATCGAGCTGCCGGCGGGGCGGTACGAGACGCTGCTGCCGCCGACCGCGGTCGCCGACCTGCTGATCTACCAGATGTGGTCGGCGTCGGCGCGGGACGCCGCCGAGGGGCGCACGGTGTTCTCCAAGCCGGGCGGTGGGACACGTCTCGGCGAGAAGCTCACCGAGCTGCCGCTGACCCTGCGCAGCGACCCGAACGAGCCGGGCCTGGAGACCTCCCCCTTCCTGCTCGCCCACTCCTCCGGCGACGACCAGTCGGTGTTCGACAACGGACTGCCGCTGAGCGCCACGGAGTGGATCCGGGAGGGCGAGCTGAACCGGCTGATCACCTCCCGGCACACCGCCGGACTGACCAGCCTGCCCGTGTCCCCGGCGATCGGGAACATCGTCCTGGACGGGGGTGAGGACAAGTCGCTGGAGGAGATGGTCGCGAACACGGAGCGCGGGCTGCTGCTGACCTGCCTCTGGTACATCCGCGAGGTCGACCCGGCCACCCTGCTGCTGACCGGCCTGACCCGCGACGGGGTGTACCTCGTGGAGAACGGCGAGGTCAGCGGGGAGGTCAACAACTTCCGCTTCAACGAGTCGCCGGTGGACCTGCTCGGGCGGGCCGTCGAGGCGGGGCGTACGGAGAAGACGCTGCCCCGGGAGTGGAGCGACTGGTTCACCAGGGCCGCGATGCCGGCGCTGCGGGTGCCGGACTTCAATATGAGCTCTGTCAGTCAGGGCGTATAACCTCGTTGCCGGTAGTCCCTCGGCTGCCGTAGAACTGCATGAAGACCACCCAAGGAGATACGAGAACCGTGACGGACATCGTCGACGAGCTGAAGTGGCGGGGGCTTTTCGCCCTGTCCACTGACGAGGACGCTTTGCGCAAGGCGCTCGCGGACGGTCCCGTCACGTTCTATTGCGGTTTCGACCCGACGGCGGCGAGTCTGCATGTCGGTCACCTGGTGCAGGTGCTCACCATGCGCCGCCTCCAGCAGGCGGGCCTGCGTCCGCTGGCGCTGGTCGGCGGGGCGACCGGTCAGATCGGGGACCCGCGTCCGACGGCGGAGCGCACGCTGAACGACCCGCAGACGGTCGCGAACTGGGTGACCCGGCTCCGCGCGCAGATCGAGCCGTTCCTGTCCTTCGAGGGCGAGAACGCCGCCGTGATGGTGAACAACCTGGACTGGACGGCCGGCCTGTCGGCGATCGAGTTCCTCCGGGACATCGGCAAGCACTTCCGCGTCAACAAGATGCTGACCAAGGACTCGGTCGCCCGGCGGCTCGAGTCCCAGGAAGGCATCAGCTACACGGAGTTCAGCTACCAGCTCCTGCAGGGCATGGACTTCCTGGAGCTGTACCGACGGTACGGCTGCACGCTCCAGCAGGGCGGCAGCGACCAGTGGGGCAACCTGACGGCGGGCCTGGACCTGATCCACCGGCTCGAGCCCGACGCCGAGGCGCACTGTCTGGCGACGCCGCTGATGGTCAAGGCGGACGGCACCAAGTTCGGCAAGACCGAGGGCGGCGCCATCTGGCTCGACCCGGAGATGACGACGCCGTACGCGTTCTACCAGTTCTGGCTGAACGTGGACGACCGGGACATCTCGACGTACATGCGCATCCTGTCCTTCCAGTCCCCGGAGCAGCTGGAGGCGCTGGAGGCGCAGACCGCTGAGCGGCCGCAGGCGCGGGCCGCGCAGCGGGCGCTCGCGGAGGAGCTGACGACGCTGGTGCACGGCGCCGAGCAGACGGCCGCCGTGATCGCCGCGTCCAGGGCCCTCTTCGGCCAGGGCGAGCTGGGTGAGCTGGACGAGCGGACGCTGAGCGCGGCCCTCTCCGAGGTGCCGCACATCCGGGTCGCCGAGGCGGGTCTGGTCGTCGACCTGTTCGCCGAGGTCGGGCTGGTGGCCAGCAAGTCGGCCGCACGGCGCACGGTGAAGGAGGGCGGCGCCTACGTGAACAACGTGAAGGTCACCGCCGAGGACGCGGTTCCCGCGAAGGAGGACCTGCTGCACGGGAAGTGGCTGGTCCTGCGCCGGGGCAAGAAGAACCTGGCGGCGGTCGAGGTCACCGGCTGATCGGTACGTGTGGGAGGGGGCGGCCCGATCGACAGGGCCGCCCCCTCGACACCTACAGCTGTCGCTAAGCCCGGTGTCGTCTCTTGCCGCGCATCGACGAGTACGCCATGTCGCCCAGCATCACGATCACGACGGCCGCGGCGAGCTGGAGCGCGTGGCGGCCCCAGTCGATGCCGCTCGTCTCCTCGATGCCGAACCCTCGTGCGATCGCGTTGCCGACAATGGCTCCGAGGATGCCGAAGATGGTCGTCAGCCAGAGCGGACTGTGCTGCTTGCCCGGAATGATCAACTTGGCCAGCACGCCCAGCACGAGTCCCACGATGATCGCCCACAACCAGCCCATTTGCTGCCTCCTCGTACGGCTCCGGTGAGCATTACGCCCAGTGTCGGTCCGTTCGCGCTACGGCGCATGTCGGGGGCCTCGGTACGCGGTACGGCGCAGAGCGCTCACCCCGGGGGAAGGTGCCCCGGTCTCGTAGGCGGCGCAGACGCGGCGTAACGTGGAAGACGTCCGGGCCTGGTTCCCCGACCGGGTTCGGCGCGGGGGTACGGGCCGGGGCGTGTCCGATTCGGGTGGATGGTGGAATGTGATGCGGAAGCAGAGCAACGGTGGCGGCGCCCAGGTCTTCCGGATCACCGGGGCCCGGCAGGGGCTCGCGGACGATGTGCGCGCCAGACAGCGGCGGTACGTCATCTCCATGTCCGTGCGCACGGTGGCGGTGGTCCTCGCGGCGGTGCTCTGGAACATCGAACGGCACGTCGCGTTCGTGGCACTTGTGCTCGGCATGGTCCTCCCCTACATCGCCGTGGTGATCGCCAACGCGGGTCGTGAGAACGCGCCGGGGCTTCCGTCGACCTTCGTGACGGTTCCGGTACGGCCGATGATCGCCCCGCCGCGACCGGAAGAGGACCACGCGGAACCCGCAGCGGAAGACGTCGAGGGCGATCAGGGAGCCGGTGCGCGGGCCAATCCGCGCGAGCGAGCCTGACCGGAAGTCAGTGCGGACGGCTTCGCCAAGCTCAAGAAAAGCTCAGATCAATCATGGAGTTCCGGTGCCGGGCGGACGGGTACCCGTGACATACTTCGTACGCGCTCCGCATCCCCCGTCGGAGCGACAGACCGACGCCGGGCAGCTCCCCCCGTGGCTGCTCGGCGTCGCCTTTTTGAGCGCGGTTTCCGCCGGGTTAAGGTCGGCAAATGATCGGCCCTGACCCTGACTCCCCCATCTGTTCCGCCAAGGCATGCCGGGCGGACGCCGTGTGGGTCCTCGCCTGGAACAACCCGAAGCTGCACACTCCCGAGCGGCGCAAGACGTGGCTGGCGTGCGAGGAGCATCGCGAGCACTTGTCCCAGTTTCTGGGGGTGCGGGGGTTTCTCAAGGACGTGGTGCGGCTTGAGTCCTGGGGGGCTCCTCCGGAGGGGTGAGCGGGGGTTCGCCGGGTAACCATTCGCCTGCGGGCCGTGTGTGGCTTGTCGCGCAGTTCCCCGCGCCCCTAAAACGCTAGCCGCCGATTGCTGACATCGGTCTGTCCGGCTGGACGAAGGACGGGTCGTCGAGGCCCGCGCCTGCCTTCTTGCCCCACATTGCCTCGCGCCAGAGGCGGGCTATCTCCTCGTCCGGGGCGTCGGAGCGGAGGGCCGCGCGGAGGTCGGTCTCCTCGCGGGCGAAGAGGCAGGTGCGGACCTGGCCGTCGGCCGTCAGCCGGGTGCGGTCGCAGGCCGCGCAGAACGGGCGGGTGACGGAGGCTATGACGCCCACGCGGTACGGGCCGCCGTCCACCAGCCAGCGCTCGGCCGGCGCCGAGCCTCGTTCGTCGCTGCCCTCGGGGGTGAGGTCGAAGCGGGTGCGGAGGGAGGCGAGGATGTCGCCTGCCGTGACCATGCCGTCGCGCTTCCAGCCGTGCTGGGCGTCCAGGGGCATCTGCTCGATGAAGCGCAGCTCGTATTCGTGCTCGACCGCCCAGGCCAGCAGGTCGGGGGCCTCGTCCGCGTTGAGCCCCGGCATCAGGACCGCGTTGACCTTCACCGGGGTCAGGCCGGCGTCCCGGGCCGCTTCCAGGCCCGCGATGACGTCGTGGTGGCGGTCGCGGCGGGTGAGCGTCTTGAAGACGTCCGGGCGGAGGGTGTCCAGGGAGACGTTGACCCGGTCCAGGCCTGCCGCCTTCAGCGCCTTCGCCGTACGGACCAGGCCGATGCCGTTGGTCGTCAGGGACATCTGGGGGCGGGGGGCCAGGGCCGCGACCCGCTCCACTATGCCGACCAGGCCCGGGCGCAGCAGCGGTTCGCCGCCCGTGAAGCGGACCTCCTCGATGCCGAGGGAGGTGACGGCGATGTCGATCAGGCGGACGATCTCGTCATCGGTGAGCAGGTCGGGCTTGGCCAGCCACTGCAGGCCCTCCTCGGGCATGCAGTACGTGCACCGCAGGTTGCAGCGGTCGGTCAAGGAGACGCGCAGGTCGGTGGCCACCCGGCCGAAGGTGTCGATGAGCACGTGGGCCCCCTCCCTCGTAGCGGATCTTGTCGGATCGGAGTTTCTCCTACACCTGCGAGCCTACGTGACCCCACTGACAACATGACAGGCCCGAGGCCCCGGATGCGGCGCGGGGCCGCCGTGGATCTCGTGGATCCCACGGCGGCCCCGCGTGACGCCTTCACCGCAACAACGGCTCCTAGTGCGCGCCGGTTCCCGTGAGGGAGCGCACCTCCAGCTCCGCGTACTTGCCGGCGTCGGGCTCCTCCTTGGAGAGGACGGTGCCGAGCCAGCCCATGAAGAAGCCGAACGGGATGGAGATGATGCCGGGGTTCTTCAGCGGGAACCAGTGGAAGTCGACGTCCGGGAACATCGCCTTCGGGTCGCCGGAGACGACCGGCGAGAACAGCACCAGGCCGACCGCCACGATCAGGCCGCCGTAGATCGACCACAGGGCGCCCTGGGTGGTGAACCTCTTCCAGAACAGGCTGTAGAGGATCGTGGGCAGGTTGGCGGACGCGGCCACCGCGAACGCCAGTGCGACGAGGCCGGCCACGTTGAGGTCGCGGGCGAGGGCGCCCAGGGCGATGGAGACGATGCCGATGAAGACGGTGGACCAGCGGGCGGCCTTCATCTCCTCCTTCTCGGTGGCCTTCCCCTTGCGGATGACGTTGGCGTAGATGTCGTGCGCGAACGACGACGACGAGGCCAGCGTCAGGCCGGCGACCACGGCGAGGATCGTCGCGAAGGCGACCGCCGAGATCGTCGCGAGCAGCACCGCGCCCCAGGCGGAGTCGACGCCGCCGATGTGCAGGGCGAGCAGTGGCGCCGCCGTGTTGCCCGAGGGGTTGGAGTCGGTGATCTCTTTCTGGTCGATCAGTGCGGCGGCGCCGAAGCCGAGCGCGATCGTCATCAGGTAGAAGCCGCCGATGATGCCGATCGCCCAGTTGACGGACTTCCGGGCAGCCTTGGCCGTGGGCACCGTGTAGAAGCGGATCAGGATGTGCGGCAGACCGGCGGTGCCGAGGACCAGGGCGATGCCGAGGGAGATGAAGTCCAGCTTGGTGGTGCCGGTGGCGCCGTACTGGAGGCCGGGCTCCAGGAACGCGTCGCCCTTGCCGCTGCGTTCGGCCGCGGTGCCGAGCAGATCGGAGATGTTGAAGTTGAACTTCAGCAGCACCAGGAACGTAATGAGGATCGTGCCGCCGATGAGCAGCACTGCCTTGACCATCTGGACCCAGGTGGTGCCCTTCATGCCGCCGATGGAGACGTACACGATCATCAGGACGCCGACGAGGGCAACGATGGCGACCTTGCCCGCGTCGGAGGTGATGCCGAGGAGGAGCGAGACGAGGACGCCCGCGCCCGCCATCTGGGCCAGCAGGTAGAAGATCGAGACGACGATCGTCGACGTACCGGCGGCCGTGCGGACCGGGCGCTGGCGCATGCGGTACGCGAGGACGTCACCCATGGTGTAGCGGCCGGAGTTGCGCAGCGGCTCGGCCACCAGGAGCAGGGCGACCAGCCAGGCGACGAGGAAGCCGATGGAGTACAGGAAGCCGTCGTACCCGAAGAGGGCGATCGCGCCCGCGATGCCGAGGAAGGACGCGGCGGACATGTAGTCGCCGGAGACCGCGAGGCCGTTCTGGAAGGCGCTGAACTGGCGCCCGCCGGCGTAGAAGTCGGCGGCGCTCTTGGTCTGGCGGCCCGCCCAGACGGTGATGAAGAGGGTCGCGACGACGAACACCGCGAACAGGGAGATGATCAGTGGCCGATGCTCGCTCGCCTCGCCCGCCGCGAGAACACTCTGCTGTACGGGGCTCATGCGCCGCCCTCCATCCGGGACTTGATCGCCTCACCCTTCGGGTCGAGGTTCGCGGCGGAGTACCGCGAGTACCACCAGGCGATGAGGAACGTGGTGACGAACTGGGCGATACCGAGGACGAAGGCGACGTTGATGTGGCCGACGAGCTTGGTGCCCATGAAGCCGCCCGCGTAGTTCGACAGCAGGACGTACAGCAGGTACCAGGCGATGAAGCCGATGGTCAGCGGGAAGGCGAAGGAGCGGTGGGCGCGGCGCAGTTCGCCGAACTCGGCGCTCTGCTGCACCTCGACGAACTCCTCCGTGGAGGGGAAGCGGCGCTCTGTTTTCGAGGGGGGCGGTGCGTCGGTGGCCACGGAGTCTCCTCGCGTTGCGGGTGCGGCGGTGGACGGCGGTGCGTGGTCGTTCTCGGACGGGGTGGGGCTCGGTACGGACATGGCTCTTCTCTGACCTCGCGGTGATCTGGATCACGGTGGCCGGCTCGCGATGGTAGGGCCCCCACGCGTGATCCGACAGCGGGCTCGATGGTCCTCGCGCCCTCTGCCCAAGGTCACGGCGCCACGCGAGGAGCGGTTCAACTCGCCGCGCTTCTTTCCGAACTGGTCTCCGGAAGTCATTGCTGGCCAGCGGCGATGCGGGATAGCTTCGCCCTGTACCACCCGTCATGTACCTGCTAAATCGAAGGTGCGGGCCACGCGTCCGTGCCCGCTTTTTCGCGTGTACCCGCTTGTTGTCCATCCCTGCTACGCGCTTGCCCGGCAATCATCCTTGCCCGGGTGAGCCTCGCCTCCGGATGATGTGGAGAACCCATGGCTCATCTGCGCTCCAGACGTCGGCTCGCTCTCGCGGTGCCGGTCGTGCTGTCCCTGACCGCCTCCCTCGGCTTCCTGCCCGTGGCCGCGTCGGCCGCCGAGCCGGCCGCCCCCGTCGCCGCTCCGGCCGCGGAAGGCCCGAACCTCGCGTATGTCGTCAACACCAAGAGCACCGACCGTCACACGATCGGGGCGGTGACCAAGGCGATCTCCAAGGCCGGCGGCACCGTCGTGATCACGTACGGCAAGATCGGTGTGATCGTCGTCCACTCCACGAACCCCTCCTTCGGGGCGCAGATCCGCGCGGTACGCGGGGTGAGGTCCGCGGGTGCCACCCGGACCACACCGCTGGTCGCGGCCGGGACGACCGACGAGGGCGCGGCGGACTATCTGACGGCCGCGGAGGCGGCCAAGGTCGAGGCCGTGTCGGCGAAGACCCCCGAGAGCGAGCCCCTCGAAGCCGACCAGTGGGACCTGCGGTCGATCGGCGCCGACAAGGCCGCGAAGATCAACCCGGGCAGCCGCAAGGTGACCGTCGCCGTGATCGACACCGGCGTGGACGACACCCACCCGGACCTCGCCCCCAACTTCTCCGCCGCCCAGTCGGCGAACTGCGTCGGCGGCGTCGCGGACACCAGCGCGGGGGCGTGGCGCCCGTACACCGCCGAGGACTACCACGGCACGCATGTGGCCGGTGAGATCGCCGCCGCCCGCAACGGCATCGGGGTCGCCGGGGTCGCGCCCGGTGTGAAGGTCTCCGGCATCAAGGTGAGCGACCCGAACAACGGGCTCTTCTACCCGGAGAGCGTCGTCTGCGCCTTCGTGTTCGCCGCCGACCACGGCGTGGAGATCACGAACAACAGCTACTACGTTGATCCATGGCTGTACAACTGCATGGACGACCCCGATCAGCGGGCCATTGTCGACGCGGTCAACAGGGCGCAGCTGTACGCGCAGAACAAGGGCACCCTCAACCTGGCGTCGGCGGGCAACTCCAGCCACGACCTGGACTCCGACGCGATCGTCGACAGCACCAGCCCCGACGACTCGACGACGGTCACCCGCACGATCGACCCGCACGAGTGCTTCGACGTGCCCACCCAGCTCCCGGGTGTCGTCACGGTGAGCGCCACGGGCGTCGACAACGTCAAGTCGTACTACTCCACGTACGGCAA
Source organism: Streptomyces sp. NPDC047042 (assembly GCF_040644035.1). NCBI lineage: Bacteria > Bacillati > Actinomycetota > Actinomycetes > Kitasatosporales > Streptomycetaceae > Streptomyces > Streptomyces sp. NPDC047042. Next base: position 38,762 of record NZ_JBEYVP010000052.1, on the reverse strand, counting down.
CGGCGTCATCGACATCGCGGCCCCCGGCGGCGACCGCAAGTACCAGATACCGGACACGCCGTCGAAGAACGGCCGCATCCTGTCGACCATGCCGAACGGTGAGTACGGCTTCCTCCAGGGCACCTCGATGGCCTCGCCGCACGCCGCGGGCGTCGCCGCGCTGCTGAAGTCGAAGCACCCGTGGGCCACCCCGGCCCAGCTGCAGACGCTGCTCAAGGTGCAGGCGGACAACCCGGGCTGCCCCGCGTCGTACGACCAGGACGGTGACGGCACGCAGGACGCGGTGTGCGAGGGCGGCAAACGGGTCAACGGATTCTTCGGGTTCGGGATCGTCAACGCGCTGCGCGCGGTCAAGTGACCGGCACTGTTTCCGAGCTTTCCGCACGGTCCGCACGTCCCACGAACGAAGGAACTGGAGACTCTCTATGACAGCGCCTCACTCACGCTCCCGTCGCGCCGTGGCGATACCTGTCGGCATGGTCATGGCGTCGGCGTTCGCCTTCCTGCCGAACATCCAGGCTGTCGCGGCCGACGCCGAGGCCACCGCCGGTGCCACCGGTGCCGCCGCTGTCACGGCCGACGCCACCTCGCTGAGCTATGTCGTCAACGTGTTCCCCGGGTTCGGCCCTTCCCCGCACGTGAAGAAGGCCATCGCCAAGGCCGGCGGCACGATCGTGACGTCGTACGACCGGATCGGGGTGATCGTCGTCCACTCGGCGAACCCCGACTTCGCGAAGGTCATCCGCAAGGTGCACGGCGTGCAGTCGGCGGGCAACACGCGCAACGCGCCGCTGCCCGCGCAGTCGACCACCGACGAGGGCGCCCCGAAGGTCCTGACCGCCGCGGAGATGGCGAGCGCCACCGCCAGTGCCACCGCGGCCCAGGACCCGCTGGAGCCGTTGCAGTGGGACCTGCCCGCCATCAAGGCGGACAAGGCGCACGAGAAGACGCTCGGCAGCAGCAAGGTCACCGTCGCCGTGATCGACACCGGCGTCGACGACACCCACCCCGACATCGCGCCGAACTTCGACCGCGGCGCCTCCGTCAACTGTGTGACGGGCAAGCCCGACACCACCGACGGCGCCTGGCGGCCGACGACGGGCGAGAGCCCGCACGGCACGCACGTGGCCGGTGAGATCGCCGCCGCCAAGAACGGCGTCGGCGTCACGGGCGTCGCGCCCGGCGTGAAGGTGTCCGGCATCAAGGTGTCGACGACGGCCGGCTACTTCTACACCGAGGCCGTCGTCTGCGGCTTCGTGTGGGCTGCCGAGCACGGCGTCGACGTCACGAACAACAGCTATTACACCGACCCGTGGTACTTCAACTGCAAGAACGACCCGGACCAGAAGGCCCTGGTCGACGCCATCACCCGGGCCTCGCAGTACGCCGAGCACAGGGGTGTCGTCAACGTCGCGGCGGCCGGCAACGAGAACTACGACCTCGCGGCCGACGAGATCACCGACCCGGTCTCCCCCAACGACGCGACGCCCTCGGACCGGGTCATCGACCCGTCCAAGTGCTACGACATCCCGACCCAGCTCCCGGGCGTGGTGACGGTCGCCTCGACCGGCGCCAAGGGCCTCAAGTCGTCCTTCTCCAACCACGGCCGGGGCGTCATCGACATAGCCGCCCCCGGCGGCGACTCGACCCGTCTGCAGACCCCGGCCCCGCCGGCCACCAGCGGCCTGATCCTCGGCCCGCTGCCCGGCGGCAAGTGGGGCTACATGGCCGGTACGTCGATGGCGTCCCCCCATGTCGCGGGTGTGGCCGCCCTGATCAAGTCGACGCATCCGCACGCGTCGGCCGCGCTGGTGAAGGCGCTCCTGTACGCCGAGGCGGACGCCACGCCGTGCACGGACCCGTACGACCTCGACGGTGACGGCAAGGTCGACGCGGTGTGCGAGGGCCCGAAGAACTACAACGGCTTCTACGGTTACGGCATCGCGGACGCGTTGGACGCGGTGACGAAGTAACACACCTCTTCGATGTAACACACCTCTTCGATGGGCCGGGCAGTGTCGCACTGTCCGGTCCATCGTGTTGATTCAGTGCATATGTTGATACCCGGTGCAGGAAACGTGGCATTGGGGTGGGCTTGATACGAACGACCGACGGCGAACGCCCTGCCATCGCACGGGCGGTCGCCGTGCTCGTGCTGGTGGCCCTGGCCGCGCTGATACCGCTGCTCTCCCCGTCCGTCGCGCTGGACGGCACCGGGGAGGCCGCCGCGCCCGGCGTCGGCGGGATCGGGCTGCTGCGGACGGTGCTGTTCGCCGCGCTGTGCGTCCCGTTGGGCGAGTTGTTCGTCCACCGGCTGGCCGGCGGGCTGCCGGGGGCGCCCCCGGACCGGGCGCGCCCCTGGGCGCCGTACGCGGCCGGTGCCGGTTTCGTCGCCGCGTTGGGGCTCGCCTCGGTGGTGTCCACCGGGAACCTCGTACCGCACAGCCTGGGCGCGATCGACGTCGGCGGTCTGTACGAGTCCCGGGACGGGAAGCTCGCTCTCCTGGAGGTCAACGGGTTCGCGGCGGCGGGCCTGTGCGCCCTGTCGGCCCGCCCGGCCACCCAGATCTGGCCGTTGGCCGCGGTCGCCGTGGCGGAGGCGCTGCGGGCCCATCCGGCGCCGGAGCTCGATCCACTGACCGGTTCGGCGCTGACGTTCGTCCATGTCGTCTGCGCGGCACTGTGGGTGGGCGGACTGGTGTACGTACTGCGGACGTTGCCCCTCTGGGGAGAGGCCCGTGCGGCGGGCGTGGCCTTGTTGGGCCTCTACGCGCGCGTGGCGGCCGTTCTGCTCGCCCTGATCACCGCGACGGGCGTCTGGAGCACCCTGCGCCGGATGCCGCCGGACACGGTCCTGGACCAGCTGACGTCGACGGCATACGGCCGCACGCTGCTCGCCAAGCTGCTCGTGGTGGCCGCCGTCGCCGTGCTCGCCCTGTGGGCGCGGCTGCGGCTGCGTCGGGCGGCCGATCCGCTGACGGCCTGCTCCCCCGCACGCGCGGAGGTGGTCGCGCTGGGAGTGGTGGTCGCGGTGTCGGGGCTGCTCACGGCGCTGCCGGTGCCGATCCGCTGGACGTGACGGGCAGGTGACGCCCCGTCCGCGCGGCCGCGTGATCCAGAAGTCGGGGACCGGCAGCTGGGGGCAGGTTGTTGCTGACAAGTATTCAGGGCTGTACGCGCTTGCTTGTCGGCGGCCTTCATCAACGGGCGCGCGACGGAGTGTCAGTCGCGGCCCGTATTCTCTGTGACCATGCTCGAAGACCTGACGCCCACGCCGTCCTCCGCCCCGTGGCCGACCGCATATCCCCAGGGATACGCGGTCGTTGACGTCGAGACGACCGGTCTGTCCCGGGACGACCGGATAATCTCCGCCGCCGTCTACCGGCTCGACGCGCGCGGCGAGGTCGAGGACCACTGGTACACAACGGTCAATCCGGAGCGGGATCCCGGTCCGGTGTGGATCCACGGGCTGACGAGCGACGCCCTGGAGGGTTCCCCCCTCTTCGCCGACATCGCCGAGGAGTTCGCGTCCCGGCTCGCCGACCGCGTGCTCGTCGCGCACAACGCCGTCTTCGACTGGTCGATGATCGCCCGGGAGTACGCGCGCGCGGAGCGCGAGGCGCCGGTGCGGCAGCGGCTGTGCACCATCGCGCTGTCCAAGGAGTTGGGGCTGCCGCTGCCCAACCACAAGCTGGAGACGCTCGCCGCGCACTACGGGGTCGTTCAGCAGCGGGCCCACCACGCGCTGGACGACGCGCGCGTGCTCGCCGAGGCGTTCCGGCCCAGTCTGCACGCCGCGGCCCGGGGCGGCGTACGGCTGCCGCTGCTGGAGTGCCGGCCGCTGACGGAGTGGTCGGGGTCGGCGGCGGCAGGCGGCTCTGCGCGCCCGCAGATCGGACGGCAGGCCTCCGGGGGCTACGGGGGCTATCAGCCAACCAGTTGGCGGCCGTCCCGCAAGCGGCCCGCGTGCCCCTACCCCAACCCGGGGCGGTACCAGGACGGCAAGCCGCTCAGGCAGGGCATGCGGGTGGCCTTCTCCGGGGACACCTCGGTCGAGCGCGACCTCCTGGAGGACCGGGCCGTCGAGGCGGGGCTGCATGTCGCGACGAGCCTGTCCCGGCTGACCAGCCTGCTCGTCACCAACGACCCCGACTCCATGACCTCGAAGGTGGTCAAGGCCCGGCAGTACGGCACACCGGTCGTCGACGAGGCGGCCTTCGGGCAGCTGCTGCGGGACGTGGAACCCGCGGCGGAGGGATGACCGTACGGACGGGTGATTGGCGCCCGACTCGCCCCGCGCCGTCTCGCTCGGACGGCACGGACGGCCCACCCTGTGGCCCATGGCGACGTGTGAAGTCTGCGGCAACAGTTACGGCATGACCTTCGAGGTGCACGCGCAGGGCGCGGTGCACGTCTTCGACTGCTTCTCCTGCGCGATCCACCGCATGGCACCCATCTGCGAGCACTGCCGGGTCCAGATCATCGGGCAGGGCGTCGAGGCCGAGGGCCACTGGTACTGCGGGGCGCACTGCGCACGCGCGGAGGGAAGGGTGGGGATCATCGACCGGGTCTGAGCGCGACCTGGAGCCACTGGGAACGAGAGCCCCTCACCAACCTGCGAGCACCCCCCTGAAGGCACCCCACGGACGAGTTGTACCGTCAGTGGGGTGTACCGCTTCCTCTTGTCCCGGCAGTGGGTGATCCTCACGCTGGTCGCCCTCCTCCTCATCCCCACGATGATCAGGCTGGGCATCTGGCAGATGCACCGCTACGAAGAGCGCACCGCCCGCAACCAGCTCGTCGCCGACGCGCTGTCCGCCGCGCCGGTACCCGTGGAGAAGCTGACCTCGCCAGGACACACCGTCACCACCGGCGAGCGGTACCACACCGTCAGCGCGAAGGGGCATTTCGACACCGACGACGAGGTGGTCGTCCGGCGCCGCACCAACTCCGACGACGAGGTCGGCTACCACGTCCTGACCCCCTTCGTCCTCGACGACGGCAAGGTTCTGCTGGTCAACCGGGGCTGGATCCCCGCGGACGGTCCGAGCCAGACCGCGTTCCCCGCCGTCCCGGCGCCCCCGAAGGGCGAGATCACCGTCACCGGGCGGCTGATGCCCGCCGAGACGACCGCGGCGAGCGGCATCAAGGACCTCAAGGGCCTCCCCGACCGGCAGGTCATGCTGATCAACAGCGCGCAGGAGGCCAAGCGGCTCGGGGCCGAGGTGCTCGGCGGCTACATCGTGCTGACGACCCCCGAACCGAAGGGCGACACCCCGGAGCTGCTGGGCAAGCCGGGCGACGAGAACGCCGCGCTGAACTACGCCTACGCCATCCAGTGGTGGCTGTTCGCCGCCGGTGTCCCCGTGGGCTGGGTGATCCTCGTGCGCCGGGAACGCCGAGACCGGGCGGAGGCCGAGGCCGCGGCGCGCGCGGCGCGGGAATCGCCGGACACCGAGCCCGCCACCGTGTGACCCACCCCTGTCCGGCGTGAGAGCCCGTGTGACGTAACCGGCGGATCTCGGCGTGTGACAGGACGTCTTCGCCCGAATGCCGGGGCCCTGCACCGGGAACCCGCTCCTGGTGCATCCCCACCAGAACCACCGCATCCCCCGTATCGAGGACTACGCCCTCGTCGGCGACCACCAGACCGCCGCGCTCGTCGGCATGGACGGCAGCGTCGACTGGCTCTGTCTGCCCCGCTTCGACTCGGCCGCCTGTTTCGCCGCGCTGCTCGGCGACGAGCGCAACGGACACTGGCGGATCGCTCCCGAGGGCGCCGACCGCTGCGTACGGCGTGCCTACCGGCCCGGCACCCTCGTCCTCGACACCGAGTGGGAGACCGAGGACGGCGCGGTGCGCGTCACCGACCTGATGCCCCAGCGCGACCGCGCCCCCGATCTCGTACGGATCGTCGAGGGCGTACGCGGCGAGGTGACCGTCCGCAGCACGCTGCGGCTGCGCTTCGACTACGGGGCGATCGTGCCCTGGATGCGCCGGGCGAACGGGCACCGGGTGGCCGTCGCCGGCCCGGACGCCGTGTGGCTGCGCACCGACGACGGAGTGCGCACCTGGGGCCGGGACTTCACCACGTACTCGGAGTTCACCGTCGCCGAGGGCGAACGGGTCGCGTTCGTGCTGACCTGGCATCCCTCGCACGAACCGCATCCGCCGTTCGTCGACCCGTACGAGGCGCTGGAGACGGCCGTCTCGGACTGGAAGGACTGGTCGGCGCGCTGTACGTACGACGGACCGCACCGGGACGCCGTCGTGCGCTCGCTGATCACCCTGAAGGCGCTGACGTACGCGCCGACCGGCGGCATCGTGGCCGCCGCCACCACCTCCCTCCCCGAGGAACTGGGCGGCGTACGCAACTGGGACTACCGCTACTGCTGGTTGCGCGACTCCACGCTCACCCTCAACGCGCTGCTGTCGGTGGGATATCACGAGGAGGCCGAGTGCTGGCGCGACTGGCTGCTGCGGGCGGTGGCCGGCGATCCGGCGGACCTCCAGATCATGTACGGGCTCGCCGGTGAGCGCCGGCTGCCCGAGTTCGAGCTGGACTGGCTGCCCGGATTCGGCGGCTCGGCCCCCGTGCGGATCGGCAACGCGGCCGTACGGCAGCTCCAGCTCGACGTGTACGGCGAGGTGATCGACTCGCTCGCGCTGGCCCGGCGTTCGGGGCTGCCGTCGAAGCCGCACATGTGGCGGGTGCAGTGCGCGCTCATGGAGTTCCTGAAGTCGGCGTGGCGCCTGCCCGACGAGGGGCTGTGGGAGGTGCGCGGTCCGCGCCGGCACTTCGTGCACTCGAAGGTGATGGCCTGGGTCGCCGCCGACCGAGCGGTGCGTCAGCTCGAGCTCAACCCGAAGCTCAACGGCGGCGACCTGGAGGGCTGGCGGGCCATGCGCGACGAGGTGCACCGGGAGGTGTGCGAGCGTGGCTACGACCCGAAGCGGAACACGTTCACCCAGTTCTACGGCTCCCGTGAACTCGACGCCGCCGTACTGCTGCTGCCCCGGGTCGGCTTCCTGCCGCCGGACGACCCGCGGATCATCGGCACCATCAACGCCGTCCGGGACGAGCTGGGTCACGGCGGATTCGTCCGCCGCTACAGCACGGACGGTCCCGTGGTCGACGGACTGCCCGGCGACGAGGGCGTGTTCCTGGCCTGCTCGTTCTGGCTGGCGGACGCCCTCCACATGACCGGCCGGACGAAGGAGGCGCGCGAGCTGTTCGAACGACTGCTCGGCCTCACCAACGACGTGGGACTGCTGGCGGAGGAGTACGACCCGGTCGCCGGCCGTCTGCTCGGCAACTTTCCCCAGGCGTTCAGCCACATCGGCCTCGTCAACACCGCCCTCGCCCTGTACGGCGAGGACCAGGCAGGATAGGGACCATGGATCTTGGACTGAAGGACCGGGTGTACGTCGTCACCGGAGCCACCCGCGGACTGGGCAACGCCGCCGCGCGCGAACTCGTCGCCGACGGCGCGAAGGTGGTTATCACGGGGCGGGACGAGAAGACGGTCACGGAGGCCGCGGCCGCCCTCGGCCCGGGGGCGGTCGGTGTGGCCGCGGACAACTCCGACCCGGAGGTCGCGCAGCGGCTCGTCGCGGCGGCCCGCGAGCACTTCGGGCGCTTCGACGGCATCCTCATCAGCGTGGGCGGTCCGGCGCCCGGGTTCGTCGCCGACAACACGGACGAGCAGTGGCAGGCCGCGTTCGACTCGGTGTTCCTGGGGGCGGTACGGCTGGCCCGTACGGCGGTGGCGGAGCTGGAGGCGGGCGGGGTCGTCGGGTTCGTGCTCTCCGGCTCGGTGCACGAGCCGATTCCGGGGCTGACCATCTCCAACGGCCTGCGGCCGGGGCTCGCCGGGTTTGCCAAGTCGCTCGCCGACGAGGTGGGGCCGCGGGGGGTCCGGGTGGTGGGGTTGCTGCCGGCGCGCATCGACACGGATCGCGTGCGGGAGCTGGACGGGTTGTCGGCGGATCCGGCGGCGACGCGGGTCGCCAACGAGTCGCGGATTCCGTTGCGGCGGTATGGGAGGCCGGAGGAGTTCGGGCGGGCGGCGGCGTTTCTGCTGTCGCCCGCGGCGAGCTATCTGACGGGGGTCATGCTGCCTGTTGATGGGGGGATGCGGCACGGGTTCTAGGGTGCGGGTGCGTTGTGGCTTGTCGCGCCCACGCGGCGGAGCCGCAAATGTCGCAGCCCCGCGCCCCTAGGGGGTTGTCAGTTGACCCTTTCCGCTCTGTGTTTGACCGCCCTCAGGTCCACCTCTGTCGGCAGGGACTTGAGGCCTGCCGAGTCGCGGGCGTTCGTCAGGGCCTCCGTGGTCAGGCGGGCCAGTGTCTCCCCGGGGGAGGCGTGGGGCTGCAGGAGGAGTTGGACTCGGGCCTCGGGGGACGCGCGGCGGCCGGTCAGGGTCACCCGGGCTCGTGCCACGCCCTCCTGGCGGGCCACCTCTCCCGCGACCGCGTTCTCCATGGCCCGGCCCCGTAGGAGCGCTCCCTCGCCGTCGCCCGTGTCGACCAGGACCTCGGTGAGGCGGCGTCGGCGGAGTACGGCGGCGAGCCACCACAGGGACAGCAGGACCAGGGCGGCCAGGACGGCGAGTACCGTCGGCCACCACCAGCCGGCGTCCCGGTAGTGGGTGCGTTCGGCGTCGCTGAGCAGTACGTCGTGACGGTCGTCGTGGATCCACCACGTCGGCCACCGGCTGCCCAGGCCCACGGCCAGTACCGAGCCGCCGACGACGATCAGGGCCAGGCCCGTGAGACCCAGCAGTACGCGGTTGACGATGCGCTGCATCCGTCCTCACCTCTTCCGGCCGGGCCGGACGACACGTACCGACAGAGCGGGCGGCCGGGTCAGACCGAGGCTCCTGACCGCGCCGGCGAGCACCTCGTCCAGGTCGGCCCGTACGTCGTCGAGTTCGCGGAAGTGGGAGATGGCGAGGACATCGGCCCTGGTCCGGGTCATCCGGACCCGGACCGACTGGACGCCGGACACCTCGACGGCCCAGTCGCGCAGCACCATCGCGGCGGCCGCCCGGTGCAGGCCCGCCCGGACCTCCGCGTGGGGGCGCCGCATCGGCAGGACACCGCGCAGACCGGGCGTCACGGCCAGGACGAGCAGCCAGGCGCCGAGTGCCACGGCGACACCGGCGCCGACCAGGACCCAGGTGTCGTCGAGGGGGCGCCGCGCGAGCTGCCCGGCGAGTGACCTGCGCCAGCTCATGGCGGGGCGGTGGGCGCGTACGGCGGTGATGTCGTAGAGGAACGCACCCGCGACGAGCAGGAGCAGCAGTGCGAGGAGGCCGGCGGGGACCCGGCGCGCCGACCAGAAGCGGCCGTTTCCGTCCTTCCCGTCGCCGAGGGTGGGCAGGGGGTCGTAGGCGGCGGTGGAGGATGCCTGCCCCGATCCGATGGGGTCGGGCGGCGGGTCTTTCGGTTTCTCGAGTACGGGCAGTCGTCGGGTGTTCTTCTCGAATGCGTCGAAGTCGTCCGAGCCGTCCGAGCCGCCGTGGGGCTCGCTCATCGCGTCCTCCCCTGTGCCTTCCCTGGTGCCGCACCGTGCGGCGGTGCCAGGTGCAGCCGCTCGACCTCGACGGCGACCTCCGGCACGTCCATTCCCGCCAGTGCGTGTACCCGGGATGCGACCCGATCACGCACCGTTGCACACTGGCCACCGATGTCGGAGGGGTACGGGAGTTCGAGGCTCACGCGGACGCGGGCCCTGTCGTGGTGGACGACGACCGTGGCGTGCGGAGGCACCACGTCCGGGGGCAGTTCGGTCAGCGCCTCGCGGGCCGCCCGCGCGGCGATCTTCGCGACGACCCGGTCCGCGATCCGGGTGGCGCCGCGTTCGCCCGGCGGCACGGTCGTCGTCGCCCTGCCGGGCGTACGGATGTCCTCCGGCCGCCCCTCACCGGGCTGCTCCTCGGCCACGGGACGTCACCGTCGTCTGTCGTCGCGGGTACGGAAGAAGTCACCCGGGTCGAGGTCGCCCTCGATGAACCGGCCGATCACAAAGCCGAGGGCGCCCAGGGCGGCCACCAGCAGAAACGCGCCGAAGCCGCCGAAGTACCCGGCGAATCCCAGCGCCATTCCGGCGATCATGCCGATGACGGCGATGCTCATGCTGCCCTGCCTTCCCGGTACCTTGCCGATGCCCCGCCCCCGTCACTGCAGACGCGGCTCGGGCTCGTCTTCCTCTTCGTCGGGCAGCTTGACGTCCGTCACCGCGATGTTGACCTCGACCACCTCCAGGCCGGTCATGCGCTCCACGGCCGCGACGACGTTCTCGCGCACGGCGCGGGCGACTTCGCCGATCGAGACGCCGTACTCGACGACGATCTCCAGGTCGAGGGCCGTCTGCACCTCGCCGACCTCGGCCTTCACCCCACGGGTGACGGATTTCGAGGCGCCGCCCGGCACCCGGTCGCGGACCGCTCCGAAGGTCCGCGAGAAGCCGCTGCCCATGGCGTGCACGCCGAGGACGTCACGGGCGGCTAGCCCGGCGATCTTCTCGACGACTCCGTCGGCGATCGTGGTGCGTCCCCGGTCCGCCGGGTCACCACCGCCTCGCTTGGTGACGTTCGATTTCCGGAGCTGCGTGGGACGCGGGTCGTCGCTCCCGCTCCCGGGCTGCTCCGGCTGGCTCCGCTGGGTCATGTCGGTCATCGCCGTACATCCCTTTCCGGTCGTCCTCCACGATCCACAGTAGGCGGGGTCGGCCGGACGCGCGCCGGGGATGCGGCAGGCAGGCGACGGGCGGGGCGGACGGTGAGCACTTCTCCAACGGTTGCCGACGACGGACGACGGTGGTGCGCGCCGACGACGGACGACGGTGGTGCGCGGCGCACCCCGCCCCACGTACGGCCGCCGGCACGGAACCGGTGTGCGGGACCGCTGCCCGTCGGCCGGTCCCTCACACGCGTGCGCCCCGGCGGGTCAGTCGCCGACGCCCGCCAGGTCGCGCAACCGGCGTCCCTGGGCGGCGCGTTCGGCGGTGCGCTGTTCGTCGTACGTGCGGCCCTGGACGCCGCGCAGCAGTGCCTTCGTCTCGATGAGGGCGTCGCGGGGCGCGGCGAGCAGCGCGGCCGACAGTTCGCGTACGGCGTCGTCGAGGCCCTCGGCCGGTACGGCGATGTTGGCGAGGCCCGTGTTCACGGCCTCCTCGGCCTGGACGAAGCGGCCGGTCGCGCAGATCTCCAGCGCGCGGGCGTAGCCGACGAGGCCGACGAGCGGATGGGTGCCTGTCAGGTCGGGGACGAGGCCCAGGCTGGTCTCGCGCATGGCGAACTGCACATCGTCGGCGACGATGCGCAGGTCACAGGCGAGCGCGAGCTGGAAGCCCGCGCCGACGGCGTGGCCCTGGACGACGGCGATGGACACGAGGTCGCTGCGCCGCCACCAGGTGAAGCCCTCCTGGTACGAGGCGATGGTGCCGTCCAGCGTGGCGTCGTCACTGCGTGCGAGATCGATGAACGACGGCTCGCCGTCGAACCCCTCGGGCGTGAACGCCTGTCGGTCGAGCCCGGCCGAGAACGACTTGCCCTCGGCGCGCAGCACGACGACCCGCACGGTGCCCGGCAGCAACCGGCCCGCCTCGGCCAGCGCCCGCCACAGAGCGGGGCTCTGCGCGTTGCGCTTGGCCGGGTTGGTCAGCGTCACCGTGGCGACCGTGTCGTCGACGGTGAGCCGTACGCCGTCCTTGTCGAGTACGGAAACTTCGGGACCTCGGTCAGTAACGTCCTGAACGTCCTGGTCGAACGAAGTCATGGGGCGCCTCCGATGAGTGCGGTCGGATCAGGTGTCCGCCCTCTGCGGGAGCACACCCAAGTGACTGCACAGTAACCACCCAGCCGGTCGGTCGACCGACCGGGTGGTCACCATCGAAGCCGACGAGTCGGCGGGGGGTCAGGCCGTAGCGGCCTTCTTGCCCCTGGTCGCCCCACCCCGTCCACGGAGCGTGACGCCCGACTCGCTGAGCATCCGGTGTACGAAGCCATACGAGCGACCGGTTTCTTCGGCCAGCGCTCGAATGCTCGCACCGGAGTCGTACTTCTTCTTCAGGTCTGCCGCGAGCTTGTCGCGCGCGGCGCCGGTTACCCGGCTGCCCTTCTTCAGAGTCTCGGCCACCCGTGCCTCCTCGTGGGAAGTGCGCTCTGGTCCTCTCATGATCACCCCTCAAGCGCGTCATGGCCACCCATTCGGCAAGGTCCGTGAGACAAGGTTTTGACGACAGGAGCGCATCCCCACAAGCGGAATTTGCAATTCCATAGCCGGGTGTCCGTACGGCCGAACGAGTTGTTTCGCGAAATGCCTGGTCAGGGACGCGCAACGGCCGGGCCCTTGTCGATGAAGGGCCCGGCCGTGAAATGGATGTAGGACACACCTCGGTATGAGGAGATCTCACACAGATGATGGATCACGGATCGGCCGAATGATCCATAGGGAGTGGATCAGCGATTCGATCACGTGACCGTGACCGTCAGGCGAGGGCCACCAGGTCCGCGTAGTCGGCTCCCCACAGGTCCTCGACGCCGTCCGGCAGCAGGATGATCCGCTCCGGCTGGAGCGCCTCGACGGCGCCCTCGTCGTGGGTGACGAGGACGACGGCGCCCTTGTAGGTGCGCAGCGCGCCGAGGATCTCCTCGCGGCTGGCCGGGTCGAGGTTGTTCGTCGGCTCGTCGAGGAGCAGCACGTTCGCGGAGGAGACCACGAGGGTCGCGAGCGCCAGGCGGGTCTTCTCGCCGCCGGAGAGGACGCCGGCGGGCTTGTCGACGTCGTCGCCGGAGAACAGGAACGAGCCGAGCGTCTTGCGGACCTCGACCAGGTCGAGGTCGGGGTTGGCGGAGCGCATGTTCTCCAGGACCGTGCGCTCGGGGTCGAGGGTCTCGTGCTCCTGCGCGTAGTAGCCGAGCTTGAGTCCGTGGCCCTCGATGACCTCGCCGGTGTCGGGCTTCTCGGCGCCGCCGAGGAGGCGCAGGAGGGTGGTCTTCCCGGCGCCGTTGAGGCCGAGGATGACGACCCTGGAACCCTTGTCGATGGCCAGGTCGACGTCGGTGAAGATCTCCAGCGAGCCGTACGACTTCGACAGGCCCTCCGCCATCAGCGGGGTCTTGCCGCAGGGCGCGGGCTCCGGGAAGCGCAGCTTGGCGACCTTGTCGGAGACGCGGACCGCGTCGAGCCCGGCGAGCAGCCGGTCGGCGCGCTTGGCCATGTTCTGCGCGGCGACCGTCTTGGTGGCCTTGGCGCGCATCTTGTCGGCCTGCGCGTTCAGCGCGGCGGCCTTCTTCTCGGCGTTCTGGCGCTCGCGCTTGCGGCGCTTCTCGTCGGCCTCGCGCTGCTGCTGGTAGAGCTTCCAGCCCATGTTGTAGACGTCGATCTGGGCGCGGTTGGCGTCCAGGTAGAACACCTTGTTGACGACCGTCTCGACCAGGTCGACGTCGTGGGAGATCACGATGAAGCCGCCGCGGTAGGTCTTCAGATAGTCGCGCAGCCAGACGATGGAGTCCGCGTCGAGGTGGTTGGTCGGCTCGTCGAGCAGCAGGGTGTCCGCGTCCGAGAACAGGATGCGGGCCAGCTCGATACGCCGGCGCTGACCGCCGGAGAGGGTGTGCAGGGGCTGGCCGAGCACCCGGTCGGGCAGGTTGAGCGCGGCGGCGATGGTCGCGGCCTCGGCCTCGGCGGAGTAGCCGCCCTTGGTGAGGAACTCCGTTTCCTGGCGCTCGTACTGGCGCAGGGCCTTCTCGCGGGTGGCGCCCGATCCGTTGGCGATGCGCTGCTCGTTCTCGCGCATCTTGCGGATCAGTACGTCCAGGCCGCGCGCGGAGAGGATGCGGTCGCTCGCCAGGACGTCGAGGTCGCCGGTACGGGGGTCCTGGGGGAGGTAGCCGACCTCGCCGGAGCGGGCCACCTGGCCCGCCGCGGGGATGCCCTCGCCGGCGAGGACCTTGGTGAGGGTTGTCTTGCCTGCGCCGTTGCGGCCGACCAGGCCGATGCGGTCGCCCTTGGCGATACGGAAGGTGGCGGACTCGATGAGGACACGGGCACCGGCGCGCAGCTCGATACCGGAGGCGGAGATCACGGACAGACTCCAGGGCGGGGTGGGTGGCGGGGTGGGCGGCTGAGGACTTTCCCGCCGTCTAATGCGCGAGGAGACAGGCCATGGGACAAGTCTAACGGGGGCGCGCAAGCACATTTCCTGCGCGCGGGTGTTCGAGGCTGTGGGAAGCGTCTCGACGGGGCGTTGTCAGTGGCCGGTGCCAGACTGGGCGCAGACGACTTTTCCGGTGGGAGTGATGGCCATGGCAGGCACGGGCGGCGGGCGTCCCAGCATCTATCCGACGGTGTTGTACGCGGACGCGAAAGCGGCGATCCGGCAGCTCACGGAGGCGTTCGGCTTCACCGAGGTGTCGGTGTACGAGGGGGAGGGCGGGTCGGTGCTGCACGCCGAACTGGTGCAGGGGAACGGCGCGGTGATGCTCGGTTCGAAGGGGCGGGGCGGCGTCTTCGACGCTGCGATGAAGGACGCGGGCCCGTGCGGGGTGTACGTCGTCGTGGACGACGTCGACGCACACCACCAGCAGGCCGTCGCACACGGCGCCGACATCCTGATGCCCCCGACGGACCAGGACTACGGTTCGCGCGACTACATGGCGCGCGACGCCGAGGGCAACATCTGGAGCTTCGGCACGTACACGCCCGAGATACAGGCCTGAGCTTCCCCGTCGGGCCGTATGCCGGGCCCAGTTGCCCTGCCTAGTTGCCTCCGGTGTGCACCTGGAAGGCGGCCCGGCGTACCGCCTTCGCGAGGGCGGGGTCGGGGTGGGCGGCGGCGAGGGCGACCAGGACCTGGACGGTGCGGGGGTGGCCCACCGCGCGCACCTCGTCGAGGAGCGCGGGGATCGTGGGCTGCACCGCTGACTCCAGATGGCGTACGAGCAGCGGTGCCTCACCGTGGTCGGCGACGGCCGCGGCGGTGTCCACCCACATCCAGGTGGCCTCCTCGCGGGTGAGCACCTCGTGGGCGTCCTCCGGGTCGATCCCGTCGTGCTCGGCCAGCCACAGCAGGGCGTACGGCCGCAGCGGGGTCTTCTCCACGACGGCGCGCACATCGGGCTCCGCCGGGCCGCCGACCACGCGGAGCGCCTCGAAGGCGAGACCGCGCAGCAGGGCGTCCTCGCCCCGGGCGGCGTCGAGGAGTTCGGCGACGGCACTGCCGACGGGGCGGGCGGCGAGCCAGGCCCGGTACTCGGCGCGGGCCGCGTTGGGACGCAGCTGGGAGCAGCCGCGCAGCATGTCCTCGGCGCTCTGCTCGATGTTGCCGGCCGGGCTCTGCGCGGCGACGCAGATCTGCTCCAGCTTGACCCACACCGCCCAGCTGCCGAGCGGGGTGAGCGTGGCGTGGCCGTCGCCGTAGGTGAGGGCGCCGACGGAGGCCAGGGCGTGCAGGGCCCAGTCGAGGAGGGGGGCGAGCGGGGTGTCGACGGCGGCGGTGGCCTCGGGCTGCTGCGGCAGCGGCTCGGGCTGGGGGCCGTACGGGATCTCGCAGCGTTCGGTGCGCAGTTCGATGACCCGCTGCTCCAGCAGGTCAAGGAGCTGCTCCATGGGGACGGGCCCCGCGGACAGCTGGAGGAAGGAGAGCACCTGAGGCATCGCGGAGACGACTTCCGCGACGGCGGCGGGCTCGTGGTCCGCGGCCTCCGGGTGGGCGATGGACCAGGCGTCGAACAGGGCGACCCAGCCGCGCAGTACGGCACTGTCGTCACGGTTCCAGGCGCGTAGGCGCCAGCCGGGGCGGGCGATGTCGCCGTGCACCTCGACCAGGCCGGCGAGCCGGGCGGTGTCCCAGTCGTGGCGGACCTGATCCGGGGTCAGCCCCAGCTCGGCGGCGGCCCGTTCGGCGGTGGCGTCGGACAGGGTGCCCCTGCCGTCGGAGGACCCGCCGTCATGGCCGGGTTTGAGCGAGGGGTCCGCCCAGCGGGCGACGCGGACCGCGCCGGCCAGTCCGGAGCGGGCCATTCTGGCCAGTTCCGCCGGGGCGGGTGTGCCCTCGGGCGGACGCGGGGCGGGGCGGCGCGAGCGCCGCTGGTTCATCGCTCGTGGGGCGGCGGCCAGGGGTCGCGGGCGGACGAGTCGAAGCCTGGAGTCGCGCGGGATACGGGACGTCACGGGTGCAGTCTTCCGGTTGACGGTCCGAAAACCCAAACGGAATGGCCTGACGCACCATGGACCGGACCGAGAGAGGGCTCCGGGGCGGGGTCCGAGGGGGACGTTCAAGCCAGTGGTCCAGCCTTAAACGGAACGCGGTGGGCAAGGGGGTCGCGCTCCGGCGACGGCGCGCGGACCAGGGGTTTCACCAGAATCCGCAGTGCGCCGGACCGCCGGACCGCTGAGTGGACGCCGGGCGGCGAGGCAGACGGGCGACGGGCCACCGAGAACGGGCGGACGCGCGGATGACACCGAGTCGCCGGGCGCGGGTCCGCCGAGTGGACGGGCGGCGGGCCACCCAGGACGGGTCGGCGGGCGGCAGGCCCCCGAGGCGAAGGATCGCCGCGTCCCCCGAGCGGCGGGGCGCCGGTCGACACGTCGACGGGGGGAGGCGGCCGCTGGGCAAGGGATCCGCGGACGCCGGATCGGCGAACAGCAGGTCGCCGGACGCCGGAGCTCCAGGGCGGCAGGGCCGCAGGACGCAGGGCCGCAGGACCGCAGGACCGCAGGACGCCGGGGCGGCGGAGCGGTGGACGCCAAGGCAGCCGGGCGGCAGGGCGGCGGGGCGGCGGCGCGGTGGGTGCCACGGTAGTGGGGGGCTACATCAGTGGGGTCAGGAAGCGGCGCAGGGTTTCTTCGTAGGTTGTTGGGTCCGCGTTCCACATTGCGCCGTGGGGGGCTTCCGGGACCTGGTGGAGGGTTACCAGGTCCGGGCGGTGGGCCGCCAGGCGGCGGGAGGGGGTCCAGGGGGCGATCGTGTCCGCCGGGCCGTGGAGGATCAGGGCCGGGACGGTGAGCCGGGTGAGGCCGGCGGCCTCGGCCTCGTGGGCGGGGATGCCGTGCAGGCCGGTACGGCCCTGGGCGGCGCGTACCGCCAGCGGCAGCAGCGCGCCCGGGGTGCGGCGGGCCGTGGCGAGGGCACGCAGGGTGGTCTGCCAGTCCAGCACCGGCGAGTCCAGGACCAGCCCGGAGACCCGGTCGCGCAGCGCGGAGCGGGTGGCGGCCCGCAGGGCCATGGTCGCGCCGGTGGACCAGCCGTACAGGACGACGTTCTCGGCGCCCTCGCGCAGGGCGTACCGGATCGCCGCGTCGAGGTCGCGCCACTCCGTCTCGCCGAGGTGGCCGAGCCCGTCCTGGGGCCGGGGCGCGCCGGGGTCGCCCCGGTAGGCGAGGTCGAGGACCGGGAACTGCTGGCGGTGCAGGAACGGCAGCACGTTCAGGGGGTGCTCGCGGGTGGTGCCGAGGCCGTGCACGGTGATCACCCAGGTGCTGCGGGCGCCCGGCACGAACCACGCGGGCAGGGCGCCCAGTTCGCCGGGGATCTCGATGTCGAGGTGTTCGAGTCCGAGAGCGGTTCCGGGGTCGCCGAAGTGCACGTTCGGGGTGAGCCAGACCTTGTCGCGGGGTTCCAGGGTGCCGTGGGTGACCCGTTCGAGGCGGCGTACGACGGTGTCGGCGGAGTGGGTGGCGTGGTTCAGGACGGGACCGACGACCGCGTGGGTCCCCTCGCCGGCGAGGCCGTAGGTGCCGGGGCGCTGGGAGGCCAGGGCGCGCGTGAGGGCGACCCGGCCGGCGGCGGTGGAGTGCACCGTGAGCCGGGGTTCGGTGGGCAGGGGCCTGCCGGGGGGCGCCTTGAGCGCGGCGTCGCTGGCGTAACGGCCGGCGGCGACACTGGCGGCGCCGGCTGCCAGGGCTGCGGTGACGGCAGCGGCCGTCGCGGTGACTGGACGCACCCACCCAGTGTCCTTGCGCAGCCCTCCGACGGCCAGCGGGAGAGGAGAACGGCGCCGAACAAGTCCTATCCCCGCTGCCCGTACCCCTTGAGCCGCTCCCCCGCCTCGCTCACCTGTGCCTCCGACAGCAGCGTGGGAGACAGCCCTGGTACGGAGGACGCCGTCAGCCAGACGCGGCACATCCACTCCAGCTGGGCGGTTCGGTCGTACGCCTGGTCGAGGGTGGCGCCGTGGGCGAGCGTGCCGTGGTTCTGGAGGATGCAGGCCGTGCGGTCGGTCAGGGCGCGAAGCGTGTTCCGGGCCAGCTCCTCCGTGCCGTACGTCGCGTACTCGGCGACCCGGACCGGGCCGCCGAGGTCGCCCGCCATGTAGTGGATCAGCGGCAGCTCCCGTACGAGGGTCGAGACCGCGGTCGCGTGGACGGCGTGGGTGTGGACGATCGCTCGGGCGTCGGTGGCGCGGTACACGGCGAGGTGCATGGGCAGTTCGCTGGTGGGGGTCGAGGTTCCGAGGAGTTGGCGGCCGGTCAGGTCGACGCCCACGACGTCCTCCGGGGTGAGCCGGTCGTACGGCACGCCGGACGGGGTGACCAGGACGGTGTCCCCGACGCGGACGGAGACGTTGCCGGAGGTGCCGACCACCAGACCGTCGGCCACCGTACGGCGGGCCGTCGCGACGAGCGCGGCCCAGGCACGCGCCGTCTCGTCGGAAACGCCGGAAACGGAACCCCCTCGTGCCGCCTCCGCTTCCCGCCCGCCGTTCCGCATGTCACGCCCGTCCCGTCGCCGCTCAGCCATGCCCTGATCCTGCCAGGCCACCTGGTGATCGGTGCCTCGCGCGGGGGCGGCGGGCACGGGTGCCGTCCGCACCGCGACCGGACGGGAAACGGCGCTCCGTTTTCGGCCACCCAGGATCCCCCGCCAGTTCATCTTCCGTTCATCCAGATTGCCTACGGTCCAACTGCCAATACCGTACGGAAGAAATCTGGGTAAATGGAAAGCTTCTCGCTGATCCTCGCGATCGTGGTCGTCACCGCGCTTGCGTTCGATTTCACGAACGGTTTCCACGACACCGCCAACGCGATGGCCACCACCATCTCGACCGGTGCGCTCAAGCCCAAGGTCGCGGTCGCCATGTCGGCCGTGCTCAACCTCGTGGGCGCCTTCCTTTCCGTCGAGGTCGCGAACACGATCTCCAAGGGCCTCGTGGACGAAAGCGGTATCCGTCCCGAGGTGATCTTCGCCGCGCTGGTAGGCGCGATCCTCTGGAACCTGCTGACCTGGCTGGTGGGGCTCCCCTCCAGCTCCTCGCACGCCCTGATGGGCGGCCTGATCGGCGCGACCATCGCCTCGGCGGGCACGGGCGCGGTCCACGGCGACGTGCTGGTGACGAAGGTGCTGATCCCGGCGATCGCCGCACCCCTCGTCGCGGGCATCGCGGCCATGCTCGCCACCCGGCTTTCGTACACGATCGGTGCCAAGCACACCGAGGGCAAGGCGGCCGAGAAGGGCTTCCGGGCCGGTCAGATCGCCTCCGCCGGCCTGGTCTCGCTGGCCCACGGCACCAACGACGCGCAGAAGACCATGGGCATCATCACCCTGGCCCTGGTCGCCGGCGGCGCCGTCTCCCCCGACTCCGATCCCCCGGTGTGGGTCATCCTCTCCGCGGGCCTGGCCATCGCGCTCGGCACCTACCTGGGCGGCTGGCGCATCATCCGTACGATGGGCAAGGGTCTGACCGACCTTCAGCCCCAGCAGGGCTTCGCCGCCCAGACCAGCGCGGCGACGGTCATCCTGGCCTCCTCCCACCTCGGTTTCTCCCTCTCCACCACCCACTCGGTGTCGGGTTCGGTGATGGGCGCCGGCCTCGGCCGCAAGGGTGGCGTGGTCCGCTGGTCGACGGCGACCCGCATGTTCGTCGCGTGGGGGCTGACGCTGCCCGCGGCGGCTCTCGTCGGCGCGCTCGCGGAGTACGTCACCGGGTTCGGGGACTGGGGTACGGCACTGGTGGCCGTCTTCCTCATCGCCTCGAGCGCGGCGATCTGGGTCGTCTCGCGCCGCGAGGTGATCGACCACACCAACGTCAACGACGTCCAGGAGGCCGACGCCGAGCCCGCGGGCGTCATCACGACGGCCATCGCCGCCGTGACCCCGCCTCCGACCGGCACCGTCACCGAGGGTCTGACGGCCACCATCCCCGCCCCGGCCGAGGTCACGGCGAAGCCGTCGGCCACGGCCCTCTGAGTCCGACTCCCGGTCCGCGTAAGAAGCTGAAGGAAGCAGAAGGAAGCAAGATGAAGATCGACTGGGCAGCCCTCGGCTCCGTCTTCGGCGTCAGTCTCGTCATCACCGTGGCCATGGTGGGCGTGTTCACCCTGGGCATCGCCGGACTCTCGCGCCGCGAACGGGCGGCCGCACAGGGAGAGTCGGCGGGACTCGCGGTCACGGGCGCGTACGCGTGCTTCGCCGCCTGTGCGGCCGTGGTGGCGTACGGGATCTATCTGATCGTGGCCTGACAGCGGCATCGATCATCTCCTCCTCGTCGCCCGCTCCGTCCGTGGCCATCTCGTCGGTGGTCACGGGCAGGGCGGGCGTTTTTCGTCGCCTCGATCCGGTCGCGATGTGGGGCACAGCACAGTCCTCCCTTCCAGGTCAACGGCAAGTTGACGGGTGTTCCGGGCCCGTGGTGGACTGCCGGAGCCATGTACGGCAGCAGGAGAGGAAGCCGGTGTGAATCCGGCGCGGTCCCGCCACTGTCACCGGGGTAGGTAACCCCGGGAGCCAGGAACTCTCGCCGCCGGTCTCGTCGAACCAGGGCGTGGACACCCTGAGTGAGGACATATCGCCATGCTCGGCTGCCGTTCGAGGTACAGCACCGGATCGCTGCCCGCTTCCACGGCCGGCTGAGCCGTGCGTGCCGATCGCGTCTTCGCGTACGGCGCCACCGCCGGACTCCTCGGTGATCTGATCCTGGGCGACCCTCGCCGCGGGCATCCGGTCGCCGTGTTCGGGCGGGCCGCCGGCGCCGTCGAGCGAATGCTGTGGCGGGACCACCGAGGCTGGGGCGCGCTGCACACCGCCGTGTGCGCGGGAGGCGCCGTCGCCCTCTCCGCGGCGGCCACTCGCCTCGTACGTCCGTCCGCTGCCGCTTCCGTCGCGCTGACCGCCGCCGCCACCTGGGCCGTCGTCGGCGGGACCTCGCTCGCGCGCGAGGCCCGGACCATCGGGCGTTCGCTGGAGACCGGGGACATCGAGGGGGCGCGGGAGCGGCTGCCCCATCTCTGCGGACGGGATCCCCAGGCCCTCGACGCCGACGGGATCGCCCGGGCCGTCGTCGAGTCCGTCGCCGAGAACACCTCCGACGCCGTCGTGGGCGCGCTGGTCTGGGGCGCCATGGGAGGGGTGCCCGGGCTGGTCGGGTTCCGGGCCGTCAACACCCTTGACGCCATGGTCGGGCACAAGTCCGCCCGGTACCGCAGGTACGGGTGGGCCTCCGCCCGGCTGGACGACGCGGCGGGCTGGCCGGGAGCGCGGCTCACCGCCGTACTGGCCACCCTCACCGGCGGTGATCCTCGCGGGGCCGTACGGGCCTGGCGGGACGACGCCGGGAAGCATCCGAGCCCCAACGCCGGGCCCGTGGAAGCCTCTTTCGCGGGCGCCCTGGGTGTGCGGCTCGGCGGGACCCTGTCCTACGGCGGACGTGTCGAGCATCGGCCTGTGCTGAATCAGAAGGGGCGGTCAGTGGAGGTTCAGGACATCGAGCGGGCCGTACGGCTGTCCCGTCGCGTCGGTCTGCTCGCGCTCGGCGTCGGTGTCGCCGGGCGGGCCGGCGTCAGGGCCGCCGGGCGGGTTCTCGCGGCCGCGAAGGGGCGTGTCTCATGAGCGGCGGCACGGTCGGTGGCGGGCTGCTCGTCGCCGGGACCACCTCCGACGCAGGCAAGAGCGTCGTCACCGCCGGGATCTGCCGGTGGCTCGTACGACAGGGGGTCAAGGTCGCGCCGTTCAAGGCGCAGAACATGTCCCTCAACTCCTTCGTCACGCGGGAGGGTGCCGAGATCGGGCGGGCGCAGGCCATGCAGGCGCAGGCGTGCCGCGTGGAACCCAGCGCGCTCATGAACCCCGTACTGCTGAAGCCGGGCGGCGACCAGAGCAGTCAGGTCGTGCTCATGGGCAAGCCCGTCGGGGAGATGAGCGCGCGCGGCTACCACGGAGGGCGCCAGCAGCGACTTCTCAGGACGGTGCTGGAGTGCCTCGCCGAACTGCGGGGCACGTATGACGCGGTGATCTGTGAGGGGGCCGGGAGCCCGGCTGAGATCAACCTCAGGCGGACCGACATCGTCAACATGGGAATCGCTCGGCGCGCCCGGCTCCCGGTGCTCGTCGTCGGCGACATCGACCGCGGCGGCGTCTTCGCCTCCTTCTTCGGCACGGTCGCCCTGCTGTCCCCCGAGGACCAGGCCCTCGTCGCCGGGTTCCTCGTGAACAAGTTCCGAGGAGACGTGTCCCTGCTCGAACCCGGGCTCGACATGCTCCGCGGGCTCACCGGACGGCCGACGTACGGTGTGCTGCCCTTCCGGCACGGCCTCGGCATCGACGAGGAGGACGGACTGCGCGTCTCGCTGCGCGGCACGGTCCGGGAGTCCAACGTGTACCCGCCGGTCGGGGAGGACGTCCTGCGGGTCGCCGTGTGCGCGGTCCCGCTGATGTCCAACTTCACCGACGTGGACGCGCTCGCCGCCGAACCCGGCGTCGTCGTGCGGTTCGTGGACCGGCCCGAGGAACTCGCCGACGCCGACCTCGTCATCGTCCCGGGGACCCGGGGGACGGTGAAGGCGCTGGCCTGGCTGCGGGAGCGCGGGCTCGCGGACGCCATCACACGCCGGGCCGCCGAGGGACGGCCCGTACTGGGCATCTGCGGCGGCTTCCAGATCCTCGGCGAGCACATCGAGGACGACGTCGAGAGCCGGCAGGGCCAGGTCGACGCACTCGGGGTCCTGCCCGTCCGGGTGCGGTTCGCCCGGGAGAAGACCCTCACCCGGCCCGTCGGCACCGCCCTCGGCGAGACGGTCGAGGGGTATGAGATCCATCACGGGGTCGCCGAAGTCACGGGAGGAGAGGCCTTCCTGGACGGGTGCCGGGTCGGGAGCGTCTGGGGCACGCACTGGCACGGCTCGCTCGAGTCCGACGGGTTCCGGCGGGCGTTCCTGCGCGAGGTGGCCGCCGCCGCGGGCCGCCGCTTCGTACCGGCCGCCGACACCTCCTTCGCCGCGCTGCGCGAGGAGCAGCTCGACCTGCTCGGCGATCTCATCGAACAGCACGCGGACACCGACGCGCTCTGGCGGCTCATCGAGTCGGGCGCGCCGCAAGGACTGCCATTCATTCCACCGGGAGCGCCCGCATGAGCACAGTGTTGTTGTTGTCGACCGCCGACACGGACCTGCTGGCGGCCCGGGCCGCTTCCGGCGCCTCGTACCGGATCGGCAATCCGACCCGGGTGGACGTCACGGAGGAGCTGCCCGCGCTCGTCGAGGGCGCGGACATCGCCGTCGTACGGCTGCTGGGCGGGAAGCGGGCCTGGGAGGACGGGCTCGCCTATCTGAAGACGTCCGGTGTGCCCACCGTGCTGCTGGGCGGGGAAACCGTGCCCGACGCCGAGTTGATGGCCGAGTCGTCCGTGCCCGCCGGGGTCGTCGCGGAGGCGCTGCGGTATCTCGTCGAGGGCGGGCCCGCCAACCTTCTGGAGATGGCGCGGTTCCTGTCCGACACCGTGCTGCTGACCGGTGAGGGCTTCGTCGAGCCGCAGAAGATGCCCGAGTATGGGGTCCACGGCTCGTACGCGCGGGAGAGCGGCCGTCCGACGGTCGGGGTCCTCTTCTACCGGGCCCATGAGCTCAGCGGCAACACCGGTTTCGTGGACACCCTCTGCGACGCGATCGAGGCGCGGGGCGCCAACGCCCTTCCCGTGTACTGCGGTTCACTGCGCGGGGCCGACGCGGGCCTGTACGAGCTGCTCGCCGGCGCCGATGCCCTGGTCGCCACCGTGCTCGCCGCCGGCGGTACGCACGCCTCCGAGGCCTCGGCCGGAGGCGACGAGGAGGCCTGGGACATCGGGGCGCTCGCCGACCTCGACGTGCCTGTGCTGCAAGGACTTTGCCTTACGTCGTCCAGGGCCGCCTGGGACGGCTCCGACGCCGCCCTCTCCCCCATGGACGCGGCGATGCAGGTCGCGATCCCCGAGTTCGACGGCCGGCTGATCACCGTGCCGTTCTCCTTCAAGGAGGACGGCCCGGGCGGCGTACCGGTCTACGTCGCCGACCCCGAGCGGGCCGCCCGCGTCGCCGGAATCGCCGTACGGCACGCCCGGTTGAGGCACAAGCCGAACGCCGAGAAGAAGCTCGCGCTCGTCTTCACCGCCTACCCGACCAAGCACTCGCGCGTCGGCAACGCGGTGGGCCTGGACACGCCCGCCTCGGCGGTACGGGTGCTGGACGCGCTGCGCGACGCCGGGTACGTCGTCGAGGGGTACCCCGACAACGGCGACGAGTTGATCCACCGGCTCATCGAGGCCGGCGGTCATGACGTGGAGTGGCTGACGGAGGACCAGTTGGCCGCCGCCCCCGCCCGGGTGCCGCTCGCCGACTACCAGGCGTGGTTCGACAAGCTGGACGCCGAGTTGCGCGACGGGATGCTGGAGGCGTGGGGCGAGCCGCCGGGCTCCCTGTACGTCGACGGGGACGACATCGTGCTGGCCTCCCTCCAGTTCGGGAACGTCGTCGTGATGATCCAGCCGCCGCGCGGCTTCGGCGAGAACCCGATCGCGATCTACCACGACCCGGACATGCCGCCCTCGCACCACTACATGGCGGCCTACCGCTGGCTGGAGGCTGTGCCTTCTCAAGGCGGCTTCGGCGCCGATGCCGTGGTCCACATGGGCAAGCACGGCACCATGGAATGGCTGCCCGGCAAGGGACTTGGGCTGAGTCGCGGGTGCGGGCCGGACGCCGTGCTCGGTGAACTCCCCCTCGTCTACCCCTTCATCGTCAACGACCCCGGCGAGGGCACCCAGGCCAAGCGGCGCGGCCACGCCACCGTCGTCGACCATCTCGTACCGCCGATGGCACGCGCGGACACCTACGGCGACCTGGCGAAACTGGAGCAGCTCCTCGACGAGTACGCGCTCGTCTCCGACCTGGACCCGACTAAGGCGCCGGCGGTCCGCGCGCAGATCTGGACGCTGGTCAAGGCGGCCGAACTGCATCATGACCTGCATGTCGACGACCAGCCGGACGACGACGCGTTCGACGAGTTCGTCATGCACATCGACGGCTATCTGTGCGAGATCAAGGACGTGCAGATCCGGGACGGACTGCACATCCTCGGTGGCGGTCCGGAGGCCGAGCCGCGCGTGAACCTCGTCCTGGCGGTGCTGCGCGCCTCGCAGGTGTGGGGCGGACAGGCGAACGCCCTGCCGGGGCTGCGGGCTTCGCTCGCCGCTCATTACGGGCTGGTGGAGAAGGAGTTGCTGGCCGAGCCGGGAGCACCGGTGAAGCTGCCCGTCGAACTGACGGATCTCGTCGAGGGGCCGGCGCGTTCGGCCGCCGACGCGATCGATCTGCTGGAGCAGCTGTGCCGACGGCTCGCGGAGGGCATGGAGGAGCGGGCCTGGGAGGTCGCGGCTGTCCCTGCTCTGGTGCGGGACGTACTGGGGCTCGAACTCCCGGACGCCGTCGCGGTGTTGGAGTTCGCCTGCCGTGAGGTGGTGCCCCGGCTGGCCCGTACGACGGACGAGATCGACCACATCCTCAAGGCACTTGACGGCGGTTACGTCCCGGCGGGTCCCTCGGGCTCACCCACGCGCGGACTCGTCAACGTCCTGCCGACCGGCCGCAACTTCTACTCCGTCGACCCCAAGGCCATTCCGTCCAGGCTGAGTTGGGAGGTCGGGCAGGCGCTCGCCGACTCGCTCGTGCAGCGGTACCTCACCGACAACGGCGAGTACCCGACGTCCGTCGGCCTGACGGTCTGGGGTACGTCGGCCATGCGGACCCAGGGCGACGACATCGCCGAGATCCTGGCACTGCTCGGCTGCCGTCCCGTGTGGGACGACGCGTCGCGCCGCGTGACCGGGTTCGAGGTGGTGCCGGTGGCCGAGCTGGGGCGGCCTCGTATCGACGTCACGGTGCGTATCTCCGGGTTCTTCCGGGACGCGTTCCCGCACGTGGTCGGGCTGATCGACGACGCGGTACGGGCGGTCGCGGAACTGGACGAGCCGGCCGAGTCCAACTTCGTACGGGCGCACGTGGACGCGGATGCGGCGGAGCACGGGGATCGGCGCCGGGCCACGGCTCGGATCTTCGGGTCGAAGCCGGGGGCGTATGGGGCTGGGTTGCTGCCGTTGATCGACGCGCGGAACTGGCGGTCCGATGCTGATCTGGCTGAGGTGTACGCCGTGTGGGGCGGTTATGCCTATGGGCGCGGGCTTGATGGGCGGGCTGCCCGGGGGGACATGGAGACGGCGTTCCGCCGGATCGCGGTGGCGGCGAAAAATGTCGACACGCGCGAGCACGATCTTGTCGACGCCGACGACTACTTCCAGTATCACGGCGGCATGGTCGCGATGGTGCGCCACCTGACGGGGGCGAGCCCCGAGGCGTACGTCGGGGACTCCGCGACCCCCGACCAGGTGAAGACCCGGACCCTGGGCGAGGAGACCCACCGGGTGTTCCGGGCCCGGGTGGTCAATCCCCGCTGGATGGCGGCGATGCGACGGCACGGGTACAAGGGCGCGTTCGAGATGGCCGCGACGGTGGACTACCTGTTCGGGTACGACGCGACGGCGGGGGTCGTGGACGACTGGATGTACGAGAAGCTCAGCGCGGAGTATGTCTTCGACGCCGAGAACCGGGACTTCATGAAGACGTCCAACCCATGGGCGTTGCGCGGGATCACGGAACGGCTGCTCGAGGCCGCCGACCGTGGACTGTGGGCCGAGCCCGACGCCGACACGATCGAGCGGCTGCGCGCGACCTACCTGGAGCTCGAAGGCGACCTGGAGGGTGACGACAAGTGAGTACCCCGTTTCCGTTCACGGCCGTCGTCGGCCAGGACGATCTGCGGCTCGCTCTGCTGCTGAACGCGGTGTCGCCGGCGGTGGGTGGCGTATTGGTGCGCGGCGAGAAGGGCACCGCCAAGTCCACTGCCGTGCGCGCCCTTTCGGTGCTGTTGCCCGAGGTCGATGTCGTCGCCGGGTGCCGGTTCTCTTGTGATCCCGGGGCGCCCGATCCGGCCTGTCCCGATGGGCCGCACGAGGCGGGGGCCCACGAGTCCAGGGCCGCCCGGATGGTCGAGCTGCCCGTCGGTGCCTCCGAGGACCGGCTGGTCGGGGCGCTTGACATCGAGCGGGCGCTCGCGGAGGGCGTGAAGGCGTTCGAGCCCGGGCTGCTCGCCGATGCGCATCGCGGGATTCTGTACGTCGACGAGGTCAATCTCCTTCATGACCATCTCGTCGACCTGCTGCTGGACGCCGCCGCCATGGGCGCCTCCTACGTCGAACGCGAGGGTGTCTCCGTACGGCATGCGGCGAAGTTCCTGCTGGTCGGGACCATGAATCCCGAAGAGGGTGAGCTGCGGCCGCAGTTGCTCGACCGGTTCGGGCTGACCGTCGAGGTCGCGGCCTCGCGGGAGCCCGATCAGCGGGTCGAGGTCGTGCGGCGGCGGCTCGCGTACGACGACGATCCCGCCGGGTTCGCCGCTCGCTGGGCCGACGAGGAGGCCGCCGTACGGGCCCGGATCGTGGCCGCGCGGGAGCTGTTGCCGTCCGTGCGGCTGGGCGACGGGGCGCTCCGGCAGATCGCCGCCACTTGTGCCGCCTTCGAGGTGGACGGGATGCGCGCCGACATCGTGATGGCGCGTACGGCGGTCGCGCTGGCCGCCTGGAATGGGCGTACCGACGTGCTCGCGGAGGACGTGCGGCAGGCCGCATTGCTTGCTCTGCCTCATCGCCGACGTCGATCGCCTTTCGATGCGCCCGGGCTTGACGAGAACAAGCTCGACGAGACGTTGGAGGAGTTCGGCGGGCAGGGGTCTGGGGACGGGGACGAGGATCCTGAGCCCGACCCTGATCCCGGGCCGGACGGGCCCGGTGGAGGTGGTGGTCCTGCTCCGGAGTCCGACGGTGGGCCGCAGGGGGGTGACTCCGCCGCGCAGCCCGAGGCCGGGGAAGGCGGGGAGCCGCAGTCTTCGGGGGCGGGTGCTGGGGAACAGCAGGCCGTGCGGGCCGGTGAGCCCTTTCGTACCAAAGTGCTGAGTGTGCCCGGTGTGGGCGAGGGCGCTGCCGGGCGGCGGTCTCGGGCGCGTACCGAGCGGGGGCGGACGACGGGGTCCCGGCGGCCCCAAGGGGCGCTCACCAAGCTGCACTTGGCGGCCACCGTGCAGGCCGCGGCGCCGCATCAGCGGGCGCGGGGGCGGGTCGGTCGTGGGCTGGTCGTGCGGCGGGACGATCTTCGGCAGGCCACTCGGGAGGGGCGTGAGGGGAATCTGGTCCTGTTCGTCGTCGACGCCTCGGGGTCGATGGCTGCCCGGCAGCGGATGAGTGCCGTCAAGGGGGCGGTGCTGTCGTTGCTGCTCGACGCGTATCAGCGGCGGGACAAGGTGGGGCTCGTTACTTTCCGGGGCACGGGTGCTGAGGTCGCCTTGCCGCCGACGTCTTCGGTCGACGCGGCTGCGGCCCGGCTGGAGTCGTTGCCGACGGGTGGCCGTACGCCGCTCGCGGCCGGGCTGCTCAAGGCGCATGACGTGCTGCGGGTCGAGCGGTTGCGGGATCCCGCGCGGCGGGCTCTTGTCGTGGTGGTGACGGACGGGCGGGCCACTGGCGGGCCCGAGCCGGTCGCGCTGGGCGCGCGGGCGGCCCGGTTGTTCGCGGCCGAGCAGGTCGCCTCGGTCGTCGTCGACTGTGAGTCGGGGGCTGTGCGGCTCGGGTTGGCCGGTCAGCTCGCCAGTGACCTGGGCGGTACCGCCGTCACGCTGGACGAGTTGCGGGCCGATTCGATCGCCGGGCTGGTCCGGGACGTGCAGGGTGACAGGCAGAGCAACAGGCACAGCAGCAGGCAGAGCAACAGGAGGGCCGCGTAATGCCTCAGGGACAGCCGAGTGTCGTGCCGGAGGACGGGCTGACGACCAGGCAGCGGCGTAATCGGCCGCTTGTCGTCGTCCATACCGGGGTCGGGAAGGGCAAGTCCACCGCCGCCTTCGGGCTCGCGCTGCGCGCCTGGAACCAGGGGTGGCCCATCGGGGTGTTCCAGTTCGTCAAGTCGGCGAAGTGGAAGGTGGGGGAAGAGAACGCGCTGCGGGTGCTGGGGGCCAGTGGTGAGGGCGGGTCCGTCGACTGGCACAAGATGGGTGAGGGCTGGTCGTGGGTTCAGCGCGACGCGCAGCTCGACAACGAGGAGAAGGCCCGGGAGGGCTGGGAGCAGGTCAAGCGGGATCTCGCCGCCGAGACGTACAAGCTGTATGTGCTGGACGAGTTCGCCTATCCCATGCACTGGGGGTGGGTCGACGTCGACGAGGTCGTGTCGGTGCTGCGGGACCGGCCGGGGACCCAGCATGTGGTGATCACCGGGCGTAACGCGCCGGAGAAGCTGGTCGAGTTCGCGGATCTGGTGACCGACATGTCCAAGGTCAAGCATCCGATGGACGCCGGGCAGAAGGGGCAGCGGGGGATCGAGTGGTGACATCGGTGCCCCGGCTGGTCATTGCCGCGCCCTCCTCGGGCAGCGGCAAGACCACCGTCGCCACGGGGTTGATGGCCGCGTTCGCCGCGCGGGGGCTCGCCGTGTCCGCGCACAAGGTCGGGCCGGACTACATCGACCCCGGGTATCACGCGCTCGCCACCGGGCGGGTGGGGCGGAATCTCGACGCGTACATGTGCGGGCCCGAGTTGGTCGGGCCGTTGTTCCTGCACGGGGCGCAGGGGTGTGACCTTGCCGTGGTCGAGGGCGTGATGGGGCTGTACGACGGGGCCGCGGGCGAGGGTGAGCTCGCGTCGACGGCTCAGGTGGCCAAGTTGCTGCGGGCGCCTGTGGTGCTGGTGGTGGACGCGTCTTCGCAGTCCCGGTCCGTGGCGGCTCTCGTGCACGGGTTCGTGTCGTGGGATCCGGATGTGCGGGTGGGGGGCGTGATCCTCAACAAGGTCGCGTCGGATCGGCATGAGGAGATGCTGCGGGAGGCGTTGGAGTCTGTGGGGGTGCCTGTGCTGGGGGTGCTTCGGCGGGTTTCGCAGGTGGATGTGCCTTCTCGGCATCTGGGGTTGGTGCCTGTTGGTGAGCGGCGGGGGGAGGCTGTGGCTGCGGTTGCGGCTATGGCTGCGCAGGTTGCGGCGGGGTGTGATCTTGACGCGGTGTTGGGGGTGGCTCGGGGGGCGGGGGCCTTGTCGTGTGTGGGGTGGGATGCGGGTGCGGCTTTGGTTTCCTCGCCCCCGCCGCCCCTACCCGTCCCATCACTGGGGGCTGCGCCCCCAGACCCCCCTACGGCCCTGAAGGGGCCTCGTCCTCAAACGCCGGACGGGCTAAAAGGCGTCACCGTCGCTCTTGCCGGCGGAGCCGCCTTCACCTTTTCCTATGCCGAGCAGGTGGAGTTGTTGCGGGCCGCCGGGGCCGAGGTTGTTGTGTTTGATCCGCTTCGGGATGAGCAGTTGCCGGAAGGGACTCGGGGGGTGGTCATCGGGGGTGGGTTTCCTGAGGTGTTCTCTGCCGAGTTGTCCGCCAATGAGCCGTTGCGGAAGTCCGTTGCCGCTTTGGCGGAAAGTGGTGCGCCGGTTGCCGCCGAGTGTGCCGGGTTGCTTTATCTGTGCCGGGAGTTGGACGGGCTGCCCATGTGCGGGGTGCTCGACACCGACGCCCGGATGACCGATCGGCTCACCCTGGGTTACCGGGACGCCGTGGCCGTGAGTGACAGTTCGCTCGCGGCGGCCGGGGCCCGGATGCGGGGGCACGAGTTTCATCGGACCGTCGTCGAGCCGGCGGCGGGGGCGGCTCCCGCCTGGGGGGTGCGTGTGCCTGCGCGGCGGGTCGAGGGGTTCGTCCAGCGTGGTGTGCACGCGAGTTATCTGCATACGCACTGGGCGTCGGCGCCCGGTGTCGCCCGTCGGTTCGTGGAGAGGTGCCGTGCGTCATGAGCAGCAGCGTCAGCAGGCTGGTAGGGGTGGGGGTCGGGCCCGGTGATCCGGAGCTGGTGACCGTCAAGGGCGTCAACGCGTTGCGTGCCGCCGATGTGGTCGTCGTACCGGTGATGGACACGGGTGAGCGGGGGCGGGCCGAGGCCACGGTGCTGCATTATGTGGGCGCCGAGAAGATCGTCCGGGTTGTTTTCGCGCTCAACGAGCGGTCCGATCGTGGGCGGCGTGAGGCTGCCTGGGATGCCGCCGATGCTCGGGTCGCCGAGTTGCTCGGGGCGCATTCCGTCGTCGCCTTCGCGACCATCGGTGATCCCAATGTGTACTCGACGTTCACCTATCTCGCCCACACGATCGGGGAGCTGGTGCCGTCGGTCGTGGTCGAGACCGTGCCCGGTATCACCGCGATGCAGGATCTGGCGGCGCGGTCGGGGGCCGTGCTCACCGAGGGGACCGAGCCGTTGACGCTCGTGCCGGTGACCGCGGGGGCCGCCGTGCTCAAGGAGGCGCTCAAGGGGCCGGGCACTGTCGTGGCGTACAAGTTCGGGCGGCAGGCCCAGGAGGTCGCCGAGGCGTTGCGGGAGAGCGGGCGGATCGGCGATGCCGTGTGGGGGTCGGCCCTGGGGCTGGCGGAGGAGTCCATCCGTCCGGCTGATGAACTCGACGGTGCGGCGCTCCCCTATCTGTCGACGCTCATCGCGCCCGCGCCGCGCGACGGCGGGCGGGGCGGCAAGTTGTGAACCACCGCCTCGACGGCGCGCGTTCGGGCTCAGCCCGACATGCCGACCACCAGCCAGATGAACGCCACGCCCGCGATCGTGCACAGCACTGTCGAGTGGGCGGGGTGTTCGTGGTGGGCCTCGGGGAGGATCTCGGCGGCGGCGAGGTAGAGCAGTACGCCGGCGAAGAGGCCGAGGTAGCCGCCGAGTGCCTGTTCGGGGATGGTGAAGAGGAGGGTCGAGGCCGCGCCGACGACCGGTGCCGCCGCGTCGGCGAACAGCATGGTCACGGCTTTGCGGCGGGCGTTTCCGTACAGGCTTGTGATCGTGTACGTGTTGAAGCCGTCGGCGAAGTCGTGGGCGATCACGGCGAGCGCGACCGCGAGGCCCATGCCGCCGCCCACCTGGAAGGCGGCGCCGATCGCGACGCCGTCCATCGCGCTGTGGCCGACCATGGCGGCGGCGGCCGTCAGGCCCACCTGGGGCGTCCGGCCGCCGTTCGGTCCGTGCTCCCCGCTCTCCGTGGTGGCGCCGTGCGCGGCCTGCCGTACCGCGAGGAGACGTTCCACCAGATGGGCCAGCAGAAATCCGGCGACGAACAGCAGCAGCGCCGCCGGTACGCCGAACACCTCCTCGCCCGCCGCGTCCAGCGCCTCGGGCAGCAGGTCGAGGCCGACCACGCCCAGCATCAGGCCGCCGGCCAGGCCCAGGACGAGATGGCGGCGGTCGGTCACACGCAGTGCCGTCCAGCCGCCGGCCAGCGTCATCAGGAACGCGCCGAGCGCGACGAAGACCGCCATGTGCTCTTGCTATCCGATCGACAGGCCTTCGCGCACCTCCACACCGACCCGTACAATCACTGACTTTTTCTACATTCCGTACGAGAGGATCTCGCCCCATGGCTCCCACGGCCGACATTTCGACCGGCGCTACCACCGGCAAGGTGACGTTCGTCGGTGCCGGCCCCGGCGCCGCCGATCTGCTGACGTTCCGCGCGGCCCGTGCCATCGCCGAGGCGGACATCGTGATCTGGGCGGCCAGCCTCGTCCAGGAGGCGGTTCTCGAACACGCGCGCGAGGGGGCGGAGATCCTCGACTCGGCGACGATGTCGCTCGAGGACGTCATCGCCGTGTACGAGCGTGCCGTGCGCGAGGGGCTGCGCGTGGCGCGTATCCACTCCGGCGATCCCGCGCTCTGGGGCGGGACCCAGGAGCAGGTCGACCGGTGTGCGGAGATCGGGATCGAGACCGAGATCGTCCCCGGTGTCTCCTCCTTCTCCGCGGTCGCCGCCCTCGCCCAGCGCGAGCTGACCATCCCCGAGGTCGCGCAGTCCGTGATCCTCACCCGGCTGGGCGGCGGCAAGACGCCGATGCCGCCGGGCGAGGAGGTGCGGGAGTTCGCGCGGCACGGGACGACCATGGCGATCTTCCTGTCCGCCGCGCGCAGCGGGCAGCTCGTACGGGAGCTGCTGGAGGGCGGCTATCCGACCACGACCCCGGTCGTCATCGCCTACCAGGCGACCTGGCCGGAGGAACTGGTCGTGCGGTGCACGATCGAGACGCTCGAGGAGACGGTCAAGGAGCACAAGCTGTGGAAGCACACCTTGTTCCTGGTCGGCCCGGCCCTCGACGCCAGCGGCACCCGCTCGCACCTCTACCACCCCGGCCACTTCCACGGCTTCCGCAAGGCCGACCCGGCGGCCCGCCGGGCGCTGCGCGAGCGAGGGGCGAGTACGTGATCACCGTCATCGGTACGGGGACGGGGGCGCCGCTCGCTCCGGACGCCGCGGCCGTCGTCGCCGGGGCCGCGCTGGTCGTGGGCGGCCGGCGGCATCTGGCCGCGGTGTCGGGGGCGGTGGCGGAGGGCGCCGAGCGGATCGTCCTCGGGGCGCTGGCTCCGGCGCTCGACACCGTCGAGGAGTACGTCGGGAAGAAGCTGCCTGTTGTCGTGCTCGCGTCTGGTGATCCCGGGTTCTTCGGGATCGTGCGGGCGCTGGCCGAGCGGTTCGGGGCCGGCGGGCTCGATGTCCGGCCGGGGGTGTCCTCCGTCGCGACGGCGTTCGCCCGGCTGGGGCTGACCTGGGACGACGCGGTGGTCGTCAGCGCGCACGGGCGGGCGCTGCGTACGGCGGTCAATGTGTGCCGGGCGCGGCCCAAGGTGGCGGTGCTGACCGGGCCGGGGGCCGGGCCCGCCGAGTTGGGTGCCGCGCTGGCCGATGAGCCCGGGGCGCGTGTCCTTGTCGTCGCCTCGGCGCTGGGTGACCCGGACCTCGAACGAGTGGAGCGGGTCACGCCTGCCGAGGCGGCGGCGCGGGACTGGGGTGACGCGGTGAGCGTGGTGCTCTGTCTGGACGAGGCGCGGGCGCTGGCGCCTGCCCCGGTCACGGTCGCCGGAGGGTTCGGCGGGCCTGGCCAATGGGCCCTGGGAGAAGGGGAGTTCGCGCACCGCGACTCCATGATCACCAAGTTCGAGGTGCGGGCCCTGGCGCTGGCCCGGCTCGGGCCGCGCCTCGGTGACCTGGTCTGGGACGTCGGCGCGGGCTCCGGGTCCGTGGCCGTGGAGTGCGCGCGGCTCGGGGCCGCCGTTGTCGCCGTCGAGAAGACGGCGGACGGGGCGGAGCGGGTGCGGGCGAACGCCGCCGCGCATGGCGTTGATGTCCGGGTGGTGGAGGGGGTCGCTCCTGATGGCCTCCCCGGGGCAGCCGAACTGGACGACCCCGACGCCGTGTTCATCGGCGGAGGCGGGCGCGAGCTGCCCAGCATCGTCGCCGCGTGTGCGCGGCGGGCCCGGCGGACGGTGGTGGTCGCGATGGCCGCCCTCGACCGGGTGCCGGCGGTACGCGAGGCGCTCACCGGGGCCGGGCTCGACTGCGACGGTGTCCTGCTCCAGTCGTCCCGGCTCGCACCGCTCCCGGGTGAGGTGACCCGGCTCGCGGCGACCAACCCCGTTTTCCTGCTGTGGGGCACGCGCCCCACAACACACCCTGTCAGCAAAGGAGTTGCTCTGTGATCGGCCTGATTTCCGCGACGGCGGCGGGCGCGGCGGCGCGTGATCGGCTTGCCGCCGCCTGGCCCGACCGTACGCGTGTGTACGAGGGGCCGGTCGCCGACGCCGTCCGGCGCGCGTTCGGCGAGTGCGAGCAGCTCGTGTGCTTCCTGGCGACGGGGGCGGTCGTACGACTGGTCGCGCCGTTGCTGTCCGACAAGGCGTCCGACCCCGGTGTGGTGTGTGTCGACGAGGGCGGGCGGTTCGCCGTGTCGCTGGTGGGCGGACATGGTGGCGGGGCCAATGAACTCGCCCGTGCGGTGGGGGCGTTGCTGGGTGCCGAGCCGGTGGTGACCACCGCGACGGACGCCGTGGGTGTCCCGGGTCTCGACACGCTCGGGTTGCCCGTGGAGGGGGACGTCGCGGGGGTGTCGCGGGCGCTGCTCGACGGTGAACCCGTCGCGCTGGAGCTGGAGTCGAGCTGGCCGCTGCCCGCGCTGCCGGACAACGTCGGGGGTGCGGTGTCTGGCGGCGGGCCGACGATCCGGGTGACCGACCGGTTGACGGGCAGCGCCGGTGCGGGTGTGGTCGTGTTGCGGCCGCCGTCGCTCGTCGTCGGTGTGGGCGCCTCCAAGGGTGCTCCGCTCGACGAGGTACTCGGCCTGGTCCAGGGGGCGTTGGCGGACGCGGGGCTCTCGGCGGCCTCGGTCGCCGCGCTGGCCACCGTCGACGCGAAGGCGGCAGAGCCCGGGATCGTCGGGGCCGCCGAGCGGCTCGGGGTGCCCGTGGTGACGTACTCCGCCGATGAGTTGGCCGGCGTCGAGGTGCCCAATCCCTCCGACGCGCCGCTCGTCGCCGTCGGTACACCGTCCGTGGCGGAGGCCGCCGCGCTGGTCGGCGGGGGTGAACTCCTCGTGCCCAAGCGGAAGTCCGAGCGTGCGGACGGGGCGCCTGCCATGGCGACCTGTGCCGTCGTACGGCGGCCGGGGCGTGGGCGGCTCGCGGTCGTGGGCCTCGGGCCCGGGGCGCGGGATCTGCTGACGCCGCGCGCGGAGACGGAGTTGCGGCGGGCGTCCGTGGTCGTCGGGCTCGA
This sequence comes from Streptomyces sp. NPDC047042, assembly GCF_040644035.1. Classification (NCBI taxonomy): domain Bacteria; kingdom Bacillati; phylum Actinomycetota; class Actinomycetes; order Kitasatosporales; family Streptomycetaceae; genus Streptomyces; species Streptomyces sp. NPDC047042. The sequence continues at coordinate 2,844 of NZ_JBEYVP010000052.1, read as the reverse complement.
TCAGTACGTCGACCAGATCCGTGATCTGCTGCGGCCCGGTACCCGGATCCTGGAGTCGGGGCTCGGCGCCGAGGAGGAGCGGGCGCGGACGGCGGTGGCGGAGGCCCGGAAGGGGCAGGCGGTCGCGCTGATCGGCAGCGGGGACGCGGGCGTGTACGCGATGGCGTCGCCGGCGCTCGCCGAGGCGTCCGACGACATCGACGTGATCGGCGTCCCGGGCGTCACCGCGGCCCTCGCCGCAGGCGCGATCCTCGGCGCCCCGCTCGGCCACGACCACGTCTCCATCAGCCTCTCCGACCTGCACACTCCCTGGCCGGTCATCGAACGGCGGGTGCGGGCCGCGGCCGAGGCGGACATCGTCGTGACGTTCTACAACCCGCGCAGCCGGGGCCGTGACTGGCAGCTGCCCAAGGCGCTGGCCATCCTCGGCGAGCACCGGGAGCCGACGACGCCCGTGGGTGTCGTACGCAACGCGTCGCGGCCCGACGAGTCCAGCCGCGTCACCACGCTGGCCGACCTCGACGCGGCGACGGTCGACATGATGACGGTCGTGACCGTCGGCAACACCGCCACCCGCAACGTCGCGGGCCGGATGGTCACACCTCGCGGATACCGCTGGCAGGAGACGACGCGATGAACCCGACCGGATCCGCTCGGCTGCCTTTCTTTTCGCTCAACCCCCTTCCCTATCCCTTTACTTCACAGTCCGAGGAGACATCGTGACGACCCCGCCGCCCGCCCTGCTCATCGCCGGCCACGGCACCCGGGACGAGGCCGGGGCCGAGGCGTTCCGTGACTTCGTCCAGGAGTTGGGGCGCCGCCACCCCGAACTGCCCGTCGCGGGCGGCTTCATCGAGCTGTCGCCGCCGCCGCTGGGCGACGCCGTGACCGAGCTGGTGGAGCGGGGCGTACGGCGGTTCGCCGCCGTTCCGCTGATGCTGGTGTCCGCCGGGCACGCCAAGGGGGACATCCCGGCGGCGCTGGCCCGCGAGAAGGAACGGCACCCGGGCATCTCCTACACGTACGGGCGTCCGCTGGGCCCGCACCCGGCGCTGCTGGCCGTGCTGGAGCGGCGGCTGGAGGAGGCCCTGGGCGGTGGGGAGCGTACGCCCGAAGACCGGGCGGACGTGACCGTCCTGCTGGTCGGGCGCGGCTCCACCGACCCGGACGCCAACGCGGAGGTGCTCAAGGCGGCTCGTCTGCTGTGGGAGGGGCGCGGGTACGCCGGTGTGGAGACGGCGTTCGTGTCGCTCGCGGCGCCGGACGTGCCGACGGGGCTCGACCGGTGCGTGAAGCTGGGGGCGCGGCGGATCGTGGTCCTGCCCTACTTCCTGTTCACCGGGATCCTGCCGGACCGCGTACGACAGCAGACGGAGGGCTGGGCCGCCGCGCACCCGGAGATCGAGGTGCGGTCCGCCGAGGTCATCGGTCCGGAGCCGGAGTTGCTCGATCTGGTGATGGAGCGCTACCGGGAGGCCGTGCAGGGGGACCTGCGGATGAACTGCGACTCGTGCGTGTACCGGATCGCACTGCCCGGTTTCGAGGACAAGGTCGGACTGCCTCAGCAGCCGCACTTCCATCCGGACGACGACGGCCACCACGATGGTCACCATCATGGACATCACTCACACGGGCACTCGCACTCCCATGCACACTGACGAAGACACCGGCGGACACGATCTACGGCACCACGGGGACGCCGAAGTACGTGACGACGGGGCCAAGTTGGTCGACCTCGCGGTGAACGTCCGGGCCGGTACTCCCCCGGTCTGGCTCCGCGAGCACATCGCCGGCTCGCTCGGCGAACTCGCCGCGTATCCCGACGGGCGGGCAGCGCGGGCGGCGGTCGCGGCCCGGCACGGGGTGCCCGTGGAGCGGGTGCTGCTCACCGCCGGGGCCGCGGAGGCCTTCGTGCTGCTGGCGCGCGCCCTGAAGGTGCGCCGGCCGGTGGTCGTGCACCCCCAGTTCACCGAGCCGGAGGCCGCCCTGCGGGATGCCGGGCACAGTGTGGACCGGGTGCTGCTGCGGGCCGAGGACGGGTTCCGGCTGGACCCGGCGCTGGTGCCCGAGGAGGCCGACCTGGTCGTGATCGGCAACCCGACGAACCCGACGTCGATCCTGCATCCGGCGGCCCTTGTCGCCCAACTCGCCCGTCCCTGGCGGACGTTGGTGGTCGACGAGGCGTTCATGGACGCGGTGCCGGGTGAGCGGGAGGCGCTGGCCGGGCGTACCGACGTGCCCGGTCTTGTGGTGCTGCGGAGTCTGACGAAGACGTGGGGGCTGGCGGGGCTGCGCATCGGGTACGTGCTGGCGTCGCCGGAGACGATCGGGGAGCTGGAGCGGGCGCAGCCGTTGTGGCCGGTGTCCACGCCGGCGCTCGCGGCGGCCGAGGCGTGCGTGTCCGGGCGGGCGTTGGCGGAGGCGGAGGAGGCGGCGCGGCGGATCGCCGCGGACCGGGCTCATCTTGTTGCCGGGCTTGCGGAGTTCGGGGCGGACGGGGTGCGGGTGGTGGGGGCGGCGGAGGGGCCGTTCGTGTTGGTGCGGGTGGAGCGGGGTGGGGTTGTTCGGGGGCATTTGCGGGGGTTGGGGTATGCGGTGCGGCGGGGGGATACGTTTCCTGGGCTGGGGGAGGGGTGGTTGCGGGTGGCTGTGCGGGATCGGGTGACGGTGAACGGGTTTTTGCAGGCGTTCGATCGGGCTGTGATGTTGGCTGGGCGGTAGTTTTCTTCGCCCCCGCCGCCCCTACCCGTCCCATCCGTCTCGGGGGCGCTGCCCCCGAACCCCCGCTCCTCAAACGCCGGAGGGGCTGGATAGTCAGCCCGTCCGGCGTTTGTGGGTGTGGGC
>NZ_JBEYVP010000051.1:0-75678 GCF_040644035.1 Streptomyces sp. NPDC047042 | reverse complement strand
CAACCTCGCTAAGCGCATAACGGACGAGAACACACCAACCTGGCGAGGAACTTACTAGGTTTTAAAGGGCAATTCGGCTACATCAAACGCCCTCTTAGGACGACCCCTCAGGACGGCGGAGTCTCCCGCACCCTGAGCGGCCCGACCACCGCGTCCAGTTCCGCGTCCGTCATGGAGCCGCCCGTTCCCAGGCCCTCCCAGAGTTCCAGTTCGCGGAGGTGTTCCACCGGGACCTGGTACGTGGCGAAGAAGTGGATCATCAGCTGGAAGGCGCTGAGGTCCTCCCCGGTCTCCCGTGTGTGCCGTAACACCCAGTGCGCGGCCTCCGATGCCGGGCGGCCCTCCTCGCCGAGTCGGCGCAGGCCTGCCGCGATCGTGGCGCGGTCGGTCATCTGTTGAACACCACCTTCACGGCTCTGACGGTTTCCCCGAATGCCGTACAACCCTATGCGTGTCCAACGGGTCTGACGTTACGTCCGAAGTGTTCCGGGTGATCCGGAGGTGGTCACTTCGTACTACGGGGACCCGCGTTGACCACGCATGCCTTTTTTGTGTCCCCCGCTTCGGAGCACGTCTCACGTTTCAGCACCTGTCCCGGCACCCGTCAGGACACGTGGCTCAACCACGACGAGCAGGGGGAAACACCACATGCGTCACCTCAAGACCGCCACCGCGGCGCTGGCCTGCGCCTTCGCCCTCATCCCGGCCGGGGTCGCCGCCGCCGGGTCCGGCCCGGCGCCCGCACCGACCGCCCGTACCTCCGCTGCGGCCGTCACCACCGCGCCGTCCGCCGACGGCAACCCGGCGAGCCTGCGGGCCCGCGCGGCCGGTGTGTGTTCGGACGCCTACCAGATCGGCTCCACCGGGTACATCAAGCGGGGCGGTGTGACCGCCGCGTCCGTCAAGCAGTTCTACTCGCCGTCCTGCGGCAAGAACTACGGCTACGTCTGGGTCTGGGACAGCTTCCGCAGCGCCGTCGGGGACTACGACGTGACCTCCGCCGTCTACAGCTACTCCCGGGACGCGGTCCTCGGCCAGCACTCCTGGACGAACACCAACAGCCAGGAGTTCTGGTCCAGCGGCACCAGCACCGTGAGCGAATGCACGGCCGGTTCCGGCACCGTACGCGCCGCCGGTGACCCGGCGCCCATCGGAGGGTTCTCCAGCAAGCGCTGCTGAGGCAAGCGAAGCTGACCTCAGCGTCGCTGAACACCCACCCGCGGCGGGGGGAGGGGGCCGACCAACTCCCTTCCCCCGCCCCGCGGATCAGCGCTCGGTTCGTTCACCGTGCGCCGTCCGTCAGATCCACCCGCACCGTGAGCAGATTCGTCCCCATCGCCCGTACGCCCGTGCTGTTCACGCGCGGCAGCGTCCGCAGCCGTGCCACCGGATCGTCGTCCGGCAGCAGGTGGGCCGTGCCCGGGTGCCACCGCCCGCCGACCCGCACCCGCACGCGCGGGTTCGCCTTGATGTTCCGCACGTACTGCGACTTCTCGCCGAACTCCGAGACCAGCCAGAACGTGTCGCCGATCCGGCGCCCGCCGACCGGGGTGACGCGGGGCAGGCCCGAGGTGCGGCCCGTGGTCTCCAGGAGGGTCTGGAAGGGGAGCCGGCGGGTCACCGGGTTGCCGATGCGGCGCTGGAAGGCCGTGGTGGCCTTGAATCTGATCTCCGTGAAGCGGGACATGTTGGTCCTGTGCCTCCTGCGCTCGTGCCACTGCCGTGTGTGTTCTTGAACCGTGTGTGTTCTTGAATGGTGTCGCAGACGCACTCAGGAACGGCGAACCGGGTGGGCGGTGGTGGCGGGTATGCGCGTGGTGACCTGGAATTTGTGGTGGCGGTTCGGGCCGTGGGAGGCGCGCCAGAAGGCGATCCTCTCCGTGCTGCGCGAACTGCGGCCGGACGTCGTCGGGTTGCAGGAGGTCTGGGCGTGCGACGGCGAGAACCTCGCCGCCTGGCTCGCCGGCGAACTCGGCCTGCACTGGACCTGGGCACCCTCCGAGGCCCCCGAGCGCTGGCAGCGGCGTATCGGGGGCGGGGGCGGGGGCGGGGGCGAGAGGGTCGACGTCGGCAACGCCGTGCTGAGCCGCTGGCCCGTCGTCGAGAGCGAGGCCGTACGGCTGCCCGCCCCGGAGGAGTTGGACGACGGCCGCCTCGCCCTCTACGCCCGCCTCGCAGCCCCCGGGCACCACGTGCCCTTCTTCACCACCCACCTCACCTCCGCGCCCCACGCCTCGGCGGTCCGCTGCCAACAGGTCAGGTTTCTCGCGGAGTTCGTGGCCCGACATCGCGACGGCACCGACTTTCCGCCCGTCGTCACCGGCGACTTCAACGCCTGGCCCGACTCCGACGAGATCCGGCTGCTGGGGGGTTACCGAACCGCCCCGGCTGTCCCCGGCCAAGTCTTCATGGATGCCTGGGAGTTGGCGGATCCGGCGGCCCCGTCGGCGACTTGGGACGCCGCCAACCCGTATGTCGCGGCCGGGTTCGGACCCAGTGCGCGGATCGACTACATCCATGTGGGCCTGCCGTGGCCGGACGGGCTCGGGCATGTGCGTACCGTACGACGGGCCGCGGATCAGCCGGTCGGTGGTGTCTGGCCGTCCGATCACGCGGCCGTGGTGGCCGAGTTGGAGTCATCCGCCTTCGCTGCGGGGGCCGCCGGCCGCCTCGGGTGACTCGGTGCTCGCGGTCCGCCCCTACACACACCCAACTCCGGTGAAGACACGCCGACTTCGCATCCGTAGGTCGGCGCGCGTTCAGATGCCCGGGAAGCGGAGTCGACTATGCCTCGCTCGGCGGGGTCGACCGGTAGGGGCGCCTGCGCGGGCGGAGGAAGGGGACCGTGCCGCTGAGCAGGACCAGGAGCAGGACAACCACTCCCGCGGGGGTGAGTTGGACCGTCACCTGCAGCGTGGTGGGCAGCACGGCCACCGCGACGCCCGCGACGGTCAACCGGTCACGCGTGCCGAAGCGCAGGGCGATCGCGAGGACCCCCGCCCACAGGACCCCGGCCCACAGCGGGCCGATGACGCCCAGAACACCCAGCGTGAAGGGGTAGTGCGTTTCGGCGAGTTGCACGCCCGACACCAGGACGGCCGCCAGGGCGGTGGTTCCCGTGATCGTGCGGCGTTGCGAAAGGGAGGGGCCGAGCAGATCCCTGGGTGCGGCGAGGACGACGGCGCCGGTGAGCAGCGGCACGGCCAGTCGCGTCACCGCGATCGAAGGGTCGCCGTACAGGCCGGAGGAGGTCAACGCGGTCGTCAGGACGTCGGCCAGGCTCAGCAGCATCGCCGGCACGACCAGTGCACGGGCCACGGTCCAGCGCCCGGTCCGGACAGCCGCGAGCGCCGCCAGCCAGAGCAGGGGTGTGAGGCCCGTGTTGGCCAGGTTCAGCGCGTTCGTGAGCGGGGACGCCGGCGAGGTCCGGACGCCGGGAGGGGCGAAGAGCCACAACAGGCCCGCCACGAAGCTGCCCGTCGCCACGGCGACAGCCAGTGGGGCCGCCTGCGCCAGGATCTGACCCGCCATCCGGTCGGAGCCCAGGCCGGTGCGCCGCCGCAGGCCGTGGCCGGCGACATCGAGCGCCTCGCGCAGCCGGCCGAGCGGGCCGGCATCCCGCGTGGCCTCGGCGTAGATCGCGGTCAACTCGGCTTCGTGCTCGGCCCGGTAGGCGGCCGGATGGAGGCGCAGCGCCCAGCGGAACGCGAGTGAGCTGTGCTGCCGCGTCATGCCAGGGCCCCCTTCGGGCGGACGGCGTGGCTGCGACGGGCGGCCAGTCGACGCTCCGCCTCGGCGACGACAGCGCGCAGCCGCTCCGTCTCGGCGGCCAGCACGTCTCGGCCGGACTCGGCGAGGGCGTAGACCTTGCGCGCCCGTCCGTCCACGATCTCCTCGCGCTCGACCCGGATCAGGCCCTGCTGGGCCAGCCGGTCCAGCGCGCCGTAGAGAGTGCCGGTGCGCATCCGCACCCGGCCCTGGGAGATCGCGTCGATCTCCTGAATCAGTCCATAACCGTGCCTGGGCTCGTCGGCCAGGGCAGTGAGCAGGAGCAGCGTCGGCTCCTGAAGCGGTCGCTCATTCATGCCGCCTATATATATCAGCGACCGACATATGCTGTCGATCGATTTATCGCCCAGTGCCCGATCGAGCCACCCTTCCCAAACGCCTCCCCAAAAAGATCGGGTTCGTGAACGCCGCCGGCGCCCCCGGCAGCGGGCCCGGTGCCGCCTCGTGGCGGACCTCCGCCCGTACGTACGCCGCGTACTGTGCCGTCGTACGCCACTCCACGAGCCCCGTGCCCGTCGCCGGCAGGACCCCGCTCGTGAACAGCACGCCCTGGTCCGTCACCAGGCGGGCCGTGCAGTGCGGGGCGCCCGTCACCTCAAGGCGGACGGTGACCGGGGCGTCCTTCGCCACCTTCAACCGGCCCCGATGTCCGCGTGTTCGCCCTTCGGGCCGGAGGCGGAGAAGGCGAGGGTGACCGATTTCGACTCGGCGACGTACGAGCGGCCCGCCCGCAGCCCCTCCTGGATCGCCTCCCGGGTCAGGTCGTCCGCCAGGACCACCGTCTGCGGGACGCCCACCTGATCGGGGTCGCGGTGCGCGTCGCTGTTGCCCATGGCCGGAATCCAGTCACGGCTGCCCGCGCCCTCCCTCACCGACGCCACCAGTATCAGGCTTCCGCAGGCACTTTCATGGCCACTCTCCTGCCGCCGGGTGAACTCCCGCACAAGACAGGGGAATCGCCGCGACAAGACCAAAGGGTGACCCCGGGGGGCAAGTGACGTTCGACCAATGCCGACCGGTCGGTATGGACAGACGGGGCGCCGCCCGGTACAGATATGGACATGCGCCTAGCCGTCACGATCTTCCTCACCGACGAGACGATCACCCCGACCCGACTCGCCCGTGAGCTGGAACAGCGCGGGTTCGCCGGGCTGTACCTGCCCGAGCACACGCACATCCCGGTCGAGCGGACCAGCCCGTACCCGGCGGGCGGCGAGCTGCCGCCCGAGTACGGCCGTACACTCGACCCCTTCGTCGCGCTCGGCCAGGCCGCCGCCGTCACCGAGCGGCTCGCCCTCGGCACGGGCATCACGCTCGTCGCCCAGCACGACCCGATCGACCTCGCCAAGCAGATCGCGACCCTCGACCACCTCTCCGCCGGCCGCCTCACCCTCGGCATCGGCTACGGCTGGAACGTCGAGGAGGCCGCCGACCACGGGGTGGAATGGCGTACGCGGCGCGAACTGACCCGGGACCGGATGGCGCTGATGCGTGCCCTGTGGGCGGACGAACCGACCGCGTACGAGGGCGAGTTCGGGAGTGTGCGGGCGAGTACCGCGTACCCCAAGCCGGTGCAGAAGCCGCGTGGGCCGGTCGTCGGCCCCCGCACCCTCATCGGCGGCGCGGCCGGGCCGAAACTGTTCGCTCACATCAGCGAGTACGCCGACGGCTGGCTGCCGATCGGCGGGCGCGGCCTGTCCGAGTCGCTGCCCGTGCTGCGGTCGGTGTGGGCGGACGCGGGCCGCGACCCGGCCGCCCTCCAGATCGTCCCGTACGCCGTCCAGCCCACCCCGGGCAAGCTCGCCCACTATGCCGAGCTGGGCATCGAGGAGGCCGTGGTGCAGTTGCCGCCGGTCGGGGAGGCAGAAGTGCTCGGCCTGTTGGACGGGTACGCGGAGTACCTGTAGTCGCCAGTGCCGCCCTGTGACGTTTGGCACCCAGAACGGACAGGGCGGTCCTGTAAGACCTGATCACATCGATCGTATGCTCGAAGGATGACGACTCCCGAGGCTTCCGGCACCGGCCCCACCGAGCGCCCCGGCGGCGCCACCGGCCCGACCGAGAACTCCATGCGTCGCGCCCTCAAACGCGCCCGGGACGGCGTCGCCCTCGACGTCGGCGAAGCTGCTGTGCTGCTCCAGGCCCGCGGCGAGGCCCTCGCCGACCTCACCGCGTCCGCGGCCCGCGTACGGGACGCCGGCTTGGAGGCGGCGGGCCGACCCGGCGTCATTACGTACTCGAAGAGCGTCTTCATCCCGCTGACCCGCCTCTGCCGGGACAAATGCCACTACTGCACCTTCGTCACCGTCCCCGGCAAGCTCCGCCGGGCCGGACACGGCATGTTCATGTCCCCGGACGAGGTCCTCGACATCGCCCGCCGCGGCGCAGCCCTCGGCTGCAAGGAAGCGCTGATCACCCTCGGCGACAAGCCCGAGGACCGCTGGCCCGAGGCGCGCGAGTGGCTCGACGCGCACGGCTACGACGACACGATCGCCTACGTCCGCGCCATCTCCATCCGCATCCTGGAGGAGACGGGCCTGCTGCCCCACCTCAACCCGGGCGTGATGTCCTGGACCGACTTCCAGCGCCTCAAGCCCGTCGCCCCCTCCATGGGCATGATGCTGGAGACGACGGCCACCCGCCTCTGGTCCGAGCCGGGCGGCCCGCACTACGGCTCCCCGGACAAGGAACCCGCCGTACGGCTGAGGGTGCTGGAGGACGCGGGCCGCTCGTCCGTCCCCTTCACGAGCGGGATCCTGATCGGCATCGGCGAGACGTACGAGGAGCGCGCGGAGTCGCTCTTCGCGCTGCGGAAGGTGTCGAGGGCCTACCACTCCATCCAGGAGCTGATCATCCAGAACTTCCGCGCCAAACCGGACACCGCGATGCGCGGCATGCCGGACGCGGAACTGGACGAACTCGTCGCGACGGTGGCCGTCGCCCGCCACATCATGGGCCCGAGCGCCTGCCTCCAGGCCCCGCCCAACCTCGTCGACTCCGAGTACGAGCGACTGATCGCCGCCGGCATCGACGACTGGGGCGGCGTCTCCCCGCTCACCATCGACCACGTCAACCCGGAACGCCCCTGGCCCCAGATCGAGGAGCTGCGGGGCAAATCGGCCGCAGTCGGCTTCGAACTGCGCGAACGCCTCTGCGTCTACCCGGAGTTCGTCCAGCGCGGCGAACCCTGGCTCGACCCGCGCCTGCTCCCGCACGTACGGGCCCTTGCCGACCCGGAGACGGGCCTCGCCCGCGAGGACGCGGTCGTCGAGGGCCACCCGTGGCAGGAACCGGAGGAGGTCTTCGTCTCCTCCGGCCGCACCGACCTGCACACCACCATCGACACCGAGGGCCGTACGTCCGACCGGCGCGACGACTTCGACGAGGTGTACGGCGACTGGGGAGCCCTGCGCGAGGCGGCGGCGCCCGGCATGGTCCCCGAGCGCATCGACACCGACGTACGGGCGGCCCTGGCGACGGCGGCCGACGACCCGACGCGCCTCACCGACGCCGAAGCACTCGCCCTCTTCCACGCGGACGGCCCCGCCCTGGACGCGCTGTGCCAAGTCGCCGACGACGTACGGAAGTCGGCGGTCGGGGACGACGTCACCTACATCGTCACCCGGAACATCAACTTCACCAATGTCTGCTACACCGGCTGCCGTTTCTGCGCCTTCGCGCAGCGCCGCACGGACGCCGACGCGTACACCCTCTCCCTCGACCAGGTCGCGGACCGCGCCCAACAGGCCTGGGACCTGGGGGCAGTTGAGGTCTGCATGCAGGGCGGAATCCATCCGGACCTCCCTGGAACGGCCTACTTCGACATCGCGCGCGCGGTGAAGGAGAGGGTCCCCGGCATGCACGTACACGCCTTCTCGCCCATGGAGGTGGTCAACGGCGCGACCCGCACCGGGATGTCGATCCGCGAATGGCTCACGGCCGCGAAGGAAGCGGGCCTCGACACGATCCCCGGCACGGCGGCGGAGATCCTCGACGACGAGGTCCGCTGGGTCCTCACCAAGGGCAAGCTGCCCACGGCCACCTGGATCGAGGTCGTGACGACCGCCCACGAGCTGGGCATCCGCTCCTCGTCGACGATGATGTACGGCCACGTCGACCAGCCCCGCCACTGGCTCGGCCACTTCCGCACCCTGGCCCGCATCCAGCAACAGACCGGCGGCTTCACGGAGTTCGTCACCCTGCCCTTCATCCACACCAACGCACCGGTCTACCTCGCGGGCATCGCCCGCCCCGGCCCGACGATGCGCGACAACCGGGCGGTCATCGCCATGGCCCGCCTGCTCCTGCACACCCATATCCCCAACATCCAGACGAGCTGGGTGAAGTTGGGGACCGAGGGTGCCGCCGAGATGCTCCGCTCGGGCGCGAACGACCTGGGCGGCACGCTGATGGAGGAGACGATCTCGCGCATGGCGGGGTCGTCGTACGGCTCGTACAAGTCGGTGAAGGACCTGATCGCGGTGGCGGAGGCGGCAGGACGCCCGGCGAAACCCCGGACCACCCTCTACGGGGAGGTCCCGGAGGAGCGGCAGCGGGCGGCGGAACTGTCGGACGGGCATCTGCCGGAGCTGCTGCCGGTGCTGGACTGAGCAGCTGTCGTCGAACAGGAGTCTCGCCATGGTGAGCGACCTCGACGGCGATCAGGTGCGGCTGCGTTCCGTCGCGGACGGCCGGTTGCTGTTTCCGGACGGCGGTGGACGACCCGACGAACGTGGCCCTGAGCGCGGACGACCGGCTGGTGGCCGTCTGCCCCCACGCCGGTCCGATGTTCGCCGATATCGCCCAACCGGAGATCCAGAACATCGCCTTCAGCCACGACGGGGCATTCCTCGCGGTCTCAGGACACGACGAGATCTCGGTATGGCGGCTGTCGTGCCCCCGACGCCCCGGTGTTCCGCCATCCTCTGAACGGACAGCTCCTCTACGGCGGTCTCGCCTGGGATCCCGGTCTGCCGGTCCTGCGCTACCTCGAAGGCAGCACCGTCCACTCCCTCGACCTCGGGGCGGCCCTCACCGCCCCGTGGAGCAGCCACCCCCTGGACAACGCGCTGCTCAGCCCGGACGGCGGCACGCTCGCCACCGCCGAGCGGTCCGGGAGCGGCTACCGTTTCCAGTTGCGTGACACCCATGACGGGCACCTGCTTCGTACGCTGCCCGGCCGGACACTGGTCGCCTCCCGGACGCGCGACCTCGGTCATCGGAGCGGCGAGGTGTGGAACACCGCACGCCGCAGCAGAGCGGCCATGCTCAACGACCTCGACAGCATCCACCTGGCCGTCCGCCCCGACGGCCGGTTGCTCGCCGGAGACATGGACCTCACCGAGCTGCCGTCCGGCCCGGTCACCCGGCGCACCCTCAGCCAGGGCGAGCAGATCAACGCCCTGGCCTTCAGCCCCGACGGCTCCCGCATGGCGGCGGGTGACATGACCGGCCGCGTAGCCCTGTGGGACGGAACCCTCCGCCACCGTACGGGTGTCCTGCCGAACCTCTTCCCAGCGGCGCTCGGTGACACCCCCGAAGCCGTCAACGCCCTCGCGTTCAGTCCCGATGGCAGCACCCTCGCCGTCGCCGGGGACTCCGGCACCCTCCAGCTCTGGGACACCGCCACCCAACAACCCCTCGGCGGCAACCTCACCACCCCCGGCGAGCCCATTCGCTCCCTCGCCTTCAGCTCCGACAGCGCCACCCTCTACGCCACCAGCGACCACACCCCGCTCCAGCGGTACCCCATCACCCCCTCCCACGCCATCACCCAGGCCTGCACACGCACCGGCACCACCCTCACCGCGGCCCAGTGGCACCTGTACATCCCCGACGCGCCCTACCACCCCGTCTGCGACACACGCCGCCCGCACTGACCACCGCCGCACCGCACCGCGCCGGCACACCGCGCCCGCGAGGCGGTCCGCTGCCGCGGCCGGGCCGGTACCGGCTCCGACTGGTGTCGATGACGAGCCGCACCACGTTCCACGACGGTTGGCGTTCCGCGACGGCTGGCATTCCCTGACGGTTGGCGTTCCCTCACGGAACGTGCCGCTGACCTGTTTGTTTACGCCCTCGAATCGGGTTGCCGGACAACTCACGGCTGCGAAAGATCGCTCGCACCCCCCCTTGACCACCACCTACTCGATCCCACCCGCGTTTCGATCTCACCCGCGTTTGGTGTCACGAGCGAAGGAACTCGAAAATGGTCCCCACCCCTGTCAAGAAGTGGCTGCTCACCGTCGCGGCCTGCGGCCTGGCGTTCAGCGGCCTGAGCCTGGCCTCCGCCACGACCGCGAGCGCGGCCAACGAGACGGACCTCAACGGCCACTGGGACAACCTGCTCCCGAACATCTGCCAGGACGGCTCCAACCGGAGCGGCCAGAGCAAGTGGTTCTACAACACCGTCACCCACGAACTGCACGACAAGAGCTACGAGGGCAAGTCCCCGGTCTTTTCGCTCAAGTACCTCGGTCCTGGCAAGAGCTATACCTACCTGAACCCGGACTGGAAGGAGCTCAAGGGCCACTGCTACTACCCCGCATCGTCCTCCTGGACGGTCGAGGGGGGCGAAACAGCCTGGTCCGAGCCGGCAAGCAACTGCGACAACGGCGGCCCCCTCAACTACAACGTCTCCCAGAGCTACACCACCACGACGACCACCACCAAGACAGTGGGCGGCGAAGTCACCCTTACCCGCAAGCTCGGCAAGCTGTTCGAAGTCGGCGGCGGTGCCGAGTTCTCGTACTCGTGGTCCTACGGCAAGTCCGTCGGCTGGTCGCGCACTGTCGGCATGAGCGTCCCGTCCGGCAGGACGGAATGGTTCGGCGCGAGGCCCATCAAGCGCGTGGTGCGGGTCAACCCGCACTTCTGGCTGGACAGCTACACGTGGAACGTCAGCAAGGACGACAAGAACTACCGCTCCTCCCAGAACTGGGGCGGCTACGGTTACCGGGCCCTCGTAGACCACGACTACTACTACGACGGCACATCCAATGTCCTCAACAGCAACAACCAGCCGCAGTTCCGCTTCATCCTCCACGGGCGCGCCAACAAGTACAGCGACTGCCACTGACACGTGACGGCACCCCTGAGATCCGAAGTGCCCGCCGGCCCGACGCCGGCGGGCACTTCGCTGTGTCCCCGGATTGTTCTGAGTGATGAAGAGGCTCGCCGGACAACTTCTCGGCCCTGAAGATTGGCAGGAATCCGGAATTCCGGATCCCCTCCCTCTCTCACGTAACGGAGACCTCCCATGGCCTCTCGTCTGTTGCAGCGCGTGGGCACGTCGCTCGCAGTGCCCGCTCTCGTGGTCGGCGCGTTCGCGCTGGCCGACCCCTCGCATACGCACTCGACGTCCTCGAAGGCGTCCAGCACTCTCAACCTGAGCACCAAGGACACCGAGCTCTCGGCCTCGACCTGGTACCTCGCCCACTGGGACGTCGACGCCAGCGGGGAGGGCTACGCCCACACGATCAGCCACCTGCGGTCCATCATCGACGCGCACGGCGGTCACCGGGTGAACGTCCAGCGGGGCGGCCGTAACCTCGCCGTCGACGTCACCCCGGGCGCCGGCGCGGACCACGCGTACATCGACCTCACGGTGACGACAGCCGGTGCGACCATCCACCTGATCATCAGAGTCAGCGACATGTACGTCGTCGGGTGGCACTTCTATTCGCCCCAGGCCGGCAATGTGTACATCCCGCTCAGCCGCGACCACCCCGAGGACATACCCGCCGCCGTCCTGAGCCCCACGCAGAACGGATTTACGCAGTACGGCGACATGAACGGCCACGAGAACTACAACGACCTCGCCAGATCGGCCAACACATCGCTGGAGGACCTCAGCCTGAGCCACCAGAACCTCCGGCAGGCCGTCTTCGACCTGCATCAGAACCCGTCGCAGCCGCCGGCGAACTACGTGAGGAACAAGTCGGTCGGCATCCTCCGCCTGATCATGGCCATCTCCGAGGGCACCCGCTTCCGCCCGATCGCCGCCGACCTCGGCCGTCAGCTCAACACCGGCGGCCAGACCCGCATGGCCCGCTACATCGAGCTGATCCGCAACTGGCGCGGCATCAGCCGGGTCTTCACCAACCCCGGCGGCGCCTTTAACTGGGTCCACACGGTCGGCTGGGGCGACATCCGCGACCGCGCGCAAGCCGCCGCCGTCCTGATGGTCGCGCTCGCCGCCCGACCCGTTACTTCCAACATCAAGGACGAACTGTGAGGCCCACGGCTCACCGCCGTCGCCGCCTCGTCCCTTGACCTGGCGTCGCCCCTCACCTCAGCGCCCACCCCGCCCGCTGCAGCGGGCGGGGTGGGCGGCGCTCACCGCGAGGTTCTCACCGCCGACGTTCATCCGTCCCTGGGCCCTCGATGAGCCCCATGAATGTCGTGCGCCCCCATTGGGCGGTGTAGTCCAGGGACATCCCGTAAGGCATGAGACGCTCGTTGAGCCGCGCGGTCCTGGCCTGCAATGCTCGGCGGCTCATCGGCTCCCTGGCTGTGCCGAGCAGTAGGCACAGATCATGGCAGCACCAGGGTCGCGAGGCGGAACTGAGGATGTCGAACAGGACCTGCTGGGAGTACTGCCGTGGGCGCAGCGAGCGGTACTGCCGCGCACCCGCCGCAGGCCGTTGCGGTGAGTGCCCCATGTCCAGCCATCGCCGTTCCGCGGCGATTCTGCCGGCGAGCTCCCTGACAGGCGTGTCGCGCGGAATGACGTTGGCGGCGCCCGCCAACAGCAGCCCCGCGGGCTCCGTGCGGTCAGGTACGAGCACCACCACGGATGAGATGTTGCTGAGTGCGTGCACGCGTTGCTCGAGTCCCTCGATCCACTGCGGACCGGGCACGTCCAGGACGGTGAGCGGAGTGCCGGCCTGGCGCAGGAGGACACCATAGGCTTGTGCGGAGCCCCAGGCGTGGCTCAGAGCGGGCAGCACATGCTGACTGCGCATGGTGCGGAGCAGGGGCGCCGTCTGCTCGCGCTGAAGCGAGAGAACGATGCTTACGGGGTAGGTGACCTCCTCCTCGGCCATCGGGGAGTGGATGTTTCCTCTGCGGAGTTCAGCGATGGGCATGGAAATGCCTCTGACACGGGTGTCTTGTCGGAAAACAGGAAAGTCATGCGTGGGGCGGCTGTGAGCAGTCTTTCTGCTCGCAAGTTGTCCACCAACCCCGTTCCTGGGAGTAAACAACTCCGACGCGGTCGGTGTGCGGACGTACGTCGCCACCGCGGCCACCGGCCCGCTGCGGCAGTCGTCGTCCCGGGCCCTGGTAGCCGGACGCTGGGTTCGAGCGCAGGAGTCCAGGGGTGTTGCCGCGAGCACGCAAGAGAGCTGCTTTGAACCCAGGCGGCGGCGGAGACGAACGCGGACGGTCGGATTGAGATGTTCGCCGTGATCAGCGCGGGCCAGGTATGGCACCGCTCGCGGGCCGCTCCGGGCGGGGGCTGGTCGTCGTGGATCCAGTTCGGCGGGGCCGCCGAGGCCGTAACTGGGTAGTTCCTCTGGTGCCTCTCCTGGTGCCGGTCACGGGGGCAGTGCGCATCCGCACGCACTGCCCCGTACGGCAACCAACAGCACTACTCCCGCGCGTACGGGGCGGATGGCCTGCCCTCAGCGCCGGCCACGAAGCTTGCCCAGCAGACGCTTGGCCTGCTCCCGCCGACGAGGATCGGCCGCGGCCCGCCGTGCCTGCTCGGCCGCACGACGCCCCTGAGGACTCCTGGCGAACTGCTTGATCCGCTCCAACATGCCAGCCATCCGGCTCCACCCCTCCGTACGGGCCCTCCATACCGGCGGGCGCCTTTCTTGGCTCGGCTACCCGTTCGGGGGTGAAGTAAGCGTGCTGGATGCGTGCAGCTGCGCCGGGCCCGGACCTGGGCTATTCGGTGGGCAGGGCCTCCCGCATCGCCTTGGCGGTGGCCGTCGGGTCGTAGCCCTCGGGGACGCCCTCGACCAGGATGATGTCGCCCTCGATGTGCCGCGAGCGCAGTGGTGCGATCTCCTGGTACGCGGGCGAGTCCCACCAGGCCCGTGCCTCGGCGATCCCGGGAAAGCCGATGACCACCACGTGCCCGGGCCAGCTGCCCTCTTTCACCTCATGCTGTGCGGCGTGCACGAGGAATCGTCCGCCGTGCGGCTCGAGGGTGGCGGTGATGCGCTCGATGTACTCGACGATCTCAGGGACCGGGGCGGCCTCTTGCAGGTGCGCGATGGCATAGGCGGGCATGGTGTCCTTCCAGTCGGTCGGGCTCCGTACGCCGCCGAGCATGGCATGCATCGCTGAGCAACTGAGCCTCGAGTACGCGCCTCAAACGGGCTTTCTTCCTGTCGGCGTTCGCAGCCCTGGCCGACCCAGCCTCCAGGGCCTTCTACGACAAGGAGATCAACCGAGGCAAGGCGACGCTCACGCCAGACCCCAACCGAGCCCTGCCCACCCACTCATCGATTCTCCCCCAGAGACAGTCGATGCCCAGTGTCGATGCCCAGTATGGATCCTGGCGCTTGACCAAACCCATGGGGTCAGCCCCCAGGTGCGGCGAGCAGCGGAGGTCGTTGGCCATTGTGGTCTGCTCTTGCACCCGCAAGGTCGTCCCTGCTGTGGCCGTTTGACGGGCGCAGCAGGGCACCAGACCGTCGTCCAGATCGGCGTCGGCTAGTGTTCGGGCGCACCCAGTCGCCCACGAGGAGTCAATACATGCCCGGTCGTCCGAGCGCGCTTTGACGTCGTAGGCCGTGATCGGCCCGTCATCGCGTGCTGCCCTTGATGTTGCGGCGCAGCGAACCTTCTCCGCTTCAACCGTAGGTGTGCCTGTCGGGCACGCCCTGGGTTGGCGGGTCTCGTTTTCGGCGACTCAAGGGATCCCCGTGCCGTCCGCTTCCTCCGCTGCATCTGACTCTGGATCTCAATTTAGTCGACCCGTTCCGCCGCCGGCCCTCTGGCGCACCCCCGACTTCCGCCGGCTCTGGGTCGGGCAGACCCTCTCCCAGCTCGGTGAACACGCCGGGCTGGTCGTCCTGCCGCTCTTCGCGGTTCTCGTTCTCGATTCCGGGGCCGGTGAGTTGGGGGTTCTTCGGGCTGTCGGGCAGGCGCCGATTCTGTTGTTCTCGCTCTTCGCCGGGGCGTGGGTGGACCGGTGGCGGGTTCGTACGGTGATGGTGTGGACGGACGTCGGCCGGAGTCTCGCACTGGGTGCCGCTGCCTTGGCCGGTCTCCTCGGGGGGCTCGGGCTGTCGACGCTGTTCGTGGTTGCCTTTGTCGTCGGGGTGTTGTCCGTGTTCTTCGACGTGGCGTATCAGGTGTCCCTCGTACGGATGGTGGATGACCCGGGGCAACTGGTGCGTGGCAACAGTGCACTTGAGGGCAGTCGGTCCGCAGCCCAGATCGGTGGGCCCGCCCTCGGCGGTGCCTTGGTGTCGCTGTTGTCCGGGTCCGTCGCCCTCGCCTCCAGCGCTGGGCTCTTCGCGCTTTCCGTCCTGTCCATTCGGCGGATCCGGAGGAGCGAATCGGTGCGGCAGCAGCCAGGGCGGCACCCTCGGGTCTGGCGGCGGATCCACGAGGGGCTCCGTTTCGTCGGCAGCGACGCCTCTCTGCGTACCGTGTGTCTCGCGTCGGCCGCGTTCCAGTTCTCCTTCGCCGCCCTGATGACCGTCTATCTGCTCTTCCTGCCAAGGGAGTTGCACCTGTCCGGCGCCTCCGTCGGGCTGGTTCTCGCCGCGACCGGGCCTGGTGCGCTCCTGGGTTCCGTGCTGGCCGCCCGGCTGCCGAGCCGGTTCGGATACGGCCCGGTGCTGGTGGCTGCTGCGGTCGTCGGCGACGGCGCGTTTTTGTGCGTACCCGCGCTGCACGGCTCCTCTCCGCTGACGGTTGCCGCCCTCCTCACGGTCAGCTTCGTGTTCGGGGCCGGGGGTCAGTTGGTGAACGTCACGGTGATGGCCGTCCGGCAGGCTGTCACGCCGGACGGGATGCAGGGCCGCGCCGCCGCGACGATCACGTTCGTCGGGATGGGGCTGACTCCGCTCGGTTCCCTGCTCGGCGGTCTGATCGCGGAGGAGTGGGGGCTGCGCACGGGCCTCGTGGTGACGGGCGCGGCCATGCTGCTGTCCCCGGTGGTGATGGCGCTGTCCCCGCTCGCCCGCCTGGGACGGCGGCTTCCGGCGGCCGAGGGCGACGTGAGTCGGTGACGGCGCTCGTAGTCACTGACGTCAGGTCTGCTGATAGAGGTTGACCAGGTTGCCGTCGGGGTCGCGCAGCCAGATGGACCGGCGGCCCCACGGCTGGGTTGTCGGAGGCTTGACGATCTCAACTCCCCTGTCCAGCAACCCCTCGTGGCGCTCGTCGACGTCGCTGATCTCGAACTCCAGGGTGAAGCCCCCGCTCGCGGCGCCGGACACCGATCCCGGCACCATCGACTCCATTCCCTGGACGGAGAAGAACGACAGGACCGCGCCCGGAACGGACACCTTGGCGAACGGGTCCCCGCCCTCGACCGTTGCGTCCAGAAGCGCAGCGTAGAAGGCGGCCAGGGCGGGGACATCGCTGGTGATCAGGCAGGTACCGGTGAAGTGTGGCTGCATCGCGGCATCGTAGAGGAGCCTTCCGACGACCTCAGTACCCCACCCGGAACGTCGCGTCCTGCTTCTCCGTGGTCGTCGAGATCGGGTCGATGCGCAGTACGTAGTTCGAGTGGCGGATGTAGCGCGTCGGGTTGTTGTACGACCGGAAGGAGGACCACGAGCTGTCCGCCAGGCCCGCCGTGCGGTAGAACGTCGCGTCGCCCGCGAAGGTCGACGTGCCGTCGTTGACGTCGAGTTGGAGGGCGTAGTTGTAGTGGCGGAGGTAGCGGGTGGGGTAGTTGACCGACTGGAAGGAGATTCCGGTGCTGTCCGCCAGGCCCGGGACGAGTTTCCACTCCGAGTCGGTGTAGAGGTCGAAGGGGTATTCGTCGATGCGGCCTATGTAGTTGGCGTGGCGCACGTAACGGGCCGGGTAGTTGTACGACTTGAGGCGGTTCCAGGCCGGGGAGCCCCACTTGGTGAGGAGGTTGTTGTACTCGGTCGTCGTGATCGTCGCGACGCCGCAGTGCTTGGAGTTGACCGGCTGGGTGTACGTCTTCTGGTCGAGCGCCGTCCAGGTGCCCGAGGCCAGGTCGCTGGTCTGCCACGCGTAGAAGACACCGTTGGGCGTGTAGGTGTCGCCCCACATGTACCAGGTGTTCGACGAGAGGGACTTGAAGACCGTCGGGGCTTCCGTGCCGCCGTGTGACACCCCGGCGCTGTACTCGGTGAAGCTGCCCGGGTTGAGCGTCGTGGAGCGGGCGGAGACGAGGGTCTGGTTCTTCTTGAAGAACAGGTAGTTGTAGCCGTTGACGCCCACCGCCATGTCGCCGTCGATCACGTCGTACCCGGGGTCGAAGAAGACCTGCGGCGCCGACGCCGTGACGAAGTCGCTCGTGTAGTTGACCATGATCACGTTGTGGCCGCTGGAGTTGACGGCCGAGTAGATCACCGCGTACTGACCCCGCCCCGCGTCCCAGAACGCCTCGGGCGCCCAGCTGTGGGTGGTCATGTCATGGAGTTTGAGGCGACGGTAGCCGGTGAAGGTGCGCAGGTCGGCGGAGTCCCAGACGTGGATGTACTGGCTGTTGTACGACCAGTCCGTGCCCTTGAGGTCGGTGGCGAGGACGACGAACGTGCCGTCCTGCTTGCGCATGAGGAACGGGTCGCGCAGCCCGAGGGCGCCCGCGGTGGGGGTGACCACGGGGTTGTTCTGGTTCAGCGGCGTCCAGTTCAGCGAGTCGGTGCTGACGGCCAGATGGAGGCCGTAGTCGGTGCCCGCGCCGAGGCTCGTCGACTCGGTGAAGTAGCACATCACGTACGCCGAGTCGGCCGCGTGGGCGGTGCCGGCGCCCAGGGTCAGTACGCCGGACGCGGCGAGGGGAGCGGTGGCGGCCATGCCGAGGAAGAGGCGGCGGGACGGCTGGGGTTTCGCGCTCATCTGTGTCTCCAAGCGGTGCGGGTCCAGGAGCGGGGTGAGCGGCTGCGCGACACGTATGCACGTATGGGTGCTCGGGGACATGAAGTCGCAGCCAGATGGGGGGAATTGGTCGAAATCTCGAACTAGGTTCGGAAGATCGATCAGAAGGTAGATCGCCCCACCCTGCTCGTCAATCACTCTGACGACGCCGGGTGAATTCGTTGCGGCCCTCGTCACCCGCCGGATGTCCGTCCCCGGCGCCCTTGCGGCCAAGGCCGGACCCCACGCCGGAGTACGATGATCCGACCCCCGGCGGAGGACCCGGCGGCGGGTTCCGTAGCTGAGGAGATGCGTGACCGTGGCTGCCCGACGGCTTCCCTCATCGGTCTGGGTCACCGGTCTGACCTTGGGCGCGGTCGCCGTGGTCGCCGCTCTGGCGGTGCAGGCCGAGCAGGGTCCGCAACCCCACGTCACCGCCGCCAAGCCCAGCCCGCACGCCTCCGCGAAGCCCTCCGCCAAGCCCAGCCAGGCCCCCGAGACACGCGTTCCGGACGGGTCCGGAAGCGGTCGGCGGGTCGTCTACTCGCTCGGGCAGAAGCGGGTCTGGCTCGTCGACGCGAGCGGGCAGACCCGCCGTACGTTCGTGGTCTGGCCCGGCTCGGTGAGCCCCGAACCGGGCAGCTACTCGGTGGGGGAGCGCGATGACGCCCGTACCGGCTCCGACGGCGTCGCCATCGAGCACGTCATGTTCTTCGCCACCGGCTCCGGGCTGTCGATCGCCTTCTCCAACGCCGTCGACGGCTCGTCACCGCCGCCCGCCGCGTCCGGCGCCAAGACGGGCGGCATCCGCATGTCCAAAGCGGACGGCACCGCCCTGTGGGCCTTCGGCGACACGGGGACCGCGGTGACGGTCGTCAAATAGCGCGACTGCCTACTCCCTACTCCCTACTCCTGGGCCCCGGCCTTCGGCTCAACAGGCGCAGGCGCAGGCGCAGGCGCAGGCGCAGGCGCAGGCGCAGCCACAGTCGCAGCCGCACGCGCGGGGTCCGGCAGGTGGAGCACCAGCAGCACCACCCCGCTCAGCAGGAACACCCGCGTCGCCGCTTCCAGGCCGTTCCAGTCCTCCGACTGCCACATCGCGAACCACTCACCGCCGATCGCGATGAAACCGGCGCCGAACAGCAGCATCAGCATCAGCAGGCCGTACGTCGAGACGCGCCGCGCCCGTTCGAGGTCGCGGGTCGCCCACAGCCATGTACCGGCGACGAGGACGAGCGCGGCGACGGTCTCCCACGCGATGATCGCCACGTACGCGGCGTCCGCCAGGCCCTTGGACGTGATCGCCCGCCACATCAGGTCGTCGTCCTTGAACGTGGTGTCCATCGCCAGGACATGGCGCACGAACTGCTGGTTGGAGTCGAAGTCGGTGATGTTGCCGAGCGCCACCAGGGCGATGTAGAGCGCGACGGTCGCCGTCAGCAGGGTCGCGGCGAGGGTGAGCGCGGTATGTGTGGGGGGAGCGGTACGAGTGGGGTGGGGGGTACCTGTTGTGGTCATGGTGCAACTCTATGGATCGGCTCAGGCGGCCTCCCACCGTCCCCACTCCCGTTGACCTCCCGTTCACCGTAGGGGAGTTGGGCCAGACTGATGGACGTACCAAGAGGCTCGTCACAACACAGGGAGACGTACGGATGGCTCAGGCCCCGCGGCCGTCGATGCGGCAGCTGATCCAGCAGCGCCGGCGCGCCGGATTCGTCGGCCGGGGAGCCGAACGCGCCGCGTTCCGGGCCAACTTCGACCTGCCGCCGGACGACGAACGCCACCGCTTCCGCTTCCATGTGCACGGCAACGCCGGGGTCGGAAAGACCTTCCTGGTAAGGGAGTTGGAGCAGCAGGCCAAGGAACGCGGCGCGCTCACCGCCTACGTCGACGAGGGCGCCGGCAGCGTCCCGGAGGCGCTCGCGGTGATGTGCCGTCAGTTCGCGGCCCAAGGGCGGCGGTTCAAGGAGCTGGAGCGGTTGCTCGCGGCCCATCGTGAGCGGCGGCACGAGGCGGAGTCCGCCGTCGCGAGCCTCGAACCGCAGCCGGAGGGACCCTCGGCGGGAAGCCCCTCGGCCGGGAGTCTGACGGCCGCCCGGATCGGGCTGGTCGGCGCCGGACTCATCCCCGTCGTCGGCCCGTTCGCCGGTGCCCTCGACGCCGACCGGATCGCCCAGGGCGCCGACCGGGTACGCGCCGGGATCGCCGCCCGGCTGCGCAACCAGGACGACGTCCAGCTCGTCCTCGCCCCCGAGCGGGTCCTCACCCCGGTGCTGCTCGCCGAGCTGGACGGCATCTGCGCCGACGTGCCCTGGATCGTCCTGTTCCTCGACACGTACGAGCGCACCGGCCCGTTCCTCGACGGGTGGCTGCACGACATCATGACCACCGACCGCTACGGCGACCTCTCCTTCCCGGCCAACCTCGTCCTCGTCACCGCAGGTCAGCGCCCCTTCGACACCGGACGCTGGGGCGGCTTCGCCGACTTCGTCACCGAGGTGCCGCTCGGGCCGTTCACGGAGGCCGAGGCGCGCGGACTGCTCGCCGACAAGGGCGTGACGGACGAGCCGGTCGTCGAGGAGGTGCTGCGGCTCACCGGCGGGCTGCCGGTCCTGGTGTCGACCCTCGCCGAGGCCCGCCCCACCGACCCGGACGACGTCGGCGACCCGAGCGCCACCGCCGTGGAACGGTTCCTCAAGTGGGAGACCGACCCCGTACGCCAGGCCGCCGCCCTCGCCTGCGCCCTGCCCCGGCGCCTGGACGCGGACGTCTTCCGCGCCGCCGTCACCTGCGAGGAGGCCCAACTCGACGCGCTCTTCGGCTGGTTGAGGTCGCTGCCGTTCGTCAGCGAGCGGGGTGACCGGATCCAGTACCACGACGTCGTCCGCGCGCCGATGCTCCGGCTCCAGCGCCGCCGCTCCCCGCGCGGCTGGGCCGAACGCCACACCCGGCTCGCCGAGACCTTCGCTCGCTGGCGGACGGAGGCCGAAGTCCCGCTCGGTGCCGACGAGTTGTGGGGCGACGAGGAGTGGCGTGAGCTTCGGCTCGCGGAGTCGTACCACCTGCTGTGCGCGTCCCCTCGTACCGCGCTGCCCGTCGTCCTGCGGGACGGCGTCGACGCGTGCGACCACGGGGAGGTGGTCGCCCGGCGGTGGGCGCGCGTCCTGGTGGAGGCCGGCGAGGACAACGAGGCGCCTGGCGTTGCCAGTTGGGGGCGCGACCTGATCGCCGTACTGTCGGAGGAGGAGACCGGCGGGGTGCTCGGCGCGCTCGCGCTGCTGCTCGGCCGGGCCGGGCTCGACGTGGGCGGGCAGGCCGTCGCGCGGATGCTGCGCGGGCGTGAACTGCGGCTGGGCGGCGAGTACGAGAAGGCCCTCGGCGAGTACGAACAGGCCGTCGCCCTCGATCCGGAGCTGGAGCGCGCCTACTACGGCCGGGCCGTCACCCTCGCGGAACGGCGTGACTACGCCGCCGCCATCACCGACCTCGACCGGGCCGACCGACTCGCCCCCGACACCGCCCGCGTGCTGTTCGTACGCGGCGACTACCACCGCATCCTCGGCCACCACGAGGAAGCGGTCCGCGACCTGGACCGGGCCGTCGTCCTCGGCCCCGACCTGGCCGGCGCCTGGGCCTCCCGCGGCGTCGCCCGGCACGGCACCGGCGACACCGAACAGGCTCTCGCCGACCTCGACCGGGCCCTCGAACTCGACCCCGAGCACGTGTGGGCGCTGGTCCGGCGGGCCCGGGTGCACCGCTCGCGCGGCGATCACGACCGCCAGTTCGCCGACCTGGACCGGGCGGTGGCCCTCGGCCCCGAGCTGGCCTGGGTCTCGTGCCAGCGCGGCGACGCCCTCCGCGTCGCAGGCCGCGACACCGAGGCCCTCGCCGACTACGACCGGGCCCTCGAACTCGACCCCGACTACGCGTCGGCGTACGCCAGCCGGGGCGTCTCCCGCAGCCGACTCGGGGACCACGAACGGGGGTTGGCCGATCTCGACAGGGCGCTTTCGCTGCATCCGGAGTATCCCTGGGCGCTGGTGCAGCGCTCGGTCGTGCACCGCCGGACCGACGGCAACGAGGAGTCGTACCAGGCGTCGTACGAAGACGCCGACAGGGCCGTCGAGTTGGAGCCGGAGAGCGCGTGGGCGCTGTGGAACCGGGGCGAGGCACTGCGCTGCCTGGGCCGGTACGAGGAGGCACGCGCGGACCTGGACAGGGCGCTGTCGCTGTACCCGGACAGCGTGTGGGCGATCGGCTGCCGGGGCGCCGTACTGCACGAACTGCACCTGTACGGCGAGGCGTTGGCGGATCTGGACCGGGTGGTCGCGCTCGATCCGGAGGGCGCCTGGCATCTGATGCGCCGGATCATGACCCTCCTGGCGGTGGGCCGGCCCGACGACGCGCGCACCGATCTCCACCGCTATCTCGTGATCGGCGACGACCTGGCGTGGGCGCACCACACCCTCGCGCAGCTCCATCTCCTCGACGGGCGCCACGAGGACGCGGCGGCGGCGCTCGGGCGGGCCGCGCGGCACGGGCTCGCGGAGCCGGCCGGCCTGGAGGAGCTGTCCCGTGCCCAGCGCCAGGCGGGGGAGTGGGCGGCGGCCCGGGAGACGGCGGAGCGGATGCGTGCCCTGCACGAGGCGGGCGGCGCCTTCTGCCTCGCCCTCGCGGTCGGCGGCGAGCAGGGCGCGGAGGCCGCCCGCCCGGTCTGGCGCGAGGCGCACCGGCTGGCCGCGGGCTGGGACCTGACCGAGGGCGCCTCCGACTTCCTGCACGCGGTGATCGCGGCGGGCCTCGGCGACTGGGCGGACCTGGACGACCACCTCGCCGGCCTGCTCACGGGGACGCGGGAGTGGATGGACGTGGCGTGGCTGGCCGACCTGCTGAGCGAGGTCGCGCGGGCACGGGGCGGCTCGCCGGAGGACGAGGAGCGGATCGCCGTACGACTGGAACGGGTGCGGGAGGCCCGGGAGGGGATCCGCCGGCGGTACGCACGCTGAGAAAGGCTCGCGCTGGGAAAGGCTCGATTGGTGACCAGCCGGGATCACTCATGTCGAGTCATGCCCACTCATGCCACATTCCGCATACCAATCCGGGCTCTGAACAGACCGTTCGCGGTCGATTACAGTGCTGAGCTGTCAATCGTACGAACGCTGCTGTGAGGGAGGACCGAGGTGGGTGTGATGACATCCGGTGGCGCGACCGGTGCCGCGTCCGGCGCCATCTGGGGCCGCTCCGAACAGCAGGATTTCCGCAGCCGGGTCCGCGGCACCCTGCTCGGCGCGGCCCTCGGCGACGCCCTGGGCGCCCCACTCGACGGACTCACCCTGGACTCCGTCCAGGAGGCGTACGGCGTCGACGGTCTCACCGATCTGGCGTTCGCCTACGGCAGACGCGGCGCGATCACCGACCTCACCCAGCTCACCCTCTTCACCCTGGACGGCCTGATCCGCGCCCAGGTGCGCCGCGACACCGGCGCCTGGCACCCGCCGACCGACCTGCACCGCGCCTACCGCCGCTGGGCGGCCACCCAGAGCGACTGGGGGCCCGACGAGCGCCGCAAGGAAGACGGCTGGCTGGCCCGCGAGGAGTGGCTGTACGCCCGCCGCGACCCGTCCCTGGCCTGTCTGCTCGGCCTCGGCGACGAGACGATGGGCACCCTGGACGCGCCCAAGAACCCCGGCGAGGCGGGGGTGGAGGCGGCGGCCCGCTCGGGCCCGTTCGGGCTCCTGGTCGGCTGGGAGCCGCAGCTCGTGATGCAGCTGGCGGTGGAGTGCGCCGCGCAGACCCACGGCCACCCGACGGGCTACCTGGCGGCGGGCGCGTACGCCGTGATCGTGCACGGCCTCGCGCGCGGCGAGAGCCTCGACGCGGCGGTGCAGCGGGCGCTGGCCCTGCTGGCGGCCCGACCAGGCCACCAGCCGGTGGCGGAGGCCCTCCAACGAGCACTGGGCGCCGTACGCCAGGGCATCCCGTCCCCCGCGCGGGTCGCGGACCTGGCCGGCGCCTGCACGGCGGAGGGCCTCCTGTCTGTGGCGGTGTACTGCGCGCTGGTCGGGGAGGACGTACGGCACGGGCTGTCCCTGTCGGTCAACCACGGCGGCCCGTCCGCCGCGACGGGCGCCCTGACCGGCGGCCTGCTGGGCGCCCTGCACGGCGAGACGGCCCTCCCGCCCGCCTGGCTGGCGGAACTCGAGGGCCGTCCGACGATGCTCGTCCTCGCGGACGACTTCGCCATGGAGATGACTCAGGGGCCGGCCCTGCACGGTCCGGCGGGGTCGTCCACCGGGTGGCTCACGCGGTATCCGCGCGCGTGAGCCGGCCCGGGGCGGGGCGCTGGGATTCCCTGCGCCAGGAGTCCCAGCCCTACGAATCCCCGCGCTGCGGGTTCCGGATCAGAACTCGCACCACACGTTGGAGCCGTTGTCCGGCAGCAGGGTGTCCTTGACCCAGCCGGCGGTGCCGTCGGTGTCGTTGCGGACGTACGTCCAGGTGCCGTTCTCGCCGGCGGTCCAGCAGTGGTAGTCGAGGACGTTGCGATTGTCGGCGTAGCCGGTGTTCCCGCAGGCCGTGCTGGAGCCGCTGCGCTGGTTCGCGGCGACGCCCGCCGTCTGCTGCGGCCACGACCTGTCGTCCTTGTCGGGGGCGGTCCGGCCGCAGTAGGCCGCCGAGGAGGCGGGCCCCGCGGTCGCGACCACGAGCAGCGGAACGGCGAGTGCGGTCACGGCCGCGGCCGCGATTCCGCTTCTCTTCAGCCTGGACCTCGATATCGCGATCATTTTTCCTCCTGGTGCGTGGCGCGATGACGTATGCGAACAGTCGCAGCGCGACACCGTGCGCAACCAGGAACGTGACACGCAACTGACCGGCAACTGACCGGTAATCGCTCCCGCAAGTGGCCGGATGTGCTCTCACCCGACGGGGGCGGCGGGATGGGAGGGTGGGGGCCGAACGGGCTGCGGGGGCCAGGGGGGTTTCCGATGCTGGGTGAGGTGCTGCGCGACCGGCGACGCCGACTGGGGCTCACGCAGGAGGAGTTGGCGGAGCGGGCGGGCGTCAGCGTGCGCACGATCTGCCATGTCGAGACGGGCCGTATCGAACACCCGAGACCGGCCACCGTACGGCGGCTGGCCGACGCGTTGGACCTGACGGGAACGGACCTCGAGGACTTCCAGCGGGCGGCGACGGGCGTCGCGTCTCAGACGCCGACGCTGGCATCGCACCCGTCGCACCCGTCGCACCCGTCGCAGTCGTCGCAGTCGTCTTACGTGGCGCACTCGTCGTACGCCCCGTACCCGTCGACTCCTTCGTACTCCTCCTACCCGGAGGCGAAGTCGATTCCGGCTCAACTGCCGCCCGCGCATCCGGGATTCAGTGGCCGTGCGTCGCAACTGGCGGCACTGGACGCCTTGTTGGACGGCGGCGCGGACGAATCGCAACCGCACGCCGGCGAAGCCGTCGTCATCTCCGCCATCGCCGGGACCGCGGGCGTCGGCAAGACGGCCCTCGCGGTGCACTGGGCTTCGCGGGTGGCCGCCCGGTTCCCCGACGGGCAGCTGTACGTGAACCTGCGCGGCTTCCATCCGACCGGGGCGGTGATGACGAGCGCGGAGGCGGTACGGGTGTTCCTGGACGCCTTCGAGGTGCCCGCCGAGCGGGTCCCGGCGGGCACCGAGGCGCAGTTCGGGCTGTACCGGAGTCTGTGCGCGGGCAAGCGGCTGCTCGTCCTGCTGGACAACGCGCGGGACGCCGAACAGGTCCGGCCCCTGCTGCCCGGCGCCCCCGGCTGCCTCGCCCTGGTCACCAGCCGCAACCAGCTCACCGGCCTGGTCGCCGCCGACGGCGCCCACCCGCTCCGCGTCGACCTCCTGACCACGGCCGAGGCGAGACAACTGCTGGCCGGACGGCTCGGCCCGGCCCGCCTGGCGGAGGATCCCAAGGCGGTGACGGAGATCATCAACCGCTGTGCCGGCCTCCCCCTCGCCCTGTCGATCGTGGCCGCCCGCGCGGCCACCGACCCGCACTTCCGGCTGGCCGAGTTCGCGGGCGAACTCCGCGCCACGGGTACGGGCGCCCTGGACCCCTTCACCGACGACGACCCCGCGACGGACGTACGGGCGGTCTTCTCGTGGTCGTACCACCGCCTCGGCCCCGAGGCAGCCCGGCTGTTCCGCCTCCTGGGACCGCAGCCCGGGCCGGACATCAGCGCCCCCGCGGCGGCCGGTCTGACCGGTCTGGGACCCGAGCGGCTACGCCCCCACCTGGCCGAACTGACCCGGGCACACCTGCTGAACCAGCACGCCCCGGGCCGCTACACCCTCCACGACCTGCTCCGCGCCTACGCCACCGAACTGACCCACGAGCACGACCCGGAGCCCGACCGACGCGCCGCGCTCCGCCGCCTCCTCGACCACTACCTCCATACGGCGGCCACGGCGTCCGAGGCGCTCAGCTGGTACCGCGACCCGATCGCCCTGCCCGACCCGGACGACACGGTCGTACGAGTCCAACTCGACTCCCCGGCGGAGGCGTTGGCGTGGTTCACCGCCGAACTGCCCAACCTGACAGCGGCGGTGCAGCAGGCCGCCCGGGCCGGTTTCGAGACCCACGCCTGGCAACTGGCCTGGACGATGGCCGCGTTCTTCGACCTCGCCGGGCACTGGCCCGAGTGGGTCACCACGCACCAGCAGGCGCTGGACGCGACCAGACGGGCCGGCGACACCGTCGGCGAGGCCCGCACCCGCCGCAACCTCGCCCGCGTCCGCTCCCGCCAGGGCCGCCACCAGGACGCCCTCGTCCATCTCGGGCGGGCACTGAGCCTCAGCCGTGAACTCGGCGACCCGGTGGGCCAGGCACAGGCGCTGCGCAACATGAGCGCGGTGCTCGGCCGACGCGCCCGGCACACCGACGCGCTGGACCTCGCCCGACAGGCGCTGATCCTGTTCCAGGGCGCCGGACACCGCATCGGCCAGGGCAGGGTCCTGAACCAGATCGGCTGGCACCTGTCCCTGCTGGGCGACCATCGGCAGGCCGTCGACTACTGCCGACGGTCCCTGCGCATCCTCCAGGAACTGGGCGACCGCGACGGCGAGGGCGCCACCTGGACCAGCCTGGGCCGCGCCCACCACCACCTGGGCGCGCACCAGGAGGCGATCACCTGCTTCAACCGCTCCCTGAACCTGCGCCGCGAGCGAGGTGACCTGGGCGAGATCGCGGAAACCCTGGACCACCTGGCCGACCCACACCTGTCCCTCGGCGACCACGCGACAGCGGCGACCTGTTGGCGGGAGGCACTGCAACTACTGGACCGCCTGGGCCACAAAGAAACCGAGGCGGCCCGCATCCGCGCCCGCCTACGGGGACTGCAAACCCCGAACGCGTCCCCGAATGCGAAACCACCGGACGACGCGCTGCACCTGACATGACCGCCCACCGCACCCGCGGGCCCGAAGGTGCGGCGTGGCGTGGCCGGGCGGCGCGCCCGCCCGACCGGATGTCGGGCTCCGCCCGGCCGGAGGTGGCACCTCGCGTGGCCGGGCCGTGTGCCGGGTGACCGGATGTCGCGCTGGGCGTGGCTTGGTGGCGGACTCGGTGGGCGGAGGCCGTCCCCGACCTGGTCGGGCACTGCGCTGGCGACGGGGTGTCGTGCCCGACCTGAGCGGGGGTGGCGTGGCTGGGCGGCGCGGCTGCCCGACCGGATGTCGTGCTCCGCCCGGCCGGAGGTGGCTCCTCGTGTGACCGGGCAGTGTGCCGGGTGACTGGATGTCGCGCTGGGCGTGGCTGGGTGGCGGACTCGGTGGGCGGAGGCCGTCCCCGACCTGGTCGGGCAGTGCGCCTGGCGGCGGGGTGTCGTGCCCGACCTGAGCGGGGGTGGCGTTTGGCGTGGCTGGGCGGCGCGCCCGGTGGGGGGATGCCGCGTCCGACCCGGCCGGGTGTCGCACCTGACCTCACCGGACAGCGCAACCGGTGACCGGGCCTGGCCTCCGGCCCTGCCGGGCCTGGCCTCCGGCCCTACCGGGCCTGGCCTCCGGCCCTACCGGGCCTGGCCCCCGGCCGACCGGGCCTCGCACCTGGTCCTATCGGGCCTGGCCCCCCGGCCCGGCCGGCACTGTCCTGCCCGGGCCCCGATGCGGCTTCCGGGGCGCCACGAGGTGCTGGCGGTCCGGAAGCCTGGGGGTTACTTCGAGCCAGGTGTTGCGTCCGCCGGTTCCGGCGCGGGTACGCGGGCTGCCGCGTTCTCGTCGCCGTCCGTGTTCACTGTCTCGATGATCGCCAGCCTCTCCGGGGTGTCCTCGGGGCGGAGGAAGCCGATCAGGATGTACAGCACCAGTGACACGGCCAGCGGGATCGACACCTGGTACTGGAGCGGCACCCCGCCGTCCACGTTCCAGTTGATCGGGTAGTTCACCAGCCAGAAGGCGAGCAACCCCATCGACCAGCTGCCCAGCGCGGCCGTCGGCCCCGACCGGCGGAACGGTCGCAGCAGCCCCAGCATCATCGGGATCGCCATCGGACCCATCAGACCGGCCACCCACTTGATGACGACGGTGATGATGTCCTTGAAGGCGGGGGAGTTGACCTGCGTCGCCGCTGCCATCGACAGCCCGAGGAAGACAACCGTCGTCACCCGCGCAGCGACCAGCCCCGACGAGTCCGTCCACGTCCGCGCCCGCTTCCAGATCACCGGCGCGCAGTCACGGGTGAAGACGGCGGCGATGGCGTTCGCGTCGGACGAGCACATGGCCATCGTGTGGGAGAAGAACCCGACGATGACGAGGCCCAACAGCCCGTGCGGCAGCAGCTGTTCGGTCATCAGGGCGTACGAGTCCGACCCGTCCGTCTTCTGCGACTCGACCAGCAGCGGGGACATCCACATCGGGAAGAACAGCACCAGCGGCCACACCAGCCACAGCACCGCCGACAGCCGCGCCGACCGCTCGGCCTCGCGAGGGCTGGCCGTCGCCATGTACCGCTGGGCCTGGTTCAGCATGCCGCCGTTGTACTCGAACAGCTTGATGAAGAGGAACGCCAGCAGGAACACCGTGCCGTACGGGCCCACCAGCGGCTTCCCGTGCCCCTGCAGCGCGGGCTCGTCCCAGACCCCGAAGAACCCTCCGTGGTCGTCGAGTTTGGCGACGACAGCCACGAACATCGCGATACCGGCGAGGAGTTGGATGACGAACTGCCCCAACTCGGTGAGCGCGTCGGCCCAGAGCCCGCCGATCGTGCAGTAGACGGCCGTGATCGCACCGGTGATGAGGATGCCCTGGTTGAGGGAGATGCCGGTGAAGACGGACAACAGGGTCGCGATCGCGGCCCACTTGGCGCCCACGTCCACGATCTTCAGCAGCATCCCGGACCACGCCAGCGCCTGCTGTGTCTTCAGGTCGTACCGGTTCTTCAAGTACTCCAGCGGGGAGGCCACATGGAGCCGGGACCGCAGCCGGTTGATGCGCGGCGCGAACAGCTTGGAGCCGATGGCGATGCCCAGCGCGATGGGGAAGGACCAGGTGACGAAGGACGTCACGCCGTACGTGTAGGCGATACCGGCGTAACCGGTGAACATCACCGCGCTGTATCCGGACATGTGGTGGGAGATGCCGGACAGCCACCACGGCATCTTTCCGCCCGCCGTGAAGAAGTCACTGACGTTGTCGACCCGTTTGTGGGACCAGACACCGATCGCGACCATCACACCGAAATAAGCGATGAGCACGGCCCAGTCGAGACCGTTCATGTGCTCCCTCCCAGGGGCGTCGAGCAAGTCGAGCGGGGGTGTCGAGCCCGCTCATACTCGATTCGCGGGCATGGCAGCGACAACAGCCCGGATGGTCAAGAGGGAGTAAAAAAGTTCGCCGCACTGACTTCGGTTCATGTCCATGAACTCAGAGCGACCGCTCAAAGATTGGCGGAATATCAGCTACCGCATCAGCTCACCCGCGTTCACCAGCAACGACTGCCCGGTGATGGCTCGAGCCCGCTCCGACGCCAGAAACACCACCGCGTCCGCGACATCCCCGTCCGTGGCCAGCTCCGGCAACGCCATTCGCTCGGTCAGCCGTCCCCGCACCTCCGCCTCCGACACCCCTTCCCCCTGGGCCGTGAACCGCACATACGCCTCCACCGGCGGCCCCCACATCCACCCCGGCAGCACGGTGTTGACCCGTATCCGATGCGGGCCGAGCTCCCGCGCCAGCGAGTACATCGCGCTCGTCAACGCCCCCTTGGAGGCGGCGTACGCGGCCTGCCGCACCTGCGAGGGGGCCGCCACGGCGGACTGCGTACCGATGAACACCACACTCCCGCCCCGCTCCTTCAGCGCCGGCAGGCAGGCCCGCGTCATCCGTAGCGTGCCCAGCAGGTTCACATCGACAACCCCGGCCCAGCTGTCGAAGTCGGCATCCTCGATCCCCCCGAAGTAGCTGTCCCAGGCGGCGACTTGGACGACCGCGTCGATCCCTCCGAACCGCTCGCACGCCAGCGCGGCCAGCGCCCGGCACTGCTCCTCGTCGGTGATGTCGGTCGCCCGGTACGCCGTGTGCGTCCCGTCCGGATCGAGCTCGGCGGCGGTTTTCACGAGGTGCGCCTCGGTGCGCGCCCCGAGCACGGCGTTCCCCCCGTCCCGCACGACGGCCGCCGCGACCTGCCGCCCGAGCCCGGCACCGACTCCCGAAACGACGACGGTCTTCCCTGCGAGCAGCGACATCGCCATCGGCATCCGCATCGACATCAAAGCCCTCCTCGACCCTGGCGGATTAGCTGACGGAGCGTCAGAGTATGGGCGTCCGAAGGAGGAAGGAAGAGGGCGAAGAGGAAGGAAGGGGAAGGCGATGACCGAGGAGAACCGCCGTGAGGCGCGGGAGACCCGCAGTGAGGCCGAGGGGACCCGAAGCGAGACGTACGCCGAGCTGGCCGCCGTCGGACCGTACGGAGTCCGGCCGGGCCACGCGCTCATCACCATGGTCGAACCGCACCCGGGCCACGAGTACGCCTACAACCGCTGGTACGAGGACGACCACTACTACGCCGGGGCGATGGCCATGCCCTGGATGTTCTCCGGTCGCCGCTGGGTCGCGCCCCGGGACCTCCAACTCCTGCGCCGGCCAGAGAAGTCGGCGGTCGCACAGCCGGTCACCGCCGGCTGCTACCTCTCCACGTACTGGATCACCGAGGGCCGCTACGCCGACCACATGCGCTGGACCGTGGGCATCAACAAACGCCTCAACCGCGACGCACGCGTCTATCACGACCGTACCCACGTCTTCACGGCGTTCCAGGACCACGAGACGACGGTCTACCGGGACGGTGCCGCCGGGCCCCGCGACTTCCACGCCCTCGACCACCCCTACGCGGGGCTGGTGTTGCAGGTCATCGACGCCGAAACCCCGGAGCAGCGCGGCGAGTTGCTGGAGTGGCTGTGCGCCCGCCACCTCCCGAAGCGGCTGGCCGGTTCCCCCGCGGCCATGGTCACCGTCTTCCGGCCGACTCCGCTGCCCGGTGACCGTATGACGTACGTGAAGCAGGTCGAGGGCGTGGACGTACGGCTGACGCTGCTGTGGTTCCTGGAGGCGGATCCACGGGCGTGCTGGGAGCCGTACTTCACGGGGCTGGAGGAGGCGGTCACTGAAGTCGGCCTGGGGCGGGTGGAGTTGATCGCACCCTTCATCCCCACGGTGCCGGGGACGGACCGGTACGTGGACCAGCTCAGGTGACCGCTCGGGTGACCGGGGCCGGGCATGGCCGAGCCCCCTCGGCCAGGACGGCGGGCCAGTCGAGAGGGCTCTTCCTGCGGTGCTTATGGAGTTGTGGAAAGTGGCGGTGAACCATCAGATGAGGTCGAACGCTCCCCGGCTGACCTCTGCCACGAACGAGTTCCATGAGTCGGCCGGGAAAGCCAGCGTCGGACCGGACGGGACCTTGGAGTCCCGGACCGCCATCGCCGCGTGAATCGGGGACTTGACCTCGACGCACGCGCCGTTGCCAGTGGAGTACGAGGACTTCGTCCAGGTGCTCGTGGCGCCTTGCTGAATTGCCATGTTCGCTCCGCTTTGACCAGTGGTGAGAGTTGCTGTCGCCGACCGGAGGGCTCCCTGCGGAGCCCACGGCACGGTTTGCGCCAACGTTGTTTCTCGATGGCCTGATCGACGCTACTCGCCAACACCGTTATGCGGACCAACCGTTCACTCGACTGGGTGGCATATACCAGCGGGCTCTTCCTCTGGCGTGATGCGGAGGTGTACTGTGCGTCCCTTGCTTCTCCAGGGCGTCAGCGTGCGTACTCTTTCGCCAAGTCCGCGATGAATTGCCGGGATTGCTCCACGTTGAGGGCCTGTGCCCGCAAGTGTTCGTACATGACGCTGTACTTCTGTACGTCCTGCGCCTTCTCCAGATAGAGGTCGCTGGTGACGCCCTCGATGTAGACCACGCTGGAATCGGCCGCGTCGGGGAACTCCAGGATCGCGTACTGGCCGTTGAGGCCCGGATGCGCGCCCATGTCGAAGGGGATCACCTGCACGGTGACGTGCGGCAGCTGCGACTGCTCGACCAGGGACTCCAGTTGCTCCCGCATCAGCAGCTTGTTGCCCACGACCCGGCGCAGCGCGGCCTCGTCGAGCACCGTCCACAGGCGCAGCGGGTTCTCCAGCGCGGTGATTCGTTCCTGCCGTCGCAGGCGCACCTGGACGCGGTTGTCGATGTCGCTGGACGACGTCTCGGGCAACGCGCCGGTGATCAGCGCCTCCGCGTACGGGCGGGTCTGCAACAGCCCAGGGATCACCTGGGGGTCGTACACGCGCAGCGACGCCGCGTCCGTCTCCAGCCCGATGTACACGCTGTACGGGACGTCCCCGAAGGCGTGCCACCAGCCTTGCTGGCGGGAGTCCTTGGCCATCTCCATCAAGGAGTCGACCATTCGCTGGTCCTCGACCTCGTACACTCCGCACAGGTCTCGGACGTCGCGCTGGCTGATGCTGCGGCGGCCGTTCTCCAGCCTGCTGATCTTCGACTGGGACACCAGGAGCCGCTCGGCGACCTCTTCGGCCGTCATGTTCTTCTGCTCGCGGAGCCTGCGCAACTCCTGGCCCAGCCGGCGTCGCCTGACGGTGGGATTGACGTTGGACGCCATGGGAACGTGCACCTCCGGCTGCGTGCCTGTACTTGCCACTTTCCGTATCTGCTGTTGAGCAGACTGCCACCAAGGCGCGTGCTACCGCTGGGAAACTGCGGATATGCGGTGCCTAGGCGGGAGATATGCGCCCGGTACACGCCAGTTCAACGAATTCCGCTTACCCTTCGGCCCCACTCCGGACGAACGCCGCGTACGCATGTGCCGGACGCCATGTGTCGACGGCAGGGGCGGCGGGCGGCGGGTGGCTGGCGGTGGGCGGCGGTACGGGGGGTAGGGCGGCATAGCGGGCGCGACTCGGCACGGCGCGTCCCCGTCCCCGGGCCCGCGCGGCGCGTCCCCGTCCCCGGGCCCGCGCGGCGCGTCCTCGGCCCCGGGCTGCGCGGTTGGCGCTGCCCTACCCGGGTTGCCCGGCTGGCGACGCCCTGTCCGGGCTCCGGCCCGGGCTGCCCGGCCGAGCCATTGGTCGGGGTGCCTGCGCAGGTTGCTTGGTCCGGGCTGTCCGCGCCGCTGCGGGCATGCGTGCCGCCTAGGGCGGCACGGGTGGGCGCGGCGGCACCCCGTGAGCGCCGGGTTGCGCGACCCACCCCCCCAGCGCCGCGCGCCGTGCGCTCGGTGCGGGCCGTCACGTCCGGCCGTTCGGGTCGCGACGCCTGGCCCAACTGCTCGGTCTGCGGCCCCGGGCCACTCGGTCGGGACGCCTGAGCGGGCCGGTTGGTTCAGGACGTCCGGCTCGCGCTGTCGCTCCAGGCCGCCCGGCTCGGGTGCTCCGACAGGCCGACCGGTCCGAGACGCTCGGCCCAACCGTTCGTCAGGTGCCCGCCCGGGCCTGTCGGCCAAGGGTCCGGCCAGGCTGATCGGTCAGGGGCCCGCTTGGTCGGAGGCGCCCAGCCCTGGTGCCGGTTTGGGCGCGTTTTTGGGCGCGTTCGGTTGCGGCAAATGGTCGCGCTCACAGGGCCGTTCCCGTACCGGCCGTCCTGGCTGCGCCGCGCCGCGCCGCGCCGGGCGCGGGCATGCGGTCGCGCGGGGCGGTGAGGGGCGGTTGGAGTCCTCGTGGACTTCCTTGCGCTTCCTCACCGACCCGCGCGGCCAGCGGCTCCCGGACCGGTCTTGGGGACTGCGGTACGGCGTCTTGATGTCCTGCGTGGTGCGGATCCTGCGGGCGTCGTGGGACTGCGGCTCAGTGAGCCACGGCGCGCGCCATGGTTCCGCGGTGCGGCTGCATCGGAACGCCGCGTGCGGGCTCCGACGCCGACCTGGCTCCGGGGGCGGCCTGACGGCCGGCCGGTGCCGGGCTGCGACGCGGCTGGGCCGCGACGCCGTTCTGCACGTCCATGACAGCGTGGGCCACCAGACCGCCCATGGGGTCGTGCCGGATCAGGTCCCGCAGCCGGGAGCGGGACGAACGTCCCTCGTTACCCGGATACAGGTGCTTGCCGAGACCGACCGCATGGGCCAGCGCGGCGAGCGCCGCCGTCCGCGGGTCCGGCGGAACGCCGGTACGGATGGCGGTGTCCAGTCGGGTTCTGATCTCCCGGCTGATCTCCGTGTCCGTCGCCTGATAGCGAGTCGTCGGCAGCACCCCGCACATCTGTCCCGCCACGGCATGCACCATGCCGCACCGTTCGAGATGCGAGAGGTAGGTCTGACGCAGCCCCAGGCGGGGCCCGCCAATCCAGTTGACGGCGCGTACGGGTGCTCCGCGTCGGCGAAGCAGTTCCAACGCACAGTCGAGTGTTGGATCTCCAGTCGGCCGTGGTTGGACCACGGCGATACGATCCCCGTCCGGGGCTATCCGTCCGGCCATCGCCAGCTCCACTAGCTGTGCTCCGGCCAGACCGAGGTCGAGCGACTGCGGCTGTGCGGTGGTACCCGTGGCCGGGTCCAACGCCAGCAGAAGAAGCTCTTCCGGAATTGATCTGCGGCTCCTGCCCATCCATGCCTCCCCGCGTGGATGAATGACAGGGTGACCCCTCTCACATTCATCTGTCGAGAGGGCGTGACCGGTTCGTAGTGGAACCAGTAGGTATGTCGTTCTCGTCTACCGCAGGAGTCAATGCTGCGCACAGGACACTGGTAGCTCGTTCGGACAGTGTCGTTCGGGCGGCGTCTGACGGTTCACGGTTCACGTTCAGTACTCGCACGGAGAGCGTGCGGCGCATGAAGGAGGCATCGGTGGCGGGCGAGTCCCCCGACAGGTCGAAGCAGCGCGAGTCGTCGGAAGAACCGACGTCGGGGAGCGCGGGGTCGGTTCCCGGGGCCAGGGGTGAATCCGGCGCCGGGGCACGTGACCCACGGCTCGCGGTCGCCCGGGACCGGGAGTCCGCGCCACGCGGGGGCGTCGACACGGCGACGCGGGTCTTCTCCCGCCCGCCGCTCCCCGCCAAGGGCGACGCGGGCACGGGTGCGGAAACCTCGAGCGCCGACGCTCAGGACGCGGAGGGCGAGATCGACGCCGACCTCGACCCCGACATGCCCTCGGCGGCTGCGAACGAGCCCGAGGACGCCGCGAAGGCCGACGGCACCGACGGGACGGGCAGCACCCGGCTGCGTGCGGCTGTGGCCGCGTGGGTCGCGGGTGAGGGTGAGGGTGAGGGTGACGGTGGGGCGAAGGAGCCCGAAGGCGTCGAGGATGCCGCCGACGAGGCCCGTCCCGAGACGGACGCTTCGGCCGAAGCCCCTGAGAGCGACGAGGAGCCGGTTACGGGGCCTGAGGGCGACGCGGGCCCATCCGCCCCCTCCGAGGCCGCTGACGGGGCACCTGGGGCCACTGAGGGGCCCTCCGGGGGCTCCGGCGAGGACTCCTCTGAGCCGAACGGCGCACAGGAGAGCGCGTCGCAGCCCGAGCCTGAGGCTGCATCAGAACCCAGCGCCGACGCCACGTCTGCGCCTGAGCCCGAGTCCGAGCCGGACGCGATCACCGAAGCCGAAGCCGGCGTCGAAGCCGAAGCCGAAGCCGAAGCCGAAGCCGGGGGCGATGCCGGAACCCGAGCCGCAGCCGACGTCGAAGCCGATGGCGATGGCGATGGCGAAGCCGACCCGCGCGCCGACTCCCACCCGGACCCGGCCGACGCTCCGGAAGAGGCACCGGACAAGGAACCCCGAGGCGCGGCTCCCAAGGACCCCGTCGACCAGTCACCTGCCGACCGCATCCGGGCCGACCGCATCCCTGTCGACCGGGCCCCTGCGGACCAGCCACCTGCCGACGCAGCTCCTGCGGACCAGCCACCTGTCGACCGCACCCCCGCCGACCGGGTCCCCGACGACGGCACTCCTGCCGACCGGATTCCTCCGGACGAGTCGCCGGTCGACCGCACCCCCGCCGACCGGGTCCCTGCCGACCAGACCCCTGCGGACGAGTCGCCAGTCGACCGCACCCCTGCCGACCGGGTCCCTGTCGACCACACCCCCGACGACGGCACTCCTGCCGACCAGATTCCTCCGGACGAGTCGCCAGCCGACCGCACCCCCGCCGACCGGGTCCCTGCCGACCGCACCCCTGCGGACCAGACCCCTGCGGACCAGTCGCCAGCCGATCGCACCCCTGCGGACCAGTCGCCCTCCGACCGGACCCCCAGCGACCAACCCCCCGCCGACGCCCCATCCGTAGGCGCCCCACCCGTAGACCAACCCACCGCCATCTTCAAAGCCGTGCGTCCCCCCGCCGCACCCCCGGTCGACCAGCCGACCACCATGCTCAAGCTGGGCGACGTCCCAGGCGCGAAGCCCAAGAGCGACAAGGGCAGCACGGACGGCACAGGCGGCAAGGACGACAAGGGCCGCAACAGCGACAACGACCGCAAGGGCGACAAGCGCGACGCGGCCGCCAACGTCGGCCCCGACGGGCGAGTTGGCGCCGACGCGGCCACCGACCCCGCAACCCCCGCCGCCGCCCGCGTCGAATCCCCTTCTGAGCGCACCAGCAAATTCGTAGCCCTGAAGCAGCTCGACGACCCGGCCACACGGAAGCCTCCGCCCGCCGGCGAGCCGTCCAACGCCCCCGCGGTCGGCGCCGGCCCCGCGGCCCGGCGTGCGGCCGCGCCGCCGCCCAAGGCTCCCGTCGCCGAGGCGACCGCCGCGATTCCGCAGGTCGGGCCCGAGCGGACGACGCAGCAACCCCTGCCGCCGCTGCCGCCGTTGGATCTGCTCGCCGAGCTGACGAACACGCCGCCGCCCCGGAACACCGCGGTGCGGTCGATCGCGCGGCGCATCAAGATCTGGACGCCGGTGGCCGTCCTGTTGGCGATCGTCTTTGCGGTCGTACAGGCATTGCGCCCGCTGCCCACGCCCGAACTCACGCTGACCGCCAAGGACTCCTACACCTTCGACGGAACGGCCGCCGCACTGCCGTGGCCCTCCGAAGGGCAGGGCTGGATGGACGTCAACGGTGTCGGAACCATGGGGAAGTTCGGTGAGCAGAAGGCGGTCGCCATCGGGTCCGTCGCCAAGGCGATGACCGCGTACATCATCCTCAAGGACCACCCGCTGAAGGCCGGCGAGGACGGTCCGAAGATCCCCGTGGACGCGCTCGCGGAGAAGGAGGCGGGCTACTGGAAGCAGGGCGAGTCCACCCTCACCACCGCCAAGAAGGGTGACGTCCTCACCGAGCAGCAGGCCATCGCGTCCATCATGATCCCGTCCGCGAACAACATCGCGCGACTGCTGGCACGTTGGGACTCGGGGACCGAGACGGCGTTCATCAAGAAGATGAACGACACCGCCAAGGAACTCGGGATGAAGAACACCACCTACACCGACGCCTCCGGACTCAAGGAGACCACCGTCTCCAGCGCCGAGGACCAGGTGAAGCTGGGCAACGAGCTGGTGCGGATGCCGGCCCTGATGGCCATCACCAAGCTGCCGGTCTGGTACGACCACACCGGTAAGAAGTGGGACAACTTCAACCGTCTCGTCCCCTACAACGGTGCCATCGGCATCAAGACCGGCACCACCACCGCCGCCGGCGGCAACCTGCTCTTCGCCGCGACCAAGGAGGTCGGCGGCGAGACGGCCATCGTCGTCGGCGCGATCCTCGGCCAGCACACGGCGCCGATCATCGACACCGTCAACGCGGTCAGCAAGACGGCGATGATCGCCGCCCGGGACGCCCTGCTCTCGTCGAAGATCCTGAAGAAGGGCGACGTCGTCGGGTACGTCGACGACGGGCTCGGCGGCCGGACCCCGGTCGTGCTGTCCAAGGACGTCACGGCGATCGGCTGGGCCGGGCGGAAGGTCGAGCTGTCGTTCGCGGCCGACGACGACCTGCCGCACTCCGCGAAGGCGGGCACCCCGGTGGGCTCGCTCACCGTGGGCGACGGCAAGGGCGGCGCGGTGAAGGTGCCCGTACAGCTCCAGAAGGACCTGGCCGAGCCCGGCTTCGACAAGAAGCTGACCCGGCTCGGCTGAGCATCAGCCGAAAGAGAAAGCGGAAAGAGAAACGAGAAGCGCCCGTCCCGGTTGGAGAGACCGGGACGGGCGCTTCGCTGTGACCAGTGCGGCCAGTTACAACTTGTCCCCTACTACTTGTCCCCTACTTCTTGTCCTCTTCCTTCTCGCACCGCAGCGTCGTTTCCCGCGACGGCCCCCCGTACGCCGAGCTGATCCGGATGTCTCCGGGCTGCTCTACGGTCAGCTTGGTGAACTCGCCGTCGTCCGTCAGACAGCCGTTCTCCGCCCACAGCCACGGCGAGTACGCGATCCGTACGGTCACCGCGCCGGCCCTCGGCATGTGGACGACGAGGTTGGCGCCGTCGGCGCTGACCACGCTGGCGGGCTTGTCGACCAGCGGGGTCGCGTTCTTGACCCGGTAGATCTTCCAGTTGGCGTCCTCCCAGACCGGCTGGAGATAGCTCGGCCCGCTGGTCACCAGGGCGTGTTCCAGCTTCGCGGGGCCGTCCGGTTCGCCGTTGACGAGGACGACGAAGCCCACCGCCCACTGGGAGAGCCACGCCTTGTAGGCCGAGGCGGAGAAGCCGCCCTCGGGCTCGGCGGTGCCGCCGTGGCCCTCGTAGAAGAGCCGGCCCCGCTCGACGTCCGCCTGCCGATTCCAGCCGCGGGCCATGTTGATGTACGGGGCGAGGATGGCGGCCTCGCGGTGGTCGCGGGCCGGTACGACCTCGACGCGGGTCTCCTCGGCGCCCAGCCGCTTCAGCTCGTTGACGACGCCGTCCGTCTTGACGGCCCACTCGGGCACCGTCGTGTTGGTGACGATGTCGGCGATCGTCTTGCCGGACAGCCAGCTCACGGCGATGGTCATGGCCAGCCCGAGTGCCACCATGCGCCGCCGGGCCGTGAACCAGGGGAGGGGCAGCGGGAAGGGCAGTCGGGGAAGGATGCCGGCCACCTCGGGGAGGTCCCCCTGGCCATCGCCCCCGTTGTCCCCACTGTCCCCGGTGTCCCTACTGTCCCCGTGCCGCTTCTCGGTGGTCCGGTACATCATGATCGCGAGCAGCGTCGCCGGGGCCGCCAGCTCCGAGAGCCGCTCGACGTTCGTACCGATCGGCGTCGGGATCAGGTAGCAGAGGACCACGCCGAGCGCGTACACCGCGGCGCCCAGACGCAGTGTGCGCCAGGCGCGCGGGGCCGTCAGGACGACGATCGCGCACAGCACGACCGGCGGCCATATGCGGGTGAACGGCATGGGCTGCTCGCCCTCGAACGGGAACAGCAGGGTCGTGACGCCCACGACGGCCACCGGGGGCACCAGCAGGGCCGCGGCCCGGCCCCAGTCGCGCGACAGGAAGTAGGCCGCGCCGACGACGAGGACGAACAGACCGGCGACGGGGCTGCCGGTGGTGGCCAGCGTCGCGAACAGTGCGGCCACGCCGAGGTGCCGCGCGCCGCGCCCGCTGACCACGGACAGCACGGCCGCCATCCCGAAGGCGGTGCCCAGCACGAACGTGGAGCGCCCCGAGATCACCTGGCACCACAGCGAGAACCCGACCGCCATGGCCGGCCACAGCGGCTTACGAACACCTGTGCGGGCGACGAGTTCCGCGCCGAGCACCGTGGCCGCGACCCCCGACAGCATGGTGGTCGCGACGACCCCGATGGCGGCCATCAGGTACGGGGACATCAGGCTGTAGTTGGCCGCGTGCAGACCGCCGTACCAGAACAGGTTGTACGCGGAGTTCGGGTACATCTTCGCGAACTCGGCCCACGCCACCTGGGCGGCCAGGTCGCCGCCGCCGGTCGCGAAGACCGCCCACCACACGAAGTACAGGGGCACCGCGCCGGCGGTGACCGTCAGGGCCACCCGATGTCGCTCGTGCCACACCTCACGCGCCTGCGTGGGCTTGTCGGCACGCAGGGCAGGCCTGCGTGGGGTCAGCTCGGCAAAGGCCACTGCAACTTCCGTTTCGGCTCGGCTCGGCTCGGGCGCGCACGCCTGGCGGTGTCTGTCCTGTGGAGGTAGACGCTAATCGCACCCCGGGCGTTGGTTTACAGGGCCCCATGTGACCGGGTGGTGACCAGGGCATGACGGGAAAGAGCCTTACCAGCTTCGGACGGTTCCCGGGAGGGCGCGACCGGATAATTCAGGCCGCGCCCTTCCGGACACCGGTCAGGAACCTCCTGACAGACCGACGGGGAACGCTGTGTCGCACACCGCGTCGTCCGGTCCCGCCGCGTCCCAGTCCGCGAAGTACACCTCGCGGCACGGCCCCACCGGCTCGATCCCCCGCCCGGCCATCCACCGCTCCACCGCCTCGAACGCGGCGATGATCTGCGGATGGGCCACCTGAGCCTTGACGATCCGCGTGTACGCGAGCCACCGGGCCGGCTCCACCCGTACCGCCGTCGACCGGGCCCGGCCGTGCGCCTCCACCCAGGCCCGCGCGGCGGCCTCGTCGGCGACCGGGACGCAGGACTCCGCCGGGCCGTCGCTCTCCATGGACACCTCGGAGTGGTAGACGACGAACGGCGCAGCGCTCACGCCCCCGCACTCCCGGGCCCCCGCCTCCAGACGCCCCAGCGACGCCCCGATCCACGCGGGCAGCTCGTCCGCGAGAGTGTGCCGCGTCTCGGTCAGCACCACCCGCTCGGGCACGTCCACGGTCTCGACCACGAACCTGCCGTACAACTCGTCCAACCCGTCCGACCCGTCCATCTCGGAGCTCCTCCCCGACAGTCGTCCACGGAGGAAGTCGGCGAGTGTGCGCTGACCCGCTATGCGCGCCTCGACGTCCGCCCAGTAGGCGGCGAGCCGCTCGGCGGCGGCCGGCCCGTCCCGCTCGGACAGCGACACCAGCTCGCCGATCAGGGCGAGCGGACGCTCACCCTTGCCCCAGGGACAAGGTCAACCCACGCGGTCCACTCGGAACCGGCGGCGGGTCAGCCGATGGCCTTCTCCACCGCGCCGACCAGCTCGTCCGTCTCCGGCTCGGTCTGCGGGGAGAAGCGGGCGACGACCTGGCCGTCACGGCC
This sequence comes from Streptomyces sp. NPDC047042, assembly GCF_040644035.1. Lineage (NCBI taxonomy): Bacteria > Bacillati > Actinomycetota > Actinomycetes > Kitasatosporales > Streptomycetaceae > Streptomyces > Streptomyces sp. NPDC047042. The sequence goes on along the minus strand of NZ_JBEYVP010000051.1, from coordinate 34,307 downwards.
GATGAGGAACTTCTCGAAGTTCCAGCGGATGTCGCCGGTGTGGCCCTCGCCGTCGGCGAAACCGACCAGGCGGTCGTACAGGGTGTGCCGGGCGTCCCCGTTGACCTCGATCTTCTCGGTCATCGGGAAGGTCACGCCGTACGTCGCCGAGCAGAACTCGGCGATCTCCTCGGAGCTGCCGGGCTCCTGGCCCATGAACTGGTTGCAGGGCACCCCGAGCACGGTGAAGCCCTGGTCGGCGTACCGCGCCTGGAGCTTCTCCAGCCCCGCGTACTGCGGGGTCAGCCCGCACTTGGAAGCGACGTTGACGATGAGGACGGCCTTGCCCGCGTACTGGGCGAGGTCCGCGGAACCACCCGTGAGGGCGCCGATCTCGACGGCGAGGGGGGAGTCGGCGGCGGGGGAGGAAGCGGGGGAAGTGGCATCAGTGGTCATAAGCGGATGCTAACTCCGGAAGGCACCGGGCCCGTCCCCCGCCCCTGTTACCTCCGCCCCTGTTACCTCCGCACCTGCCACCTCCGCACCTGCCACCTCCGCCCCCGCTCCCGCTCCCGAAGCCTTGACCAACACCTCCCCGGCCGCCGTACGCGAGTACAGCACCGACCGTCCCGCCCGCCGCCGCTCCACCAGCCCCGCGTCCAGCAGCACCCGCAGATGCCGCCCGACCGAGCCGAGCGTCTGCCCGGTCAGGGCGGTCAGCTGGGTGGTGCTGTGCGGCGAGTCCAGGAGTACGAGCACGGCTGCCCGGGCCGGCCCGAGCAGCGCCCCGAGCGCGGCGGACGCCCGGCGCCCCCCGTCGTGCCCGGCCAGCACGCCCGCGCACGGGTAGATCACCGCGTACCGCTCCGGCTCCTCCCACGAGACCCACCCGGCCTTCGGCGTCACGGGTACGAAGACCAGCTCGGCGCCGGAGATCTCGCGGGGCGGGTACTCGTGCGGGTTCACCTGGAGCCGGTCTCCGTCGAGCCAGCGGGTGCCGGGGCGCAGGGCGTCCAGTACGGCGGCCCAGCCGTCGTGACCGACCCGCACGGTCCGCGCGACCACGTCGGCTTCGAGGACGCGTCGACGCCGGTCCCAGTCCGGGAGTACGGCCTCCTCCCAGATGTGGGTGAGGAGATCCGCGGCGCGCTCGGGGAGGTCGTCCCGGTCGGCAAGGTCGGTGGGGAGCGGGCCGGGGCGGGAGCGGACGAGGTGGTCGCGGGCAAGGGCGGGGGCGACCGCACGGACCCGCGCGACGCCCGTTTCGAACGTCTCGCCGTATCGGGGGGTGGGGGTCAGGAAGTCGGCGATCCAGTCCCGCCCGAGGCCGACCCGGACAAGGAGGGCGGTGATGGGGTCCCGCTCGAGACGGCGGCGGTACGCGGGCAGGTGGGCGGCGAGCCACGCACGCTCCCCGGGGTGCGTGGCCGTCCCGGCGTGCAGCAGTTTGAGGCTCGCGAAGGTCTCGGCGAGGGGCGAGATGACGAACCGGCTGCGGGCGAGGGTGTCGGCGTTCACCTGCCACCAGCCCATGCCCGTACCTCCGCGTGTCTCTGGATGTTTCTCTCTGGATGTTTCGCGTGTGCGCGAAACAATAACGCGGGCCGGGCGCCCCTCGCAGACTCCCCGCATGCGCAGCTACTCCGCCCTCTTCCGCACGCCCGAGTTCACCCCGCTCTTCCTCGCCACGGCCCTCAGGTCGGCCGCCTCGACGATCGGCGGCCTGGCCCTCGCCACCCTCACCTACCGCGCCACCGGCTCGCCGCTGCTCTCCGCCCTGAGCATGTTCGGCCCCCAGCTCGCCCAGGTGGTGGGCGCGACGACCCTCCTCTCGGCCTCGGACCGGCTGCCCCCGCGCGCGACCCTGACGGGCATCGCGGTGGCCTTCGCCCTCGGCACGGCGGCGATGGTGATCCCGGGGCTGCCGATCGGGGCCGTCTTCGCCCTGCTCTTCCTCCTGGGGCTGATCGCGTCGCTGGGGGCCGGGGTCGGCTGGGGGCTGCTCAACGAGATCCTGGCCAAGGAGGGCTATCTCCTTGGGCGTTCGGTCTTCAACATGTCGAACGGGCTGATGCAGATCGCGGGTTTCGCGACGGGCGGCATCATGGTCGCGGCCCTCTCCCCCCGGACCACGCTCCTCACCGCCGCGGCCCTCTACCTCGCGGGCGCCCTGACGACCCGCCTGGGCCTGACCCGCCGCCCGCCCCGCCTCTCCGGACGCCCGTCCATCGCCCAAACCTGGCGTACGAACGCCCAGTTGTGGTCGGACCGCCCGCGCCGGCTCACCTATCTGGGCCTGTGGATCCCCAACGGCCTGGTCGTCGGAGTCGAGTCCCTGTACGTGTCCTACGACCCCGACTCCGCGGGCACCCTCTTCGCCTGCGCGGCCCTGGGCATGCTGATCGGGGACGTGACCGTCGGCCGGTTCGTGCCACCCCGGGTGCGCCGCCAACTGGCCGTACCGCTCCTGCTGTTGCTGGCCGTGCCGAACCTGCTGTTCGCCGTGGGACCCGGGGTGTGGACGGCGGCCGTGACGGTCTGCGTCGCCTCGGTCGGCTACGGCGCGAGCCTCGTCCAGCAGGAACGCCTGATGTCCCTCACCCCGGCCGAACTCTCCGGCCACGCCCTCGGGTTGCACTCCGCCGGCATGCTCACGATGCAGGGCGTGAGCGCGGCCCTGGCGGGCACCCTCGCCCAACTCGCCACGCCGGGCGCGGCGATGGCCCTGATGGCGGCGGGGTCGGTGTGCGTGACGGTGGGGCTGGCGGGGGCGGGCCGGCGAGTCGCGGCGACGGGAGCCGGTGCCGGGGCCGGCCCGGGGGTTGCCGAGCAGGTGGTCGAGGGGCGAGCTTCTTCCGGGGAGAGCGCGGGTTCAGTGTCCTGACGGCGGCGGCTGGACGTTGGCGCCCCCGGCCGACCGGTCCGGCGACCCCTGCTCCGACGCAGGGGAGGCCACCTGCCCCGGCACCTTCGCCGACTCCTGCCCCGCCACCCCGTCACGCTGCGCCGAGAGCGGCAGCGCGACGTCCTCCAGCGACTTGCCCTCGGCCGCCACACCGAAGACGGCGGCCACCAGTCCACCCGCGATCATCAGCACCGCGCCGACGGTGTACCCGAGGAACAGATGGCCCGGGTTGGGGTCGGCCTTGTCGATGAGGAATCCGTAGAACAGGGGGGCGAGCGCGCCGACGATCTGCGCGATGGAGAAGAACACGGCGATGGCCTGGCCCCGGACCTCCAGCGGGAAGATCTCGCTCACCGTCAGATAGCCGGCGCTGGCACCCGCCGAGGCGAAGAAGAAGACGATCACCCAGGCCGCGGTCTGCGTCTCCGCCGTCAGCACTCCGGCCCGGAACAGACAACCGCTGACCAGCAGCAGCACACCCGACACGAGATAGGTGCCGGAGATCATCTTCTTGCGGCCGACGGTGTCGAACAGCCAGCCGAGGGTCAGCGGGCCGAGCAGGTTGCCGACGGCGAAGGCCAGACCGTACAGGGGGATGTCCGCGTCGCCGACCCCGAAGAAGACGCCCAGCACGATCGCGTAGGTGAAGTAGATCGCGTTGTAGAGGAAGGACTGCGTCACCATCAGCGTGAGCGCGTACACCGAGCGCGCCGGATAGCGGCGGAACAGCACCCGGAGCAGGGTGAGATAGCCGGTCCGCTCGGTCGGGGTGATGACCAGCGCCTGGTCGTCGTCGACCGGGGTCAGGGTCGCCCCCCGGGCCGTCACCTCCTGCTCGATCCTCGCGATGGACGCCTCGGCCTCGGCCACCCGGCCGTTCATGATCTGCCAGCGCGGGCTCTCCGGAAGGTTGCGCCGGACCAGGATGATCACGATGCCGAGCACTGGTCCCACCACGAAGCCGATCCGCCAGGCCAGGCCCGGGTTGTCGTGCAGGAGCTGGTCGTAGATGGCCAGTTGCAGCAGTGTGCCGAGGATCGCGCCGGCCCAGTAGGTGCCGTTGACGCCGATGTCGACGCGTCCCCGGTAGCGCGCCGGGATCAGCTCGTCGATGGCCGAGTTGATGGCGGCGTACTCACCGCCGATGCCCATACCGGCGATGAACTTGGTCGCGTACAGGAACACCACCCAGCCGGTGCCGGAGCCGGCCGTCGCCGCGGTGAGCCCGCTGCCCAGCAGGTAGACGGCGAGCGTGAGGGTGAACAGGTTCTTGCGGCCCAGACGGTCGGTCATCCGGCCGAACACAAGGGCCCCGACGACCTGCCCCAGCAGATACACCGTCGCCGTCGCCGCGGACGCGGCCGGGGAGAGGTTCAGGGTGTCGGGCCTGGTCAGGGCGGCTCCCGCCACGCTGGCCAGGGTGATCTCCAGGCCGTCGAGAATCCAGGCCACGCCGAGCGCCAGCACCAGCCGGGTGTGGAAGGGCGACCACGGCAGCCGGTCGATTCTCGCCGGGATCAGGCTTCGGATGACTCCGGGGGTGTCCGTGGTCTCCGCCGGGTCGGGGGTGGTCTCTCCGGCCTGCACTGACGACATGGCCGCCTTTCCTGGGCTGCGTGTCCTGTGGGGGGATCGGTTCTACGGGGGTGTGGGGTATCAGCTGTTGCCGGTGTCGCCGGTCGGCGTGGAGGGCTCCGCCGGTGCCGGCCGCGCCGCGCTCCAGCGGAGTTTCACGTTGAGGTGGGCGGTGGCCTTGCCGCTGGCGATGACGCCGCCGAGCTTGCCGTCGAGGGTGACGGCGAAGCCGATCTCCACGTCGTCGGGCCGTCCGGCCAACTCGCGGAAACCGTCGATCATTTCGGCCGCCGCCGCGGTGATCGGAGTCAGCGCCTCACGCAACGTCCGCTCGGCCGCCTGCAGCCGGTCACCGATGCCCACGGCGCCCGTGCCCACCTTGGCGGCGGCGACGGGGGTGACGGCGACGGTTGTTCCGTCGGAGAGGGAGAACCTCAGGATGTCTGGCATGGGTGTCTTTTCTGGGCCTGGCTGCTGCCCTGGGGTCGGGAGGAACGGAGGTCAGGAGAAGCGGGGGTCAGGAGAAGCGGGGGTCAGGAGAAGCGGGAGTCAGGAGGAGCGGCGAGGGGTGGTGCAGATCTTCCGGGGCGGCTCACGGTCGTGAATCGTCGACTGGATGACGGAGAGGCTCGCGAGGTCTCTCTCGAGGGTCTCCTGCGCCTCTCGAGAAACCGGATCCTTTGCGTAGTAGTCGACAACCGCGCGGTAGAACGCTGAGGCCAGGTCCGGTTTCATCATGTCCGCGGCGCTGAAACAGAGGCGCCGGGCGTTGGGTGCGAGCAGCTTGGCGATTTCCCTTTTGACGCCCGGCGGATATTTGCCGGGTGTCACCGTCTTGACGGCGGAGAAGGCGGAACTTTTTTCATCGTTCACCCATTTCCGCTGGGTGGACTCCTTGGTCAGATATTTGATCAGCTCCGTGGTCGGCTTTCTCGTGTTGAACATTCCCACATAGTCCGCGGAGACCTGCAGCGGCACGTTCGGCTTCGGTGCCTCGAATGTGTAATTCTTCAGTTTCTCCTGGAATCCCATCGCGGCGAGCGCGCCGTGTGCCTGTTGGCAGCCGGAATTCTTTTCGGCCATGCCCGTGGTGGCGCCCCTGAAGTTCGTCACCAGTGCGGAATGGTCGCTGTCCTGCACCAGCCCTCGCCATTCGGCCCACGCGTCCTGCTGGGAGGGCCACTCGGAATGCCCGGTGGCCCATTTCTCGTACGTCTCGGTGTCCTTCGTCCTCAGCAGAATGTCCGCGATCCAGTCCGCGCCCGGCCATCCCGTCGTCGCACCGGACTCCAGGCCGAGGCACCAGCGTCCGGTGAGAGGGCGTGGACCCTTGAGCGCGTACCAGGTGAGGGACTTGACGTCGACCTTGATCGGGACGGCGTACACGCCGGGGTTCTTGACCTTGGCCACGGTCGTCAGCCCGGCGAAGGGTTCCAGGAAGGGAGTTTCCGACGCGATTTCCTGCAGGCCTTTGCCGTCTTTGGTGTCCGCGTAACTTCTGATGGCGCCCGGGTTGGGGAGCACGGCGAGGTCCGGCGGATTACCGCCTTCCACCGCGGAGTCCAGATGCTGGCCCAACGCCCGGGTGGACTGCACGTCGACCACGGCGTCGCCAGGGAAGGCGTCCGTGATTTTCTTGAACGCCTGGAATTCGTCACCGCTCCACGGCACGATGATCGTCACCGTCGGCTTGTCGTCGCCGCAACCGGTGAGTGCCGCGAGCATGCCGAGGGCCAGAAAACAGCGCGCGAGGCGCGCCCGCTCGATCTTCATGAGGCTCCGAATCGGTACTCGGCGAGGCGCGGGCGAAGAGCAAGGCAGGTGAGCAGCGCCGCCACGGCGAGCAGTACGAGCATGGCAGCCGATGTCGCCATCAGTGGACCGACCGACAAGTCCCTGAATTTCTCGCCGGTCTTCGATCCTCCGCAATTCACCAGAACCTCGCATTTCTTCGGAATTCTGGCCATCAGGCTGTACTGATACCGCGCGAGGGTGCCGCCGATGATCGCGACGGCGACCGCGATCAGCCCCGCCGCGCCGAGCAGCGGACTGAGCAGCCGTCGGAAGTGAGCGGCCAGGACATGCGCGGTCGCGCCGACGCACAGGAGGACGCCCAGCGCCGGGAGGAGCAACAACGGCCACAGAACGAGGCGTTTGCCGAGCCACGGCTGCTGGGTGCGCAGTCCGTCCCGCTGATGGGCCAACAGATTCCCCAGCGCCGGGACCAGCCCTCCGGTGTACGGGATGAACTTGCCGTTGTACTTCTCGTTCGATCCGGTCATCGCGGCCAGGGCGGAGTCGGCGGCCTTCGTCTTGAGCGGGTCCGTGTGCTCGAAATCCTTGTACTGCTGGACCGCTGTCTCGGCGAGGTGAACGCTGGTGACCAACTGCCCCAGCACGAACTGGAACTGCGTTCTTCCGTTCCTACGGGCGTCGATTCCTCGCGCGGCTGCGGTGATGTGCATGTTCGCGCTGCCGATATGGGTGACGAAGGCGGTCCCGGTGCCGGTCAGGTTGACGTCTCTGCCGTCGAAGGTGTTCTCCAGGTCGGCGGCGGCCTGGCCGGCCGCCACCCTCGCCCTCTCGAGGTCCCGGATCGAGTTCCTCGTGGCGTTGATCGTGCCGATCCTGCTGCCGGCCTCAGCCGCCGCCACCCCGCTGACCAGCGCCATGACCGCGAGGGCCGCCAGCATCCCGTTGCGCAGCCGGCGCAGCACCCGGACCGGATGGGCCTGACCCCACCACGCGTACGTCACCCGCTCGATCCGCCCGCTCTCCTCGGCCGGCGGGTCCGTCGAAACCGTCATGACGCCTCCGCGGGGTCGTCGTCGAATGTCCGGCGGCAGTTCTCGCAGTGCCGGACGACAGGCGCCTCGGTGACCGCTCCGCACGCCCCGCAGACCCGTCGTACGGGCCCCGCCACCGGGACGGCGTCCCACGGTTCGGGTACGGCGTCCATCGGTTCCGGCGCCTTCGCCGGTGCCGGGCTCTTGCGGGTCGACTCCAGGCCGACCCGCTGCATCTCGCCCCGGGTGACATCGCGGCGCAGAGCGGCCTCGCCCTGGTCGTCCGTCGTGGCGACCCGCCCGAGCAGGCTGAGCCGCGCGGTGTCGTCGAGGTCCCGGGCGAGGGCCATGGCCCGGCGCAACTCCTGGTCGGCGGCCGGGAAATCCGCGTTCGCGTGGGCCTTGGCGCACTCGCGCATGGCGCGGCCCAGCTGGTGGGCGTTCTCGGCCCGGGTGAGTTCCTCGGGCCGGGCGGGCAGCGGATCGCGGTACGCGTGCCGACGTACGACCATGGGGCGGGCGTCCGCACAGGGCTCGCGGGTGCCCGTGGGGCTCTCCGCGAGGAGGCTGATGCTGGCGGCGCGCAGATCCTCGTCGATGTCCAGCGTGTCGGCGTCGAACCGCAGCGACAGGCGGTACTGCCGGGTTGCCGCTCCCCAGGCGCCGAGCGGGATGTGCACGGTGCGTCCGTCGCGCTGCTGCTGTGCGGTGAGGTCCACGTCCGTCGGGCGGGTCTGGCGGAGGGAGCCGAGCCGGAACCGGCGGTCCAGGACCAGGCCCAGATAGACGCGTGGGACGCGGAGTTGCTGCGTCTGCCGCATCAGCCGGGTGAGGTCCTCGGTGAGACCGGAGAGGTGGACCGCGCGGGCGCTGCCGTGCAGGGCCTCGGTGATGCGCAGCAGGTCCCGGTAGTCCCAGTCGTCCCCGAGGCCGCGCGCGTCGCACACGAAGCGGTCGGCGCACTGCGCCAGCACGCGGTCCAGTCGGGCGGGGGTTTCGTGCTCGTTCCTGCCGTCCGTGTAGAGGGCGGCGTAGCGCACGGCTCCCGGGGGTGCCGTGTCCAGGAGCCGGCCGGCGTGGGTGAGCCAGCTGCCGATCGTCGTACCGCCCTCGGCCCACAGGGTGTGGAGTCGCTGCTTGGCAGCCTTCCTGACGGCCGCGTCGACCTGGACGAGACCGGGGGCGGGCGGTGCGGGGAAGACTGTTCTGGCCTCGTGGTTCCCGGCGACGATGCCGAAATGGGTGCCGTCCCGCAGGGCGTCGACGGCGGCGCACACCGCCTCGCGGGCCGCGCCGAGTTTGCCGCCGTCGGCCATCGACAGGGACGTGTCCATGACGAGGACCACGGCGAGCGGCGCGTCGGAGACGGCCTGTTCGACAGGGCGGGCCCGGACGGTGACGAGGGCGTCGGCCCGGGTCGCGCCGAAGGGGAGGTCGCCTGCCACGTTGGTCTCGATGGTGAACCGCAACCCGTGTGCCGACCGCGCGGCTGTTCCTTCTGTCATGTCCCCCGGACCCGGATGTCGGGTGTGCGGAACAACTTGGGCGAGCTAGGAGCTCGTACGTTGTTCGCTCGTGAGTTGTTCGCTCGTACGTCGTTTGTAGGCCATTCGGCGGTTTTGGCGGGCCGATCCCGATCTGCGCCACTCGATCGGGGGACGCAGCCGGTTGGCCAGGTCGACGAGTGCGGTGTGGTCCCCCTCGTTGGTGGCGTGCCGCGCCAACTCGCGTACCGCGTCGGACAGTCCGCTCCACTCGTCGCCCGAGACGGCGAACCGGGCGAACTCGATCTCGGCTTCGATCCCGAGCCGGGCTGCCTCGCCAAGTCCCAGCTGCTTCAGGGACTCTTCCGCGAGCCGCAGGTCGGCCCCGGATGGTTTGCCGGAGTCCGCGGTGGACGTACAGGCGACCAGCAGCCGCACGGCCGCGACCCGGGCCGGCTGTGCGAAGCGGAACTCCGTCGTCAGGCGTTTCGCGCTCGCCACCGCCTCCTCGCGCCGCCCGGCCAGCAGGTGGACGCGGGCCAGGCCGAACCCGGCGGCCCCGAGACCCGGGGCGGTGACGGCCACCGACTCGTAGTACGCCAGGGCCGCCTCCGGGCAGCCGTCCCGCTCCTCGCACAGGCCGAGCGCGAGCGACGGGATCAGCTCACCCGGCAGCATGTCCCGGACGGTCGCGAACAGTTCGGCCGCCCTCCTCGGCTCCCCGCGCACCAGGGCGATCAGCCCGCCGTACCAGCAGCGCAGCCAGTTCCACTCCGGCAGTCTCGCCTCGCGCAGCACCCACTCCGCCGTGTCCGGCCTGCCCTCGCGCAACTCGTCGCGGCAGCGGGCCAGCGCGTTCGACGCCTGCTGATCGGCGTGCCGGTCGGTGGGATCGGTCACCGGTACGGGCAGCGCGGCCACGATCTCCCGGGGCGCCGGACAGGCGAAGGGGGCGCCGAGCACCCCGGTCCGGTCGGGGGTCAGACGCGCCGCGACCCAGTCGCCGAGCGGCCGGGCCGCGCCGAGTCCTCCGTCGAGGGGCTCGGTCATCGACCCGAAGGGCACGGACGTACGGAGGATCGGCTTGTAGCTGGGCGTTGCCGGCATGACCTGGCGGAGGACTCCGCTGAGCTGCTCCGCGAACTGGCGCGCGGAGGTGAACCTGTGCTCCGGCGTCTCGACGGAGGTGGCGCGCCTCAGCAGCCGGCGCAGCGCGTCGGCGCCCGGGGCATCGGGCTCGGCGGCCAGCCGGTCCTGGCACAGCTCCTCGAGCGTCCGGCCCAGGCAGAACAGGTCGAGGCCGGGGGTGGGTCGTACGTGCTCCGGGTCCTGCTGCCCGGTACGGGGGTTGAGCATCGGCGGCGCGTACTTCTCGGTGAAGGCGTCCAGCGGGTGGGTGTCCTTGACGGCCCGTACGGCGCCGAAGTCGATGAGGCGTACGCGGTCGCGGGGGCCGGCGGCGCCCTCCTCGGCGAAGCGCAGGATGTTCGCCGGTTTCACGTCGCAGTGCAGCAGGCCCCTGGAGTGCAGGTAGTCGAGTGCCTGGAGGATGCGCAGGCCGTGCGCGAGCAGGACGTGGAGCGGGTCGTCGGGGCGGGCCGCGAGCCGGGTCCCCGGGATGTACTCGATGGCGAGGTAGGGGCCCTCGCTCTCGTAACTGAGGATGCGGACGATGCTGTCGTGACGGAGTCCGACGAGCGCGTCCCGTTCCTTCTCCGCGGTCTTGGCGACGGACTCGGGCAGGACCTTGAGCACCATGTCCGTGTCGAGCTTGGAGTCGTGGCACAGATACGCCGCCGCGAAGCCGCCATGGCCGAGCTTGCGCCGGACGCGGTAGCGCCCGGCGAGGGTCTGGCCCTCCAGCCGCTGGGTGAAGTCGAAGGGCGCGTCGCAGGCCGGGCAGTAGCCCCGGGGCCTGCCGGGCCGGCCGTCGTGCCCCCGGCCGACCGGGGCCGCGCAGTCCGCGCAGCGGCGCTGTTCCTCGACCTCCGGCAGCGACATGTCGGGCGCGTCCGGTACGTCCGGCGGGCCGTTCCGTCGAGCGTCGGGACGACCCGCGACGGGACGGACGTGGTCGTCGTGCACGAGGTCCAGCCCCCACCACGGAGCCGGCGCCATGGGAACGCTGCCGAGGCTCATGGCCACCGGGCCCACGGCCTTCCGGGGTACGGGCAGCGCGGGCAGCGCGGGCAGCGCGGGCAGCGCGGGCCCGGGCCCCTGGCCGGGCAGCGGGCGTCGGGCACAGTCGCTGCAGAACCCGTGTTCGTCGATCGTGCCCGTGCCGGTGGGGCAGTCGAGGCGCTCACACCTCGTCGTCGTCATCGTCCTGTGCCTCCTCGATGCGTTGTTCGACCCCGTCCCGGTACCGGGCGACCGCCGCGGCCGCGGCCGACAGGTCGACCGGCACGGTCCGCAGCGCGCGGGCCGCCGAGCCGTACAGCTCCATGAGCCCCGGCTTCTCGGCACCGAAGGACTCGCGGGCCCGTACGCGGTGGACGTCGAGGTCGTGGAGCAAGTCCTCGTACCTGTCGACGAGTTGCCGTAGCCGCCGCTCGAACGCGGTCACGGCCGCGAGCGCCGCCGAGGCGTCGGCGTGGACCGCCCCCAGGTCGCTGCCGCGTTCGAGACCTCGTGCGACGGCGAGCCGCACCCGCAGCTGGGGCGCGCGGCGAGGAGGCGGTACGGGCGCGTCGGCGAAGCTCAGCCCCCACGCGTCGAACACGGCGGCGGCACGGTCCTCGGCGGCCGAGAGCCGGTCCACACCGTCGCGCGCGACCTCGCGCCCCACAGGTCCCGCCCGGTCACCGGGGTCGTCCAACCCGCCCGGGCCCACGGCTTCCTCGGGCCCCAGCAGAACCTCGTACGGCAGACCGGCCGGCGGACGCCCGTCGAACCCCAGAACGAGACGGATACCGCGCGTGCGGGCCCACCCGGCGAGAGGGCGCAGCAGCCGGTGTACGAGGGTCTCCGGATCGGCGGCCCGGTCGATCCGGGAGACGACCAGACAGACCGGCGGTTCGCGCCGCCGCAACCGCTCCACCAGGTCGGACCCGCTCCCGCGGTCCCTGCTGCGCCCGTCGTGGGCGTCGTGGGCGTCGTGGGGGAAGCCGAACCGGTCCCCCAGATAGCGCAGGACATCGGCGTACGACCGGCCCTGGGCGTCGAAGGCCGCGTCCACGGAGCCGAGCGCGAGGACGGTGTCGCGCGGTGCCGTGGAGAGTTCGGCGTCGGAGATACCGGTCCGGGCCGCCGGGTCGGCCGTACGCACGAGCCTGGTCAGCCAGGAGGTGCCCGTGTCGGTGGCGCCGCCCGTGACCACCACCGTGCCCGCCCAGCCGCCGCTGAGCAGCCGGGTGAGTTCCTGGGTGAGCGCGAGCCGACTCGGGTCGTCGAGCCCGTGGTGCGGGGGCACGCCGCCGGTCGGCGGCAGGACGGTCGCCGGGGCGCCCGCCACGTACCGCGCGAGTCCGGGCAGGTAGTGCAGGACGGTCTCTGTCGGCAGCATCCAGGCCGCCTGCGCGTCCTCGGCGACGAAGTTCGCCACGACGAGGCCGATGACGCGGTCGGCGAAGTCCCCGTCGAGAGCCATCACCCCGGCGCCGGAATACCCCTCCACGATCCACGGCCTCCCGCCCGGCAGCCGGTTCAGCAGACCCCACTCGCCCTCGCGGTTGCCGGAACCCGCCAACTCGGCGTCGACCGGCAGCCCGTTCTCCTCGACGCGCGGAAAGCCGTACGCCCGCACTTTGCCGCCGGAGATCGGCGCCAGCCACAGCCTCGTGCCTCCGTCGCACGGGGCGGGGTCGTCGAGCCTGAGCAGGGCGACATCGCCGCGCCGGGTGCCCTTCCACACCCAGGAACCCGGTTCGACCCGCGCGGCGCGGTTCCACTCGGGACGGCAGGCGACACTGCTGATCCGGACGGCCTCTCCGGTCCCGCCCGGCGCGGCCCCCGCCTCCGCGACGACGTGGGCACAGGTGAGCACATGCTGCCGGTCGAGCAGAACGCCCGCCCCGCGTGGCGTGCCATGGGCGTCGTCCACCCTGACGCGCCAAGGGTTCTCCTTGTGTTCGTGCGTCGGCATAACGGCCACCGTCCCGTCAGAACTCTCCTGTACCTATCAACTGCCGTACGGGCGCGGAGATGCGGGAAGAACTGAGCGTGACCGTTCACGTCAAGGGGGGCCCGCACATATGACGACGCGTGACGACCGTACGGAGCAGACGGAGCAGACGGAGCAGACGGAGCAGACGGAGCAGACGGAGGGGGCGGAGCAGGCGGAGGGAGCAGAGGGAGCGGAGAGGGCAGAGCAGACAGAACAGGCGGCCGGGGAAGAGGCCGGAGAGGACAGCGGCAACGACGAAGGTGTCTCCGAGTCCGAACGGCTCCTGTTCGGGGGCCCGTTGCGCTACGACATGGGCTGGAACCAGCACCAGGGCTCCTTCCTGGCGCTGGGGCTGCGGACCATGGTCGCGCGGATGCCCCGGCTGATCGCCGCCACCATCCGGCTCGCCGACCGTGCCGACCCGCGTGCTCTGCGCCGGGTGGCGATCGCCGAGTTGGGCGGGGGAGTGGCGCAGGCGGTCGGGCTCGTGGCCGTCAACCGGGTCCTCGGCGAGCTGCTCGGCGACGGGGACACCACCGACCGACTGCGGGCCGCCGTACCGGCGTTGATCCTCGTGGCGGTCACCGCGGTTGTCGGCGCGCTGCTCCGCTCCGTGTCCACGGCCGGGACCGGGCGGCTGGAGCCCAAGGTGTTCCGGGTGGCGACCGAGGAGTACCTGGAGCGGGTGGCCCGGGTCGAGTTGGCCGCCGTCGAGGACGAGGAGTTCCACAAGCTGCTCGACTCCGCGCAGTGGGGCGCCGAGTCCGCGCGGCGCATGATCCGGTTCTGTACGTCCGTGATGACGGCGGGGATCGCGCTGGTCGCCGCCGCCGGGGTGCTGACCGTGCTGCACCCGGCCCTCCTCCCGCTCCTCGCGCTGATGACCCTGCCCAGCGCCTGGAGCGCCCTCACCATCGCCCGCAGGCGGTACGTCTCCTTCCACACCTGGGTCCAACACGCCCGCGCGGGACAGCTGTTGGGGCGGCTGCTGATCGACACGCAGGCCGCGCCCGAGGTGCGGGTGCACAACATCGGGCCGTTTCTGCTGCGCCACTTCCGGACCATGGCGGAGACGGGGGAGCGGGAACAGACCAGGCTCGCCTCGCTGGCCGCCCGTACCGGCCTGATCGCCTCCGGATGGACGGGCGTCGCGACGGCGGGCGCGTACGGCGTGCTCGGGCTGCTGCTGTGGACGGGAGCCATGGACCTGGCCGTCGCCGGTACGGCGGTCATCGCGATCCGGACCGGTTCCGCCAACCTGGAGGCGCTGGTCGTCCAGCTCAACTACCTCTACGAGGAGAGCCTGTTCGTCGCCGACCTGGAACGGCTGTGCGAGGAGGCGGATCGCAGGCTCATCCCGGAAACCGGCCGCCCACTGCCCGCCCGTATCGACGCCATCCGCTTCGAGAACGTCTCCTTCACCTACCCGGGCACGGCCACCGAGCCCGCCCTCGACGCGGTGAACGTCACCATCCCCACCGGCCGGATCATCGCGCTGGTCGGCAACAACGGCAGCGGCAAGTCGACCCTCGCCAAGCTGCTGTGCGGGCTGTACCCGCCCGACACCGGGCGCATCCTCTGGGACGGCATCGACTCGACCGAGCTCGACCGGGGCGAGCTGTTCGACCGGATCGCGGTTGTCGCCCAGGACTTCTACCGCTGGCCCTTCACGGCCCGCGTCAACATCGCCATCGGCCGCCCCGAGGCCCCGCACGACGACGCCCTCCTGCACGCCGCCGCCGAGTACGCGGGCGCCGACGAGACCATCGCCGCCCTGCCCCGAGGCTGGGACACCTTGCTCGCCCGCGGCTACAAGGGCGGCCACCAGATCTCCGGCGGCCAGTGGCAACGCCTGGGCATCGCCCGCGCCCGGCACCGCGACGCCCGCATCCTGGTCGTCGACGAACCGACCAGCGCGCTGGACGCGGAGACAGAGCAGCGAGTCTTCGACCAGATCCGCAGCCTCGCCGCGGCAGGCCAGACGATCATCCTGATCACCCACCGCCTGCACAGCGTGAGGCACGCGGACGAGATCTACGTCCTGGAACGGGGCCGGGTCGCCGAACACGGCACGTTCGAGGAGCTGTTGAGGGCGGGGGGTGAGGGGCCGGGGCTGTTCCGGCGGATGTATCTGGTGCAGTCGGAGCAGTATCGGGTGGACGGGGAGGGGTGACCGGGGCGGGCTGGGCGCCGCAGCTCTCGTGCATCCGGTCCGGCCGCTGCCTGGGCTCAATCCGAGCAGGATGGTAGCGCTGGCGATACTATCTCCACAGATACTATTGCCGACGGGAGTATCCTCATGCGCCGCTTCATCGGCCGGAACCGCGAGCTGACCGTGCTCCGCAACGCCTTGCAGGCCGTTCAGGGCGCGGTCGGATCGACCGCGCCAGGTCAGTGCATCCTCATGCGAGGCAGGCGCCGGGTCGGCAAGTCCAGCCTCGTCGAGGAGTTTCTCCGGCGTACCGAGACGCCGTACCTCTTCTTCACCGCCGCCGGTGGCACCGCTGAGGACGAGCTGACGGAGCTCCTCGATTCCGTCGCCCGGTCCACCCTGCCGGGGAGGGAACTGTTCTCCGAGGAGACCCCGACGCAGTGGAACGCGGCGTTCCGGCTGCTTGCCGACGCCCTCCCCGACGACACCCCGAGTGTGGTCGTCATCGACGAGGTGCCGTATCTCATGGACCGCATCGACGCCTTCGAGGGCATGCTGCAGCGGGCGTGGGATCGTCTGCTCAGCCGCAAGCCGGTGCTTCTCCTCCTGGTCGGCTCCGACCTGTCGATGATGGAGGCGCTGAACAGCTACGAGCGCCCCTTCCATCAGCGTGGACGGGAGATGGTCGTCGGGCCGCTCAACCCGGCCGACATCGGCGAGATGCTCGACCTGGAACCGGCAGCCGCCTTCGACGCCACCCTGATCACCGGCGGCCTCCCGCTGATCTGCGCCGAGTGGCGGCCCGGCGCGGATGTCTGGGAGTTCCTCCGTGACTCCCTCGACAACCCCATCTCTGCGCTGCTGGTGTCCGCCGAACGTTCGCTGGCCGCGGAGTTTCCCCCGCAGGCGATGAGCAGGGAGGTCCTACGGGCGATCGGCAGCGGCGAGCGCACCTTCACCAACATCGCGCGTGCCGCCGGCGGGGTCGCCCACACCACTCTCACCCGAGCCACGGACGTCCTGACCGAGAAACGGGTCGTCGCGGCCGAACTGCCCCTCTCGCTGCGGCCGTCGAAGGAACGCCGCTACCGAGTGGCCGACCCCTACCTGCGCTTCTGGCTCGCGTTTCTCGATCCCCACATGGCGGAGATCGAACGGCTGCGGGGAGACCTCACGCTGAGCCGGATCAAGGAGCGGTGGACGAGCTGGCGGGGCCGCGCGATCGAACCCGTGGTCCGCGAGTCCCTCGCCCGCCTCCTCCCCGACGGGCACCTGCCCGCCGCCCCGGCGATCGGCGGGTACTGGACCCGCAGCAACGACATCGAGATCGACCTCGTGGGCGCCGACCGGCAGCCGGTGGCCAAGCAGTTGCTCTTCCTCGGGTCCGTGAAGTGGCTGGAGAACTCCGCGTTCGACAGCCACGACCTGGCCGCGCTGCAGAAACACCGGTCGGCGATCACCGACGACCCGGTCCCGCTGGTGGCGGTCTCCCGCAACGGAATCACCTGCTCCGGCCTCCAGGCGTCGTACGGCCCTGGGGAACTACTGAGCGCCTGGCGCAGGACCTGAACGGACACCGGACCGCTGGGGCCCATCGCCGGGCCCTTCGGCCGGGCTCAACCACCGGATGTGACCAGCGGGCGCCGGGGCCCGACCGCCGGGTCCGACCCATGGGGCTCGGCGGCCTTGCTCGACCACAAGGCCTGACCGCGAGACCTGGCCACGAGGCCTTCGCCGGATGCGCCCCCGCACAGTCAGACCGCCTGCTCGACCGCCTCGAAGATGTCGGCATCGGTTTCCTGTTGCCACTCGGGCAATTCGGGCCAGTCGGCGACGTAACCCGGCTTAGGGTTCTCGAAGTGCTTGTACATCTGGGCCGTCCAGCAGGTCGCGACGAACCGGCTCTTCGTCTCGCGACTCAGACGGGCCGCGTGACCGGCACTCAACTGCAGGAACTGCTGTACCTGTTCGCACACGGCCGCTGCGGCTTCACGTTCCCACTCCGGGGTGTCCTCCCACGGAGTCACGTAACTCGCCTTGGGCTCGCCCGGGAAGTGCTTGTGCACGCCCGCGATCCAAGCCTCGCGGAAAACCCTGCCGTCCGCCATGCGGTTCCTTGTCGTCATGCGGCACCTGCGAGAGCCGCGATCCGGTGTTCCAGGTCTGAGGTTCGGTCATTCGAGGCAAGGGTGGCAAGGCGTGGCCGGAGCCCACTGAGTTTGGCTCCGATGTACCCCGAGTGCGTTTGGTCTGCGAGAGTCAGGGCGGCGTCGGCATAGTGGAGAGCTTGGTCGACGTCGCCCTGTTGGATGCCCAGGGCCGCCAGGTCGACGAGGACGGCGCCGCGTCGCCGCAGGCTGAGATCCTGGGCCAGCGCGGTAGTCAAGGCCTCTTCGGCGAGGTCTGGGCGTCCGAGTTGGAGGTAGCACGCGCCGCGTTCCTCGGCGAGCCGGGAGCCGTCGAATCGCAGCCAACCGCCGTTGTGGATCTGGCCGGACAGTGTCTGTACCCGCTCGGCCTCGTCCAGGGCACGCATGCACGAGTCGCTGTCTCCCAAGTAGGCGTATGCCTCGGCTTGGACAGCGGCTACCCAGTAACGCGTCGACAGAGTGCTGTCGCCCCGCTGGGCGACCTTGAAGGCGGCGTCCAGCAGCGGCTCGGCGGAGAAGGCCCGCTGGGTATACAGCTCGACGTAGGCGTGCCGCGTCATGGCGCAAGCCCACAGGTCGTAATTCCCAGCCCCTTGTGCAGCGTTGGCCGCGAGCGCGTAGCAGTGTGCGGCGTCCGTGTACTCATGCGCGTCGAAGAGCACTTCGCCGGCGAGCTGGTAGATATCCGCGATCAATGTGCAGATCTGTTGTCGCTCCGTGGGGCTGCGAACCTCGTCGAGGCTCCGGACCAGGACGTCGAGCTGATGCCGTACGGCCGGAAAGACGGCGCGTTTGGAATCCGAGAGCGCGTAGACCTGCCAGAGGCTGCGGTGCAACTCCCCGCCGGACTCTGCGGCAACCGCGGCTGTACATCCGAGAGGCGAGAGGTCGGCGCCCGGCAGAGCTATCTGCGCACCCGTCACGGCGAGCAGCGCCAGTACGTCGCGGCGTCTCACGTCGTCACCTGTTTTCAGGAGAGGGTCGGGGGCTGCACACGACCTTGGTGACGCAGGGACGCGGTTGAGAAGTACGTCCAGCTCAGTGGGGCGCAGCAGGAGGAGCTGCGCAATACGGGGACGTTGGTAGGGCCGTGGTGATGATGTCCCCGCCTCCCAGCGCACCACGGTGGACGTGGCGACGCCGAGCTGTTCGGCCATCTCCTCCTGAGAGTAGCCGCAGCCCGATCTCCGCTCCGCCAACGCTTCACGCCTGACCATCGTGACGATGTTCCCCTCGCACACCGCGCTTTCCGAGACCGGATCGTTCAACGCCTGGGAAACGCCCAGGTGCTGCTCGGAACACGCTCTGGGAGACGGTAACGCACCGTTGTTGACTGGTAACAGTCGCCGAGTACCACCCGTGGGCCATCCGTTCTCGGCGGCGTCCTCCGGCGCCGCGTTTGAGGCCCCCATACCCCGTTTGCTCACCGTCGCCCCCTCCGAGCCCTGGACCCCCACATGAGCACTGCCCAGAGACCCGCCCCTACAGGGCCACCCGGATACACCGAAACCATGCTTTGTGAGCCCCGGACCGCACGCCGCGCCCGTCTCCTGGTCTCGGCTGCGCTGCACACGTGGAACCTGAGCGACCTGGTGGAAACTGGCATGCTCATGGTCTCCGAGCTGGTTGGCAACTCGGTCCAGCACACCGCATGTCGCCTCATCCACGTCTCTGTCCGACGTATCGCCATCGACCGCGTACGGATCGGCGTCACCGAGAACTCCTCCCGCCTCCCGGAGATGGGCGGAGGCGAAAGCGGTCGGGAGGGTGGCCGAGGGCTGTTTCTGGTTGAAGTCATGGGCGACCGCTGGGGCTACGACCTGCACCGCCGGGGCAAGACGGTCTGGGTCGAACTGGTCGTCGAGGGCGGTGAGAAGCCAGGGCTCGCCTGAGCAACGGATCTGACCGAGGCCGAGATCTGGCGGAGCGCGGTGCTGGGGCGATGTCCCCAACCAGCTACCGCCGCCCACCATCACGAAGGGATGTATGGAGATGCACACGCTGATCGCCAGTCCACAGCAGCAGACGTATCTCGTGGCACGGCCAGGAGCGCGGCGCGGTGTCCAGTTGAAGGCCGCCCAGTACGACGAACTCGCCGCAGCTGACATCACCGGCGCTCTGGTGCCTGAGTGGCTGGTGGACGCCGCCAACAGTGCCTGGGACCTGAGGCTGGCTGGGCGGTCGATGAACGAAACAGTGATTGTCCGCGCGCGCACGCGGCTGAACTATTCGCGAGCGACATGGGAGTTGAACAAGGGATGCAATTTCAATTGCGCCATGTGCTATCTCGCGCAGCGCACTGGCTTCAATTGACCGGCGGGGAGCCAATGATCGACCGCGACTTCCTCAAGGCGTATGCCTACGCGTACGAGCGCGGGATGCTGCTGGAGATTCTGACCAACGGCAGTCGGCTGCACCGTGACGAGGTGCTCGACACTCTGACGCGGATGCCTCCGCACAAGGTCACTGTGAGTCTGTACGGGGCAAGTGAGGAGGCCGCGGATTCCCTTACCCGTACGAAGGGATCGTTCCGGCTCGTCATGAAGGGACTCGAAGCGGCCAGGGCGGCGGGTATCCCCGTGGCCATCACGCTGATCATGACCAAGCACAACGAACACGAGGCCGACTCCATGCGCGACATCGCGCGGGAGTACGCGGATCGGTTCAGCGAGTACGGGTCGATCTCCCCCACCTATGACGGACAGCCGGACCCGCTTGCCGCGCAGTCCCCTCGATTTCTCGGCGGAAACACTGTCTTCCGGGGGTGCCCCGCCGGCCACACCTTTTTCCATGTCGACCCTTTCGGGCTCGCGACGATGTGCAAGGTCGGCCGCGAAAACCCCATCGACCTCATGACGAACGGCGTCGCCGGGCTGCACGGGCTGCCCGCCCTGGCCGACGCACAAATGCTTCGCACTGGTGGCTGCTCGGGCTGCAAGCTCTCGGGAACCTGCAGGGTCTGCCGCCCGATGGCGAAGGCGTACCAGCTTGCGAAGGCACCACTGGAGAACTACTGCCAACACCGAGAAGGAGAATCAGCATGACCGCTGTTGCTGTCGAAATCGCACCACTGCCTGCCTCGAAGGTCGAACCGGTGGACTTGGTGGGCGTGACGGTCGTAGAAAACGTCGAGGAGTTGACCACGGGCGCCATCCCCGGCTGCGGTGACGACAACCCGTACCAGTAGCAACTCTCCTGGTGGTCCTGTACAGCCGTGTCGCGCTGTGCGGGGCCACCCGCCGTCTCTGTAAAAGTGCACCCATGCCGACCGATCGCATCGACTTCGCCGACCTGCCCGACGATGTCCAGGTCTCCGTACTTGCCCGCACAGGCCCGCTCCTGAGCACAGAAGCGGTGTCATCCGGCTTGAACTCCGCCCTCGCCGCCCGACTGACATCCGAACAGGGCGAGGTGTACGTAAAGGGGTTGCCCGCAGATCACCCCCGCGTGTGGACCCAGCACCGAGAGGCGGTCGTCAGTCCATACGTGAGTGACGTTTCTCCCCGCGTGCGGTGGCACCTCCAGGCCGGCGGATGGGATCTCGTCGCCTTCGACGCTCTCGACGGACGCCATGCCGACTACGCGCCGGGCTCGGACGATCTCCCGCTCGTCGCTGCGACTCTGGAACGGCTGTCGAAGCTGCGCGCGCCGGACGGCGTAGAACTCAAGGACGCCGGACACCGGTTGCGGGAGCACGCGTCTGCGGCAACCTTCCCGTACTTCACCGGAGACGCTCTCTGCCACACCGACCCGAACCCCACCAACGTCCTGGTCGGCCAAGGACGAGCGTGGTTCGTCGACTGGGCGTGGGCCACCCGAGGCGCCCCTTGGCTGGACGCCGGATACTGGGTCGTCTGGCTGATCGCCGAGGGCGGCCACACGCCAGGGAGCGCCGAGCAATGGGCTTCTCGTGTTCCTGCCTTCCGTGAGGCTCCCGAGACCGGGCTGGACGCGTTCGCGGCAGCCAACGAAAGCCTCTGGAGCGAGATCGCCGAGGAGTCACCCAACCCGTGGACCCATAACGTCCACAAGGCCGCCAAGGCGTGGGCCGCTCACCGCGTACGGACGACGTGACTTCGCGGATCCCAGTACGACGTGGCGTGCTTTTTCGACTTGGACTTGATGGGGGCGTTGCCGGACGTGCGTGTCCCGAATGCCTCGGTGGGGGACTGGCAGGCGGTCCTCGACCTTGTCGCGGAGAAGGGTTGGAGGTGCCAGTACTCCGAGGGAGAGGTGGTGCTTCCGGTGCCTCGGGCGGCGGCCGTGCTGTCCCGACCGGCGGATGCCGAGTGCCCGGACCTGCGGGTCTGGCCCACGGCCGATGTGTTGGCGATCTTCAGACCCGGAGGGCGAGTACGGCCATCCGGTGCTCGGGTTCGATGTCGAGGCTGATCGAGTCGTTGTCGTCGCAGCGCCGTCGGGCAGGTAACTGGAGCCGCCTCGCGGGGGACCGAGCCGGGGTCCGCCTCAGTCTGGACGGGTTCGGCGTCCGGCGGATCCGGATAGTAGCGCTGGCGATACTATCGCCGTCGATACTATTCCTGATGGGACCCTTAGCTAGGTCGGCGATCACCGACGAACCGGTCCCCCTGGTGCGAAGAACTGCTGGGCGCCCGGCGCAGGACCGCTGCCGGTGCGGGCCGAGCCTGCAAGCCTCGCCCCTGTCCGGACGGCTCCAGCCCGGACAGGGCCACTCACCCCCACCCCTCTACCGAAACAACTCCACCGACACATGCGCCGACAGCGCCTCCAGAAACTCGGTCGCCTCGAACGCCGCCCCCGCCGACAGCACCCCCACCTCCCGCGCCCGCCCCGTCAGTACTCGGCGTACCGCCTCCACCGCCAGTGGTGCGCTGACCGCGTAGATGTCCCGCCCGCTCGCCACCGCCCGGCGTTCCACCCCACCGGACCGTACGACGACGTCGACCACGAACGTCTGCGCGGAGCGCCCGTCCTCGTCGACCGCGACCGGTGCCGGGGTCTCCGGTGCCGCCAGGTCCCTGGCCGCGTCGGCCGCCATGTAGGACCGCACCTCGGGAATCGCCAGGTGGCTCGGGACGGTGACCACGTCGGCCATCGAGAACTCGCCGATCACCTCCCGGGCGCCCATCGGGTCCGGGAAGGTCCACTTCAGGGTCGGCAGGGCGTCGTCGTGGTACTCCAGTGCGCCCCCGCTGTAGCGGACCCGGCGGCCGTTCCTGCGGTCCCGGGAGACCGTGCCCGCGACGCGCGTCCCGGCGGTGGGGTGCCAGCTGCTCAGCCCGTACGCGACATGCGCCTCGTCCGCCGACGTCCAGTCGCCCATCGCCGCCGTGACCAGCAGGTCGCTGAGGCCGCCGAAGAACGCCATCGCCGGGACCACCACCGCGTTAGCGGCCCGCGCGCGGTCCCCGAAGTGCGTGAACGTGTCGAGGTTGGCCTCGATCTCCGCCGCCACGTCCACATACGGGATCCCGGCCCGCAGCGCCGCCTCGATCACCGGCGCCCCCGTCGCCGCGAAGGGCCCGGCGCAGTTGATCACCGCCGCCGCTCCGAGGAGGGCCTGGTCCAGCGAGCCCGGGTCGTCGACCGAGGCGGGGCGGACCTCGAGCCCCGGGTGGGACACCGCCGCCCACTCCCGCAGCCGCTCCGGGTCCCGCCCGGAGAGGACCGGGACGAACCCCTTCTCCACCAGCTCCGCCACCACGAAGCGCCCGGTGTGCCCGTACGCGCCGTACACCACAACCGTCTGACCAGGCGCCGTCTGCGCGGAAACCGTCTGCGCGGAAACCGTCTGCGCTGAAACCGTCTGCGCGGAAACCGTCTGCCCGAACTCCGTTGCCGATCCCATGACTTCTCCCCGTCTTGTTCGCATGACCACCATCCTGGCGACGCCCGCCGCCCCGCACGAGTGTCCGGAACGACATGCCCCGTACAATTACGGACATGAGCGTGAACCCGGGTACCAGGACCGTCGCCCTCGCCCTCACCGACGGCATGCTCCACTTCGAACTGGCCGTCGCCTACGAGGTGTTCGGCTCCGACCTCTCCGGTCTCCCCGGTCTGGCCTTCCCCTGGTACGACCTCGCCGTCTGCGGCCCCGCCCCCGTCCGCCTGGGCAGATTCCGACTGGAGCCCGACGCGGGCCTCGACCAACTCCCGTACGCCGAAACGGTGATCGTCCCCGGCTGGGCCGACATCGACATCGCCCCGCCCGCCGAACTGGTCGACGCCGTACGCGCGGCCCATGACGCCGGAGCCCGCATCGCCTCCCTCTGCACCGGCGCCTTCGTGCTGGCCGCCGCCGGAATCCTGGACGGTCTGCGCGCCACCACGCACTGGGCGCACACCGATGACCTGGCCGCCCGCCACCCCCTCGTCGAGGTCGACCCGGACGTGCTGTACGTCGACAACGGCAGCGTGCTCACCTCCGCCGGCAAGGCCGCCTCGATGGACCTGTGCCTGCACCTCGTACGCCTCGACCACGGCCCGGCGATCGCCAACACCGTCGCCCGCCGCCTCGTCGTACCCCCGCACCGGGCCGGCGGTCAGGCGCAGTTCGTCACCGCGCCGGTGCCCGTCCAGGACGACCATCCGCTCGCCGAGCTGCTGCCGTGGGCGATCGAACGGCTCGACCGCGCGCTGACCGTGGAGGACCTGGCCCGCCGGGCGAACATGAGCTCGCGCCACCTCGGTCGCCAGTTCCGGACCGTCACGGGTACGACCCCGCTGCAGTGGCTGCTGAACCAGCGGATCCGGCGCGCCCAGGAGCTGCTGGAGGCCACCGGCGACAGCGTCGACGCCATCGCGGAGGCCGTCGGCATGGGCACGGCGACCACCCTGCGCCGCCACTTCTCCCGCACGGTCGGTGTCCCGCCGGACACCTATCGCCGTACGTTCCGCAGCGCACGGTCCCTGACCCGCTGACGAGCGGCCGATGTCTGTGCGAATCCTTGACGTGTCCCTGCCCTAGTGGGTTTATGGGAGCGCTCCCATATTTCTGCTGATGCTGAAGTTTCTTGGCGCCCACTCCCTGGAGTCGCAGTGAGAACTACGAGAAGCACAACGAGAAGCACAAAGAAAAGCACCACGCGAAAGAGCCCGCTGGCCGTCCTGCTGACCGCCCTGGCCACCCTCCTCGGCCTGCTGGCGCTCGCCCCGACCCCCACCCAGGCGCAGGCCGCACCGACCGGCGCCCTCGCCACCGGCCTGCACATCTCGGGCGGCCGTCTCCTCGAAGGCAACGGCAACGACTTCGTGATGCGGGGCGTCAACCACGCCCACACCTGGTACCCGACGCAGACCCAATCCCTCAGGGACGTCAAGGCGTTGGGCTCCAACACGGTCCGCGTCGTCCTCGCCGACGGGCATCGCTGGACCAAGAACAGTGCCGACGACGTGGCCGCCGTCATCGCCCAGTGCAAGGCCAACCGGCTGATCTGCGTGCTCGAGGTGCACGACACCACCGGCTACGGCGAGGAGGCCGCCGCCGGGACGCTCGACCAGGCGGCCGACTACTGGATCGGCCTCAAGAGCGTGCTCGAGGGCCAGGAGAACTACGTCATCATCAACATCGGCAACGAGCCCTGGGGCAACACCGATCCGGCCGGCTGGACCGCCCCCACCATCGCCGCCGTGCAGAAGCTGCGTGCCGCAGGCTTCCAGCACACGATCATGGTGGACGCGCCCAACTGGGGCCAGGACTGGCAGGGCGTCATGCGCGCCAACGCCCAGACCGTGTACAACGCGGACACCACCGGCAACCTGATCTTCTCGATCCACATGTACAGCGTCTTCGACACGGCGGCGGAGATCACGGACTATCTCAACGCCTTCGTCACGGCCAAACTCCCCATCCTCATCGGTGAGTTCGGCGGGCCGGCCGACCAGTGGGGCGACCCCGACGAGGACACCATGATGGCGACCGCCCAGCAGCTGAAACTGGGCTATCTGGCCTGGTCGTGGAGCGGCAACACGGACCCGATCCTCGACCTGTCGATCGGCTTCGACCCGAAGCAGCTCAGCGCCTGGGGCCAGCGCATCTTCAACGGGGCCAACGGCATCGCGCAGACCTCCAAGGAGGCCACGATCTACGGCGGCGGCACGGGCACCGACACGCAGGCCCCGACGGCTCCCGGCGCCCCGGCCGCTTCCGGGACCACCGCCACGTCGACCACCCTGACCTGGACCGCGTCCACTGACAACGTTGGCGTCGCCGGCTACGACGTCGTCCGCGTCAACGGCACCACGGAGACGACGGCCGCCGCCTCCACCACCAACACGGTCACGGTGACCGGCCTGACCGGGTCCACCGCGTACACCTTCGCCGTGTACGCACGGGACGCGGCCGGCAACCGCTCGCCCCGCTCGGCCACGGTGAACGTGACCACGTCCCCGGGCGGCGGCACCCCGGGCGTCAGCTGCTCGGTCGCCTACCGGGTCGTCGGCGAATGGCAGGGCGGATTCCAGGGCGACATCACCCTGCGCAACACGGGCACGGCCGCCCTCACCAACTGGAAGCTGGGCTTCGCCTTCGCGGGCGGCCAGACGATCAGCAACATGTGGGGCGGTACGCCGACGCAGACCGGCGCCAACGTGAGCGTCGTACCCGCCTCCTACACGGCCACGATCCCGGCGGCGGGCTCGGTCACGGTCGGCTTCATCGGGGCGAAGGGGGCGACGAACCCGGCGCCGACCACCTTCACCCTCAACGGCACGGCCTGCACGACCAGTTGATCCCCATCAACTGCCGTAGGGCGGCGTTCCGTTGCCGGAACGCCGCCCCACGACTTGCTGGTTACCGGTTCCGTCAGCCCTGGCGGGCCGTGCCGTTGACGATGAGCTCGGACATGTCCATGTAGAGACAGCCCGACGAGCCGCTGTCCTGCGCGCAGTCCACGCCGTTGTCGACGGCCTGGTTGCCCAGCATCGTCACACGGACGTACCGGACGTTCTGCCCGGTGCCCGTGTTGAGGGCCACGACGTTCTCCCGGCCGGTGTCGGCGGGAGAGAAGTGGCCCTCGGCGGCGGTGGCCCAGGTGGTGCCGTCCGGGGACGTCTCGATCCGGTAGTCGCCGAGGGACGCCGTCAGGTCGTCCCCGCAGCCCGACGTCGGGTCGACGCGCAGCTCACTGACGTCCACGGCCACGGGCAGCCGTACGGTGTTGTGGACCGGGTCGACCCCGGTGCCGTTGGTGCCGCCATTGGCCTCCGAACCCCAGACGGAGCCCCCCATGTCGATCAGGCCGGCGGGTCCGCAGCCGAAGTCGCTGTAGTCGGCGCCGCTGAACTCCGCGATCTCGGCGCCGCCGGAGGAGGCCGACCAGTTCCGGCGCAACGCCCAGTCGGCGGTGGCGGAGGCGACGGTGACCGTACGGATCTGCGGCTCGTAACCGCCGCCGCTCGCGTACACCTTCCGGTACGTGCCCTCGGGGACGTTCCGGATCGCGTACGTGCCGTCCGCCGCGCTCACGGCGGAGAGGTCGGCGCCGGGGAAGCCGGAGGCGTGGCCGCTGATGCTGACGGTGACCCCGCCGACCGGGTTGCCGGACAGCGTGTCGGTGACCTTGCCGGTGAGCGTGGCCAGCGGGGTGTCCGGGCCGGGCGGCAGCGAGAAGTCCTCGTCGGGCCGTACGTCGTCACCCGTGAGGGCGGCGGCGTACCAGCCCATGCCCCGGTGGGCGAAGACCTTCCAGATGCGGTCGTGGGCACGCCCGCCGTTGACCACGGTGTCGGCCTGCAGAATGGCGTTCCGCTGGTCGAGGAAGGACGGGTTGACGGGCGACAGCTCCATCGCGCGGGTCACCAGCGACTCGGTGAGCCGGCTGCCGAGGGTGTTGCGCAGGTCCCAGAGCGTCTGGCCCCAGATCTCGCCGTCGGCGTGCACCTCGGGACCGCCGCGGGAGGAGATCTTCCCGTAGTCGCCGTAGGTGTACCCGCCCGGACCCGCGGCGTCGGTTCCCTGGCACTTGGCCGACGTGGCGCCGACCGGGCAGTCCATCGACTGGGTGCGCGCGGGCAGTTCGTCGCTCCAGCCCGGGGCGTCGAGGTTCACGTCGCCGTCGACGCGCCGGTTGTCCTTCAGCAGGCCCTCGTTGTTGAGGAAGTCGAGGGCGTACCAGTCGCTCCACGCCTCGCCCATGGCCCCCGACTGCTGGCTGTTGAGGGCGGGGACGCCGTCGGCGTCGGTGATGAGGCGGTGGGACAGGCCGTGGGTGTACTCGTGGTAGACGGTGGCGGCGTCGTCGCCGAAGTTGCCCTGCAGGACGTTGAAGCCCGGTATGGACCCGGTCAGGTACATCTGCATCGTGGGCGCCTGGCCGTCCGGCGGCGTACCCATGTTGGCGTTGTTCAGGTGGTCGCCGTCGGGCAGGCCGTCCTTGATGGCCGCGCCGTCGTCGGTCTGCGCCTGCACGGCGTCGCCGTCCCGGCTGTCGAAGTTGCCGGCGGCCCGGGTGAAGCCGATCGGGCCGGCTTCCAGATGGTCGTGGAAGGTGCCGAGGAAGTAGAAGACCTGCGCGGCGTTCTGCTCGCGGTTGGTCTGCCAGGAGTTCGGCGTCTTCTGGTCCCACGAGCAGGGCAGCGGTGTGCCGCAGCCGTCGCCGGTGAACGGCTTGAAGGGGAAGGAGAACGTCCCGTCGGCCGCAGGGGTGATCTCCTCGCCCGGGTCCACCTTGTCGTTGTCGTTGACGTCGCTGAAGACGTGCCCGACCGATCCGTTGAGGGTCTGGGCGCCCTGGGGGAGCCAGCCACGGGCGGTCAGATGGCGGGTGTGCTGCTTGCCACCGGACCGGGCACCCGGGTACTGGTCCCAGACCAGCACCTTGCCGGTACGCAGGAGGGGGCCGGTGGACTGTTTTACGTTTACGGGCTTGCCGGAGGTGAGCGACGCGGCAGGCGCGGCAGGCCGCGCGTCGGAAGAGAGGTCGGACGACAGGTTCTGTCGGTACAGCACTCGTCCGGTCGCCGCGTCGACGACGTGCAGCCACATGCCCTGGCCGTCGGGCACGGTGACCGTCCGCCACGCCCGCCGGGCCACGCCGCCCGGCTCCGTGTACACCACCTGCTTGGCGGTGTCCGAGGCGCCGAGGGTGACGTCCCCGGCGCCCGCGATGTCACGAAGGGCGTTGCGCCGGGCCTGCGTTCCGCTGACCTTGGCCGGCGCCAGCGTGGACGGCAGCCCCCGTACCGGGGAGCCCAGCACGCTGATCAGCCGTCCGTCGCGGGCGACGTTGGCCTTGACGCCGTTGCCGAACACCGGGACACCTTCGACCGACTGGACGAACGACAGGTGACGGGTGCCGGCGACATCGGTGTACTGCTTGCGCAGGGTCAGGTCCTGGACCTGAGCGGCGGAGAGCCCGAACACATCGGGATGCGCCCGCAGGTAGTTCCGGGCGATGTCCTCCGGGTTGGCGCCACTGGCTGACGTCAAGTACCCGTCGAGCCGGGCAACTTGTCGTGCGGTACCGGTGTCCGGGTCCAGCTCGAGGACACCCTGCGTCCCGAGCTGCTTGCGCAACTGCCGTACGCCGGGCCGCTGTTCGGCCTTCGTGAGCCGGGCGTCGCTCCGTGCGAGCGACTGCTGCGAGGGTATGACCGGCGGACCGTCGGCCGCCGGTGAGCCGATGTGCGCGTCCGAGTCGGCCGCGGGGCGGCCCACCGGATCGCCGGGGGCCGCGCTCGCGCCGCCCGGCAGCAGAGCGACGGCCAGCGAGAGGCCGGCCGTCGCGGTGAGTATGGACGCGCGTGTTCTGCGTGAGAAGGGGGCTTTCGCCATGCTGCGCCTCGTGGGGGGTGAGGTTTCAACGACCGCGTGTGGCAGCCGAGTTGTAGATCACCAACCTCGCAGCAAAGCCCGCACATCAGGAAGTCCGGAAGTCCAGATTTCACAGGAGTCTCACAGTCCTCAGGGGTTGCGCCCCGTTCGCACGGGAAGTCGAGGAGGCTTGTCCGGAGCACAGCCCTGCGGGGAAGATCATCGATCGTGCGCCACGATGAACTCAACGCTCCTGAACGGCGGTTGTGGGAAGCCTTTTCCCAGGGCCGCCCCGTCGACGTTCGCGACGGCACGGTACCGGCGGCAACGGCAACGGCAACGGCAACGGCAGCGGCAGCGGCAGCGGCAGCAGCGGAGGAGGAGGCGGTCCGGGCCGAAGTCCTGGCCGCGCTGCTGCTCGGCGCCGGCCCCGAACACACGCCGGGCGACCGCCCCGCGCTACGCCTGACAGGCGCGCGGGTCACAGGACGCCTGGATCTCCGGTTCACCGAGATCTCCGTACCCGTCGTCCTGTCCGACTGCAGCTTCGACGCGGCGCCCGATCTACGGGGTGCCGGGACCCGGGAGCTGGTCCTGACCGGCTGCCACCTGCCCGGACTCGTCGCCGACACGGCGCGGATCGACGGCCGGCTGGTTCTCGCCGGCTGTCGCCTGACGGGGCCTCTCATCCTCACCCGCACCGAGATCCACGGTGATCTGGACCTCCGGGACACGGTGATCGTGTCCCCCGGCGTCGAGGCGATCTCCGCCGTCCACCTCGCGGTGGGCGGCGACGCGCTGTGCACCAACCTGGCGGTCGACGGAGGGTTCCGGCTCTCCGGGGCGAGCATCGACGGCGAGTTCGACCTCGAGGGCGTCGCGCTGCGCAACCCCGGGGGCCACGCCCTGGACGCGTACCACGTCCGGGTCACCGAGGACTTCACCTTCCACCCCGGATTCAGCGCCGAGGGCCGGATCATCCTCTCCGGCGCCACGGTCGGGGCGGGCATCGGCTTCTGCGGTGCCCGGCTGGGCAACGCGGGCGACATCGCCCTGGAGGCGGTCGATGTCACGGTCGGCCGTAACCTCGACCTCGGCCGCGGCTTGACCGTCGAGGGCGGCATCACCCTCGACGGCACGCGTATCGGTACGGAACTCAGCTTCCGCGACGCCACGTTGACCCACCCCGACGGCATCGCCCTCTCCCTGCGCGCGACCCGGGCCAGGGAGACCGACCTGCGCACCCGGCAGCGGATCGACGGCACGGTGGACGCGCGCAACGCCCACCTGGGCACGCTGTACGACGCCCCGGACACCTGGCCCGCCGACCTGAGGCTGGCCGAGACGACGTACGACGCCCTCGCGTCTCCCCTCCCGGCGGCGGAGCGGGTCCGCTGGATCCGGCGCGCCGGTGACGGCTACCTTCCGCAGCCGTACGAGCAACTCGCGGCGGCCTACCGCAGACTCGGGCACGAGGACGAAGCGCGTACGGTACTGCTCGCCAAGCAGCGCCACCGCCGCACCACCCTCGCCCCGCAGGTCCGCGCCTGGGGCCACATCCAGGACGCCGCCGTCGGCTACGGCTACCGCCCGCTCCGCGCCGGACTCTGGCTGCTGGCACTGCTCGTCTGCGGCGCGCTGTACTTCGGCCTGCATCCGCCGGCCCCGCTCGACGCGGGCAAGGCGCCACAGTTCAACGCCGTCTTCTACACACTCGATCTGCTGGTGCCGATCTTCACCTTCGGCCAGGAGGGCGCCTACGCCCCACGGGACACCGCCCAGTGGCTGGCCTACGGCCTGATCGCGGCGGGCTGGATCCTGGCCACCACGGTCACCGCCGGCATCTCCCGCGCGATCAGCCGACAGTGAGCCGTCCTCGGTGCTCTCGGGCGGTTGCCGATGCTGATGCCACGGGCCATGAGCCCACATCCTGAGTGCGCGGTCTCACCCCGCTGACCAGGGATGTGAGTTCGCCGCAATCCAAGTCCTCACGGGGTCTAACAGGTCCGAAACCGGCCGCTGCGGCGATGGGACTAGCTTCGGGACATGAGGGTGTGGACGCCATTACGGCGACTGGTCGTCAGACTCGGCAGACCCGGCGCAGTCGGCGCAGACGGCAAGCGCGTTGTCGGGAGGGACCCTTCCGGGGGCGTTTCCGGGGGCGTTTCCGGGGACGTTTCCGGGGGTGCTGGGGGTACGGCCGGGGATACGGGGAGTGCGTCAGATGAGGTGATCGCCGGGGGTGAGGTGATCGCAGGAGGTGAGGCGAGTGCCGGGGCGTCGCGTCGCCACCGCGGCCCCGCGGCTCCTCCCCGCCGCCCGTTGCCCGGCTGGCGCACCATCAGGGGCCGGGTGGCGGTGGTCATCACCGTCCCGATCTGTCTGCTGCTGACGGTGGCCGGGCTGGCCGTATACGGCCGCGCGGAGGCCGTGGGTGACGCCCGCACGACCCGCGCCGAGGTCGGCCTCAGTCTGCGCGTCCAGGCGCTGGTGCATCAGCTGCAACGCGAACGCGGCCTGACGAACGGCCTGTTGGGCGGCGAAGAGGGATACCGCACACAACTCGCCACGACTCGCAAGCGCGTCGACACGGCACTGCGGGCGATGCGCTCCGAGCGCGACGTAGAGGCTGTCGTGCAGCGGGACCTTCGCCGCCTGACCGCCATCCGCACGGCCGCCGACCGGAACGCCGGCGAAAAGAGCACCACGGCCCGCGCCGCCGACCGCACGGCCACCCTCACCTTCTACACCACCGCCGTCGACGCCCTGAACGCCGTCGACCCGGTGGCGGACACCGCGACACGCGACGACCGCCAACTGCGCGACGGACTCGCCGCGTTGCGGGAACTGGCGGCGGCGAAGGAGTCCGTCGCCCTCGAACGTGGCCTGCTCAACGGCGTGTTCGCCGACGGCGCCTTCCACAACCGCGAGTACCTGACCTTCACCGAGGTGCGCGCCACCCGCGTAGCCGCCCTCACCCGCTTCCGGCAGGTCGCCACGGTACCCCAACTCACGGCTCTCACCCGTGCGTTCGCCACGAAGGACGCCACCCGCGCCACCGCCTACGAGAGCAGGGCGGAAGCCGCCGCCGACGGCTCCGCACTCCGCGCCGACGCCGCCACCTGGTGGGACGCGATGACCGTACTCGTGGACGACCTGTACGCCGTCCAGCAGACGGTCGGCGACGACGTACGGGACCGGTCCGACCAGCTCAGTCACGACGCCGAACTGGCCCTGGCCGCCTACCTCTTCGCGGGCGCGCTGATGGCGACCCTGGTCGCCGCCCTCGCCGCCTTCGCCTCGCGCTCCCTCACCCGCCCCCTCCGCGCACTCGCCGAGGCCGCCCACGACGTGGCCCGGAACCGACTCCCGGCGACCGTCGCCCGTATCCAACAGTCCCCGCGAGACCAGGTGGAGTTCCCCGAGGCGCAGACGCAACCACTGGGCGGCGCGGCCGAGATCGCCGAAGTCGCCGATTCCCTGCGTCAGGTGGAACAGACGGCCGTCCAACTGGCCGCCGAGCAGGCCGGGTTGCGCCGCAACACCACCGAATCGCTCGCCAACCTCGGCCGCCGCAACCAGAATCTCGTACGCCGTCAGCTCAGCCTCATCACCCGTCTGGAACGGCAGGAACTCGACCCGGACGCCCTCGCCGAGCTCTTCGAACTCGACCACCTGGCCACCCGGATGCGGCGCAACGCCGAGAGCCTGCTGGTCCTGGCCGGACAGAATCCGCCCCGGCCCACGGCGGCGCCCGCCGACGGTCTGGAGGTCGTCCAGTCCGCCGTGGCCGAGGTGGAGCAGTACCGCAGGGTGCTGATCGCGGTGGTGGAGCCGGTGCGCGTACGCGGCCACGCCGTCGCCGATGTCGCCCACCTCCTCGCCGAACTCCTGGAGAACGGGCTGACGTTCTCGCCCCCGACCGAACGGGTCGAGGTGCACGGCTGGTACGACACCGAGGACGACACGTACAGCTTCGCCGTCGTCGATCACGGCGTCGGCATGTCGCCGGCCGACAAGGAACGCGCGGAGGCCCGCCTCTCCGGTTCCGGCGAGGACGCGTTCCTCGCCGCGCCGACCCGCTTCCTGGGCCACCTCGTCGTCGGCCGGCTCGCGCAGCGCCTCGGCGAGGGCGCGAAGGTCCACCTCTTCGACACCCCGGGCGGCGGCCTGTCGGCCCTCCTGGTCCTACCCGGCCGCCTGCTGGCCCCGACGCACCCTCCGCAGCCCCTCTCCACCACACCCACACCCACACCCACCACCCCACCCGCTCCCGCTGTCTCCGCCCTGCTCAACGGTTTCCGGGCAGGTGTTGCCCGCGCCGAGGCCCGAAGCACACCTCGAAGCACACCCCGAAGCACCCAAGGAGCGCCATCGTGACCACCGCCGTCCAGAGTTTCGGCTGGCTCGTCTCGGAGTTCGTACGCACCGCCGACGGCGTCACCGACGCCGTCGCCGTCTCGTCCGACGGCCTGCTCATGGCCGCCTCCGACAACCTCGGCCGAGACCGCGCCGACCACCTCGCCGCCGTTGTCTCCGGCATCACCAGCCTCGCCCAGAACGCGGCGACGACACACGGCTTCCGAGGCATGAAACTCGTCATGATCGAAATGCTCGGCGGCTTCCTCATGGTCGGCCGCATCCGCGACGGCAGCTGCCTGGGCGTCCTCGCCACAGAGGGCTGCGACGTAGGCCTGGTCGGCTACGAAATGGCCGTACTGGCCGACCGAGCGGGCGAACTCCTCACTCCACAACTGGTACGGGAGCTGAATTCGGCGCCGCTGGGGGCGGGTTAGCCGCGCAGCACTGCAAGGGGGGGAGGCGTAAGGGCAGAGGCTGTGTACGGGAGAGCAATCGCCTTTGTCCTTGCGGGCGTTGTTCGGTGACATTGCCGTTTCGTGACAACTTCTTCGACCGCCGGCCCGTCTCACTCCTCGAATTGACGCGAAACAGAGGAGCCTTTGATGAGATCCCCCATCCGACGCCGTGCCCTCCACCTCGCCGGTGTGGCCGTCGCCGCGCTGGCAACCACCGTCGCGACCGCTCTCCCGGCCCACGCCATCAACCGGGTGGACTGCGGCACCTACGGTGAGTTCCTCTACTTCGAGACCGACGGCGTCGATCCCTGCTTCGCCAACGCCGGCACCATCGACGTCGCCATTTACGGCGTGGGATGGATGAACACCGGCAACAACGAGGTCAGCATCAAGTACCGCACGGTCCTGGGCGGCCCGCAGTGGGACTCGGGCCGACTCCCCAAGTACATGGCCTTCGACTTCGGCCGCGCGTCCGGTGCCCCCAGCGGCAAGGTCCACAAGATCGAGCAGATCACCATCTACTGTGGGCGCTCACGGAATGTTCCCGGGGTCGGCTCATGTAATGGGACCGACCCCGGTCTGTTGAGTGGGTCTACTTCGTGGTGGCCGTCGCCTTG